>DAOUEJ010000029.1:0-10695 GCA_034430615.1 Anaerolineales bacterium | reverse complement strand
CGTGATATCAGGAATAATCGCCGATAGTCCTGACGGTGTTTAGTGATCCAATCGCAGGCATCTGATGCTTCGATAACACGCTCATAACCGCCAGATCGTGAGTTCTAATCCCAAAATAGGGGGCTTGGAAGGAAAAAGGGGCTGTCTAAAAAGCAATTTTAGGCAGCCCCTTGGTACTTCTCCAGGTCTTAGATCGGGGGATGGAAAAAAAAGACGACCCTCAGGCCGCCATCTTGGCAAGATTGTGGGCGATGCAAAGCAATCCCCACTCGACTTCCACCTTCTCTTTGCCTCGCAACAGAAACCTTCTAAACCCCCAGTTATGTTTGAGCCTGGCGAAGACACTTTCCGCCTCCACCGGCCGTCTTGATCGCAAGGTCATTCCTTGTTCGGACAGAAGGTTCCTGCCAGCTCTGTCTCGCAGTTCCCTTCCACGGAAACTCACCTGAATGCGGCGATTGCCAACCGCCCGTGTGCAATGGGCTTTCAGTTCACAACCACGGCAGTCTTTGCACTCAAAGACCCGCAGTTCGGTCTGAAAACCGTTCTCCGTCTGGTACGGCTCCGTCCATCGATAGGTTAGCCGCTTCTCCGCCGGGCAGATGAACTCGTCGTTAGCTTCATCGTAAGGGAAGTTCGCTGCTCGGAAACGATCCTTCTCGCGTTTCTTCTGCTCAAGATGGAAGGTGTTGTACTTGATGTAGGCTTCTATCCCTTGCCCGTCCAGGTAGGCGTAGTTCTCTTCGCTCCCATACCCCGCATCGGCGACCACTTTCTCCGGCAGCCGCCCCAACTGTTCTTTCAGAGCTTGAAGATGCGGTATCAGACAGCCGCTGTCCCCGGGCCGCTGATGCACGCTGTACCTCACCACGAACTGGTTCTCGGTGCCGATCTGCATGTTACCCTGTGCCAGGATGGTATATCCCGGCTTGAGCTGTCCGTTCTTCATGTGGTCTTCCTTCATGCGCATGAAGGTGGCTCCCTCGTCTGTCTTTGAATAGCTGTTTCTTCCCTGGAATTTGCTTTCCTGCTCTTCGTACTTCCTCTGGCGGGGCAGGTAATCCTCCCGCATCTTCTTCACTGCCTTGGCCAGCTTCTTGTCTTCCGGGTTTTCCTTCAGGCGCTCGTTCAGCTCCTGGATCTTCTTCTCCAGCTTGTCCGCATCGATCGGGCCGTCTTCCCCCATCTCCTCCAGGTCCTTGTCTCCATACTCTTCGTCTTCCTCTTCGTTCACCTGTTCGATCTCATCCAGCAGCTTCTTCACGTTCTCCTGCAGCTTGCGCTTGTAGTTCCGGGTGCTCTTGGCCCACACCCATGAGTAGCGGTTCGCATTGGCTTCGATCTTGGTGCCATCCAGGAAGTAGTGCTCCAGCTTCACGTATCCTTCCTCGATCAACAGTTCCAGCACCGAGGCGAAGACTTGCTGTATGATCCCCCGCATCACCTCGCCCCGGAAGCGGTTGATCGTGCGGAAGTCCGGCCTGCTGTTCCCGCTGATCCACATGAAGTGGATGTTTTCCCGCAGCGCCTTGGCGATCCGCCGGGAAGAATACAACCGCTGGGTATAGGCATACACCAGCACCTTCAGCATCATCTTCGGATGGTAGCTGCTGGTCCCGCCGCCCTTGTATCGCTTCAGGAGCGGATCCAGATCCATCTTCTCGATCGCTTCATGCACCACCCGCACCAAGTGGTTCTCCGGGATCAGCTCTTCCAGATTTGTGGGAAGCTGCAGCTGTCCCATCGTATAAGGCTTGAACACGACATAGGGGTTCCTTTTCTTTTTCATGTCCCCATTCTAGTAAATTCCCCCTTTAAACGCGAATGGGGCTGCCCTTTTGGGACAGCCCCATTTTCAGGTAGCGGGGCTGGGATTCCCTGGCCTAGCCCACCAGGGCAGGCGAACCCAGGACCTTCAGGTTATGAGTTCAGCTCCCAAAACTGGGGGCTTGGACCGTCAGGCTTGTCACGTCATGATGTAACGCTCTTTTGTTGCAGCTATTCGCTTGATAAGCAGAACACCATCATATGCAATCTGGGTTAGCAATCAGAGCCCAGGTACGGGATATCGGAATCATGGGCTACTAATCCCTGAAGCCCCCTGTGATGCTGCTGACATCATACGCATCCCTCGGATTGCATTGAGCCCACTTAAGTTCATCTTTGGTTGGACGGTTTAAAAAGGCAAAGCGAGTCTGAGCTTGTTCTAGCCAAAGGGGAACATTTATCTTGCCCACGAGGAACCCAATGTCTTCAGGAGGGAAGTCCGCTTCTCCTCTCGGAAGAAGGATGTCCTGATCTGGATCGAATGGACCAGATCCCAAACCATCTTCAACAACGTCTACGAAAACCTTGAGGAATGTGAGCCTCCTGACGAGATCCTCGTCGAAAGCGCCGGTATGGTAAAGCGCAAGATCATATAGGTCACGCAGCAATGCTCTCCTACGGAAGGCAGCGAGCTTCTCGGCAAGACTCTCCTCCAAAACCATCACAGGAGCTTTTACTGGCTTGAACTCGTACGCCTGATGAACTGGGATGGGTAGCGGATCGAGCCATTCGGGGTCGAGCCACGGCTTATGCAGGCTTACATCGATCTTTGCGCCGATGCGAGGGACTCCAAGTGGCGTTATGACACCGAGATCCCCTCTTCGACCAGGCGTATCGATCTCAATCGAGAATCGCACGTCAAAGAGCTCGGCACCATCTAAAGTTTCCATAAGGAGTTCCCCCAAGCTCACCTCGTCCGCTGAAAAGTCCAGGTCGGTCGAGAAGCGTCCAGAAGTGCCCACGCGATACTTCCGAAGAGCAGTTCCTCCTTTGAATGTCAGTCCCATCGAGAACAGCCCGGAATCAGCGATGATCTTCAATGCATAGTCCTGGGCGACATCAAGAAGCGCGGGATCTCTTCCTCCGCGACGCCCCTGGTAATGTCTGGCTAGATAACCTTCGGTGATCATCCTATGTCGTGAGCCTATTCTTGTGTTTTATGCTTCGAGCTCGGAGTATCACGATAAATAAGAATCGAGTCACGCACATCCCAGCGCATATCGACCTTACCGAGAGCTCTCCTTGGGCCGAGGTAGAAAGGACCTTTCCTTGATGGCTCCATTTGCTGGTGGATCCTTTCTCCGAGATCCTCCCTGCCGCCAGCTTCGAGGATGTATCCCGTTCTCGCCCATGTTGCCAACCCCCGGCCAGAAAGTTCCTTCAAGATGAGATCATAATCAACTCTCGCCGTAGCTTCTACGAGCCATTCCATAACCGTAGGCCAGGCTCGATATGACATGGGACGTTCAGACATAAGGACGATTAGAGTTTCAATCGACCAGATGGGCAATTGGTCGACGCGGACAGGTTCCGTCTGTCCCCGTATGTGAGTTATCCTGAATCCCTTCAGCGCCGGAGGAGGCTCAACGTTCGCCGGAATGAAAATTACATCTTTCTCAGGAGGACGCCTTGCAAAGCCATGGAGCCATGCTGCGGATTCATACGCTACTGCAACCGGCAACTCGGGCCGGTGATAAAGAGTGGCCCGCAGTTCAATGAAAAGGTCTCCGGATCCAATCCTTCCAGCGCGTGAGGCGGGTGCAAATTCCCACGCGTCCTTGGTCTTTAATGAGAGTAACCACCCTTGCTTCTGAAGGCGATGAGTAACTTCTTCCGGACGCAAGCTCAAGCCCAGGTCTTCTATAAGATCTACCAAATAAGCCTTGGTCACCAACTTAGGTTGACGCAGTTCGAGCTCCTCAATGATGGATGCCAAGCTGCTCGGAACGCTTCTTGCTGTCATTTTGGGTATCTCCTTGAACATATTATGCCAGAAAGATGGGTAAAACGACAGCAAAAAGGGATATAAGGTTGTATAGATAAGGCTGCAAGGTCGAAACTGAAATACCTAACCCCTCTTCTCAACCCTAATGCTAGTCTAACGACGAAATCACGCACTTGTCACACATAGCCCGACCAGATCCCTCTACAGTAGATATGCAATTGTCCGCGTTCCAGTGAGAGGTACCCGGGAAGACTTGGGAAGGAAATCTGCAGGCCGATCCTTTGGAGAGGAACAACGCGAGAAGAAAGCGTTTGGCGTTTCAGAAGAATGCCAGGATAGCTAGCCGCAAGACAGAAGATCCCGGACGATGCAATTGTACGGGCAAGGAGGTTCCTGCCCGTGTTTTACAAAACGCGGGAATTAGCGGAGGATCTGGGTAGCGACCGGAAGACAGTCATGGACCCATCCCTGCTAAAGCCCTTGCATTAAGGAACCCAACGAGGGCTTAAGCCTGACGATCTATGACTCATAGATAGGGATCCTATTAAGTCACGGTCGTAGAATCGAAGATCGTCAGGCTGACTGTGTAAGGTGGCCTTGAGATCTACGTCTCTCTGGAGCCTCAACGGCTCACTTCTCCGTCCACATTGTAGCCACAGAACTCGAATGCGCTTGCGTTCAACTGAGCTCACAACATCCGGTTTGAGGGTGATTTCCATGTCCAAGTTACGGTTGCCAAGTGACTCCGCTCATGTAGTTGGGTTCGTCGATCGTAAACAAAGTGAACATGCTTCCGGTGGCTAGATCCAGGGTGTACAAGGAGATGCCGTCGTAGATGGCCATCGACTGCCCGTCCGGTGACAAGGGGAACGAAGAACGCAGCTCGGCCGGGTCAGGGGCTTCTCTTTGGTGGAGGACGCTGGCAGGCAGCTTGCTTCCCCCGACCAACTTGTCCGATTCTATCCAGCACCCCCACTTGACAAGGCGACAACTCCGGGTACCCTGCAATGAGAAAGCTGGCACCACATGCTTCCTGCCATTGTCCCGGCATCTGCCCTACGGTCAGATAATATGACGACTGAGATCTCGATCGTGCTCACGATCCTTGCCCTGGCCGTCATCTTGTTCGTCTCCGAGAAGGTTCGCCCTGATCTCGTTGCCCTCATGGTTATGGTTTCGCTTCCCTTGGCCGGCTTGATCACGCCAGCCGAAGCCCTGTCAGGATTCAGCAGCCCGGCCGTCGTGACCGTTTGGGCAGTGCTCATTCTGAGCGCCGCCCTGGCACGAGCGGGCGTGGCGAGCATTATCGGCTCCCGGCTGCTGAACGTCGCCGGCGCCGGTGAAGCCCGTCTGATCACCATCATCATGCTTACAGTGGCAGTGCTATCCAGCTTCATGAACAACATCGGCGCCACGTCGCTGATGCTACCCGTGGTGGTGGTGATCGCCCGCCGCATCGGTCGCGCCCCGTCCAAGCTGCTGATGCCTGTGATAGCCGAAAATGTAGATCCATTCTAGAAACTGTGCTGGAATGTCGTGTCGATCTCCTCACCTGTCCTATTGAACGCCTAACGACCAAATTATGTTCTCATCACACACAAGCCTGTCAGATCCGGCTATAGTGGATGTGCGATCGTTGACGTACCTGTTAGAAGCAAAAGGAACGTCTTAAAAAAGGTCTTCAGGTTGATCAGGTAGAGACAAGCAGAGAGTGAGAGGGGCTTTGAAAGAATGTCTGAAAATCAAAAACACCGAATAGAAGATCTGAGACGAGGCAATCGTTCAGGCTACCATGCGCTTGCTCATGTTCGACAAAACGCAGGAATTAGAGGAGTATCCGGACAATGAGTGGAGAATAGCCATGGATCAATCCTGCGAAAGGCAGTGAAATAAGGAGCCAAACCAGGACCTTAGCCTGACGGTCTACGACTCCTGGCTTAGGAGCCTGATAAGTCATGAACCCTTAACCGAAGATCGTCAGGCCATCCTTTTTCCGGAAGCCTGACGATCCAAGTTGGTGCTTAGGTAGCGGGGCTCAGATTCGAACCCAGGACCTTCAGGTTGTGAGTTCCAATCCGAAAACATGGGGCTTGAATCGCCAGGCCGGGATTCCAGGGGTGGCCTTGCGATTCGCACCAGACAGGAAACCTGCCTGGTAGATCTCGGTCCATTCCACCTCAAATGTTTCAGTCCAGTAAGCGGCGTGACCAGTACATACGTCCGTTGAATGGCCTGCATCTGGAGATGCAGCGAGAAATTGGCTTCCAGGAATGGCACGTATCCATTCCCTTACCCTAACGCTATGATGGGAATAGAGTTGGAGGGCAGGTCACTCATGTGGATCGAGCAGCACCACCAGGCCGATCATGCCCATGTTGGAGAAGAGAAGCGGCGCCAGAACTGGCGCGCCGCGTATGAAACGCTCGAGAATGAAAGTCCCCTGAGCCGTCAGGTCGTCCTGGACATGCAGTAAGGCTCCGACCAGACCCGTCACGAGCATCAGCCCCATGGCGGCGACGTAAGTACGGACATCGAAGCGGGATGGCTGGTCTAAAAATCCCAGGACGATGGCTGCAACGGTACCGATCACCCCGACGATGGTTGGAATCCACAACCAATTGTTCACAAACCCGGTCCGCGCATGATCAAGCACGCTGCTGATCAAGGTCGCCAGCGATCCCAGCCCCACCATGAAGAGGTACGCCCGCGTCTTGCTGTAGGGCAAGGTCAGCTTATGCCCTCTCAATAACAGAACGGTTCCACTATCCACGGGCTTTTCAACCCAGGCGGCGCTGATCCCGATCAGGCCGACCAGCGAGAAAGTAAGCGGGCCGAGGATTGGCGGCGCCCAAACCAGAAGCGGGATCGAGACTTCTTTCCCGAGCGGTGCGGTGGGCAGGATCGCACGTGTGATGTGGAAGTAAGCTCCCAGCAAGCCGACTGCAATGCTTAGCAGGAAGACCAGCGTCGCCAGGGCTGCGGCCAGCATCCGTTTTTTCTGCGCGACCAAACCCAGGGCGAGCAGTACGACAGCCGCGATGGGACCGAAGATGATCGGGATCCACTCACGCGGCACGATCGTCCCGCTGATGCTGTGCGCCAGGTAGATATCGATCCCGAGGAAAATCTCATTGACCGCCGCGATGAGCAGCATGATCTGGTCCCGAATCAGCGGGGAGCGAAATTTTTGCGTTATCGGAAACGCAAGCGAGAGATAGTTCATGCTCAGCGCCCCCCGCCCTCGAGCTTATCCTGGATCAGCACGTTCAATTCGGCGAAATCGCTCAGCATCTCGTACGCGCCATGCCACTGCGTATAATCCGGACCCTGCATCCACGCACCGAATTTCGCCGTCCGCCCCCAGTGGTGCCACAGTTCAAAGTAGGTGAAATCAATCGGCTCATCGAAGGGCTCTGCCGTAATCAAGCCCTTATCCTTCAGCGGCGCCATCATGTCATCGCTGCGTGCGACCCACGAGTTTACTGTCTCGGACGCGGCGTCGGCAGCCTGATAAAAATCCTCAACGAAAAGCTCGTTATGGCATTCCTGGCACACGCTCTGCATGCGTACGAGATTATCCTGCCAGGCCGGCCGGCGTGTGCTGATCGGCGCGAATAAATACCACGTCAGGCGATCGCCGACGTCGTGCGTGGTGCCGGTCTGACCGAATCCGCTCATGTGGCAGATAGCACAGGTTGGGGCCGGGAAATCGTTGACGGTAAGCGTGCTGGGATCGGCGTCCCAGTGCCAGGAGTCCCCCTGGGTATGGTAGGCAATTCCGTGCGGCGATTCGATGTAAATCTCATACTGCGGATGGTCCGGCCCGATGTGGCACGCGTTGCATGTCTCCGGCTTGCGTGCCTGCTCCAGGCTGAAGAAGTGGCGCAAATGGCATTTCGTGCAGTCGCCTACCGAGCCATCTGCTTGAGGGAGCCCGACGTTGTGACAGCTCTCGCAGGCAAAGCGAGTAATTTCCGGTCCTTCCAGCGCGTAGAGTGAATTCCGCATCTTATCCGGAGCGTAGCTGCCTTCAGGAATCGACTCGTACATCTCCATGAACTGCGGGTCGAGATGCTCGGTACCGGCGTAGGCAACATAGGCCGGCAGGCTATGACGGCTCTGCTCGAACTGAGCTACCTCCTGGGTGTGGCACAGGTTGCACCGCGCTGGCGTCGGTGATCCAAGAACATAGGTGCCTTCATGCTCGACAGCGCCGGTATATGCCTGCTCCACTTCATGGCAGTTCCGGCAGGTCACCTGAGCCGACGCCATGCTGCTCAGGCCGTATTGTTCCACGATGCCGGGCGTAGTTTTTCGATGGCAGACGACGCACTCATCCGTGCTGCGTGCGAAGGGGTCAACCGGAACTGGTTCAGGTTCTCGTATCGACAGCCCGACGACTGCCGTAACGAAGATTAGACCGATCACGGTTAGTCCAGCGATAAGAATGAAGAGCAACACTCGCCCCTTCGGGGCCTCTCGACCGGTGATCGGTTGACTCATGAAAACCTCCCGCAGGCGAACAGGTCTTCTTAACCACTTCCTATCTCTCGTCAATCAGTATGGCTGGAATGTACTATTCGTGCAAATTATCACGTATATCATGCATCTTGCCTGCCACTTCAAGGACTATTAACTGCTGCACCTTGCAGTCGCCAGTAGGTTCGGAAGCGTTCCGCTCTGGCTTCCCGTGTTAGTTAAATCGCTCTCTGGACTCTGATCGGAAAATCGACCACGCCTTGGAAAGAAAAACTGTGCAAGTATCAGGAACATTCAACGGGATAATGAAACCATCGGCAACACCTGAAAATACGGACCAGAGGTGAGGCAGCCCCCGGGCATCACTCCTCGAGGGCTGCCCAATAAGACGATCAGCGTTGTATTAAGAGTGGCCCTCTTTGGAAGCTACGCCGATCGCTTTATTGCTGGAGGTCACGGCTCGCATGCCAAGTTTCATCAGCGAGGCAACACCCAGCAGAAAGAATGCCGCTATGCTCGCGAGAAGGGTGTGATGACCGAAAAACCTCATCCCGTTGCAATCCTATCTAGATCTACCACGATCCAATACTAGCGTTTATCCAAGATGGATGAAGAGCAATTTGCTGCTGTCGGAAGGATTCCTTACTAGCAAACCAGCTTGAGAGATCATGCCGGGGATCCGAATTCGCCTTCGCATCACACGTATGAGAACCACTATACATGGAGGTGTAGACCCCTTCGGTTTTGTATAGGCACTGGATTCCTCGAAATTGGCCTTCAAGCCGCGCGTCGCTGATAATCGTGGTGCAAGCCGCCCAAAACTGGCCTTGAAACCACCTGGCCGTCAGCATCAGACTTGTTCAAGCACATAAGCCGACAAGGGATCTGTTGACCTATGCCCTGGTGAGGTCGAGCGTAGTTGAAATAATGGACGTATTGCTTCACGATGCGATAGGTATGCCGTTCACTGAAGGCGATGAAGTGATCCAGACATTCGCGCCGGAGACTGCCAAGGAAGCGTTCGCAGATCGCATTGGCCTTCGGTGCGCGATAGGGAGTACGGAGAACTTCAATGCCTGCTCCGATCGCAACTCTCCGAAAAGAAGACCCATATTTACGATCGTTGTCACAGATCAAGAAACGTGGACCTTTTCCGAAGGGAGTGGCCTCACGTAACTGCTGAGCCAAGCATTCATCGGTAGGATGTCGTGTCACCCCGAAGTGCACGATGCGGCGATTTCTCAATTCAATGATGATGAAAACGAAGAGCGTACGGAAGAATGCATCGTAAGTCTGCAGGATATCGCAAGCCCAGATCTCGCTGGCGTGATTGTGGATGAAGGTTCTCCAACGCTGCTGAGACGAGCCAGGGTCACGGGAGTATTTAATGTAGCTCTGTATTGTGCTTTTCGCCGCGTGCAATCCCAGCTTCAGCAGTTCACCATGAATGCGGTTGGCGCCCCAGGTGTGGTTCTCCCGAGCCATGCGCTGGATGAGTCGAACAGTCTCTTCAGAGAGCGGTGGACGACCCGCTGAGTTCTTCTTTCGGGATTTGCGTTTCCACAACCAGCGGTACAGATCACGATGCCAACGCAGGAGTGTATCGGGCTGAACGATGGTCAAAGCCTGCTTCCAGGATCGTAACCCACTGGCCAACATCACCAGCAGGACACGCTCACGCGGTTTGCAGACAGGACGGATAACCTGCCGATTGAGCACGATGAGCTGCTGCCGTAGAAAGGCATTCTCCAGCACGAGTTCTGATCTGCTGCGCGTGAGATCGAGGATCGCACCGGTGAACATCGATGGGTTTCTGGGTTTGACCCTGTATTGAATGTGCTGTGCGATAATGTCTAGGATGAGTTCGAAGAAGTGTTGGAGAGAAGAAATCACAGTCTGCCTTTCATTCTTAGGAAATTGAGACCGTGATTGTAATGCTTAGATACTTTTCATTGGGTATTTTTGGAACGGATGTACATTTTCGGCCAGCACAGGTATAGCGGATCGTAGGCGTAGTCGATCGTGACATTCACTTCCCCCACCCCACCGGGAATCTCGACCGTCGCTTCGAGGCAGCCCGGGATCCGATCTCTGCTGCAATTGATTAGTAAAGGTTTGAGAAAGGGGATGAGCAGAAGGTGCGTTGTGGTGGGCGGCTCAGTGAAGCCGAGGATTCAGGACGCCAGGTGTTGGCTACTTGACAAATCCCTCATCATAGAAGATCGAATCCGAAAACAGGGGTCTTGGACCGTCAGGCTGGGTTTCCAAGGGTGGCCTAAAGATTTTCAATAGCTTGAAACCCTACTATTTTCCAGTGTCCCGATTCTAATTCAACACTGAATATTAGGTAAGAAGGAATTTGTTCCGAATAGTAGGAAGATCAGGTACATGTTGAATCCAATGCTCATCTATACTCCCACCTTCAACGTTGCACCTCTGAGTTG
>DAOUEJ010000028.1:0-1890 GCA_034430615.1 Anaerolineales bacterium | reverse complement strand
TTTCAGCACGATATTGGTCATAAGAGAAGCTCGATCCGCATCAAAGAGCGCATGTAGAAGACCGCGGTGATATCCCTTTAGCACCCGCGCTATTCTCACTGTAGTTTCCCGCAATATAGAACCCGTGCCCGTTTAATCTTCCAAGTTTTTCCTTCCCGAATTATTTCAAAGAGCAAAAGTAAGCGGGAGAGCGGTCCCTCCCGCTTACCGTTGTTCCGGTCAACAAGCCATCGACGGACGCGTGGATTTCTTTCGGTTTTTCTCCCGTCGAATCCAGTCTTGGTAGGAACGGTCGATCACCTCCAGGGTATCGACCTGTAGGCAACTATACAGGGCATCCAGCTCCCGGCGGATGGCTCGAGCCAACAGATCCACGTGGTAGGTGGAAATGTGGTCGTAGTGTTCAGGGTTTTGCTGGAGTTCGCGCAGGCAACGTCGACACAGCCGGGCACCAGCGCGGTTCAATTGGCCCAGAACCTTGTCGGTGAGGTGAGCGAACCTCACAGCCTGCTCACGGATGTGGGCGGGTGTGGTGGCCGAGATCTTGGGATGGATTGGTTTCATCAGGGAACTATCGTTCGATGACGCTTTGCACATGCTCGGCCTCCACTTGGGGGGATTTGCCCAGATACGCTTTCATCATGGCCGCCTGGGCGATGGCGTTGATGCTGCGCATGATGCCCCCTGAAGCCTGGTGGATGAGGGAGAGGGCGTTTTGGGTGAACAGCCCGGCGGCCCCTCCTACCTGAGCGAGCCTGTGCTGGAGGTAGGAGAGGCTCTCCTCTTTGGCCAGGGTGGACAGCTGGGCGTTGATGGTAATAGAGTTGGCCAGGGGTTCGAGCTGGGAGAGGCCGAACTTCTTGGTTAGGGTCTGCTGCCCGCACAACAACACGGTGAGGGCATTGTAGGAGTCGATCTCGAAGTTGGTCAGAAGACGGATCTCCTGCAGGATCTCGGCACATAGGATGTGCGCATCATCGATGACCAAAACCGGATGAATGTGGCTGGAGCGATTCAGCGACAGGATTCGGTCTTTGAGTTCCCGGAACATAGCTGCCCGAAAGCGTTTTGCCTCCAGTCCGAAGCCGGCACAGAGATGGCCGTAGAACTCCAGGATGCCGATGGAGCTATGGCACAGATACACCAGCTTGTACAATCCGGGGTTCAGCTCGGAGGCCACCAAGCGGATCAGGCAACTTTTACCGGCTCCCGATTCACCGATCAGTATTCCGATGCCCCGGGTCTGCACCAAAAGGCGCACCGAGGAGAGAGCCTTCTCCACGGTGGGAAGACTAACGAGCTTCTCGGAAGGGATCTCCTTGGTAAACGGCAGGCCGCTGAGGTTGAAGTAGCTTAAGAATTCCTTATTCATGTTCTCCCCCTTGCTGCGCGGGGACCTCGATACGGCTGGCGATCAAAGCTCTCTGGGCCGGGCTCATGGGGGCGTTCGGTCCCCCAGGCTGCCGAGTGCCGGCGGCCTGCTCAGGATGGTCCTCCTGGATGTTTAACGACCCTCGTGAGGTAATGTTTCGCTTCACCTTCGTATTGGCGTAGGCATCTACGATTCTCGCCTCTCCGTAAGATTTGCCCTCACACATCACTTGAAGCCTCTTCACTGGCATCGTGGGGTCGTACAACAACTTCACCCGCTTGCCGATCAAGCTTGGGCAAACCTCATAGAGGGTGCCGGCAAGAGTCAGGGTACTGTCTTTGTACACCTTTCGACTCTCCTCATGCAGAAAGGCCTGTTGCAGATCGATGGAGGGGTCCATATGCACGATATAGCGGCTTTTCTCCAGCCAGGCGTCCAGAGGAGTCTTTCCGCCCAAGCCCCGGTGGGGCGTGCGGTGATACTCGCTTTCCAGCCAGGTCCGGAAACGTGTGTTGAGG
>DAOUEJ010000027.1:0-8317 GCA_034430615.1 Anaerolineales bacterium | reverse complement strand
GGCGTCAAGCATCCGATCCCAGTAACCTCGCGTCGCTTCTAGCACTTGGTCCACGCTAAGTGTCTCGCGTAGCTCCCGGGCAAGCGAGACTGCTTCGGTTTCGCTCCCTGCTTGCCCGAGCAGGCAGATCACATCCCTCGTCTCGCCCGGTGCGAGCTCCAGCTTCACCTGCAGTGCCCCGCAGGGATCGAGCTCAGCGCCAGACCGTCCCGCCAACTCGCCATGCTTCATTGCAAGTGGATTCTGGCTGGTGCGGTTTCTACCCAGGAATAACGATCGATCGCAGCTGAACGAATCGGCCGTCGGGTTGATCGAGATGAATCCGACCCGGTCAGCATACTCGGGATGGTAACCATTGCGGGCCAGGAGCATGCCCTGCTCGGGGTCCCACTCGGTGACAATATGCTGTTGCGAGTCCTCGCGCTGCTCACCAAGCGTCCATTCGACGTAGAATGTGACACTGAGTTTGCGGGTCTTCTTTGAGTCGTTGCGCAGCGAAAGTTTGCTGACCTTAACCGGCAGTCCACCGTCCTCGTCGAGCGGAACAAAGGTCGTTAAGTGCTGCTCAATGGCATGGCTGTTATGCTCGAAACGTGTGTAGCCCGCGCCATGGTACACACGATAGGCAGTCCGCTCGCGGATTGGGCCTGCAGTAGGGTTCCAGAATCTACCGCTTTCCTCATCGCGGATGTAGATCACCTCCGTGTGTGGATCCAGGACCGCGTCGTTCGACCACTGTGTAAGACGGTTGCGCTGGCTGTTGCCGAACCAGGTAAAACCGGCGCCTGTCTCGCTGACCATCGTCCCGAAGTTCGGGTTGGCGATCACGTTCACCCACGGAGCGGGGGTGTTCGTCTCCGGGCCGAGGTAGACCACATACTCCCGGCCATCGCTGCTGAACCCTCCCAGGCTGTTGAAGTAAGGCAATTCCATGAAGGGCAGCTGTCGGGAAGGTTCGTCTTCGATCCGCTTGGTTTCGAGCAGTGCAGGTTCCTCAATCGTTTCAAAGGGTATGCCGATTTGTTGCGCCAGCGGACCGCGGGCTGCGACGAACGAGACGCGGGCGACGGACTGAAGTAGGATTACATCCTCATGGGCGATCTGATCCACCGCACGCAGGTACACTCCGCCTGGCTGATCCTTACTGGTGAGCATGCTGAAGGATTGGATCAAACGCTCAAGACGCTCCATGAGTGGTTGTTCATAACTGCTGGATTCCTCGTTCAGTACGACCAGATCTGTAAGCAGGCCGTGCTGGCGCCAATAGGCCTGCGCCTGGAGCATCTGGCGCACAAGGCCAAGATCGGCTGGATCAGCGATCGAGACCAAGAGGATTGGTAAATCCCCGGATATACCATAGGGCCAGAGCCCTGCCTGTCCCTTGCGGTTTGCCTCGATGCGTTCTGTGGGAGGCCGTAAGTAGGCGGAGGGGTAGAGCATGTGCCCGGCCAACTTCTGGAAGCGACGCGCATCGTCGGGGTGGATCCGGAGCAGCCGCAGTTCGAGCTGTGCTGACGCCCAGGCAATCTCGAAAGCCCGCTCGACGACTGCCGGGTCGTGGTACTTTTCGATCAGGGCAAGTGCGTTTTCCCGGCTCTCGGCCACACCAAGGACAGCGACGAGCTGTGCGCTCTGTCCTGGGGCGAGCTGGATTTCTCGCCGCATGCAGAAAACCGGATCGAGCACAAAACCGGCGGTGTTCCCTAGCGTGGCTTTGAGCCCCATCGGATTATTCAGCGAATGGCCGCGCCCGATAAACACACGCCGGTCTGTCTCGTAAAATGTTGGGCCGGCAGCTTCAGTTTGGTCAAGAAGATCAAGGCTGTGGACGGCAAATATCGGCAGGTCATCTTCCTGACGGGTGCGGCGGTACGCAAGCAGTGCGTCTTCGGAAATGAGTGCTTCCGTTTGGATGAACAGCTTATTAAAGGCAGGATGTTGACGATCGGCGGTGTGCGGCGCGAGCGCGAGTTCGTAATAACTCGTCGCCTGGATTGTCCGGCTGCGGAGCGAACGGTTGGTGAGCGTGATCCTGCGGATCTCGATATCATCCTCAGGCGACACAATCAATTCGGTCTGGGTGTCGATGCCATTGTCCCGCCGGCGATACTCCGCCCGATCGAGCGGGAAGTGGACGGAGAAGCGATCGGGTTCACGATCGACCGGGTGGAACATGTTCGACCAAACTTCCCCACTGTCGACGTCCTTCAGGTAAAGATAGGAACCATAGTTGTCGGAGGTGGTATCTGCGCGCCAGCGGGTGATATCCATGCCCTTCCATTGGGTATATCCACCCCCGGCGTTGGTCGTCATGGTTGAGAGCTGTCCGTTCGAGAGAAGCTGGACCTTGGGTGTGATGCTGTGCGCGGTTTCGAACTTGCTTACGCTCGGGGCGACACCACTTGCGCCAACCCGGCTGGGGATCTCCTCACGTGTGGAGATGTAATGGAACGGCGGGGAAACGGGCACGCGCTCGTAAAGAAGTGGTTCAGCCGCCTTCACACGCGGGTCATTATGGAACCGGCGCTGCAGCACGTTGTCAAAGAGGAGATTGGTCAGGCCCAGAAAGCCCATGCCCTGGTGGTGCGCCATGTAGGCCCGCACAATGACCCCCGGTTTGGCATCGGCTTTTGGCCGACGGTTGAAATCGATCGCTTCGAAGAAACCGTAGTCATTCAAGAGACCATGCCGCTCGAGCCGGCCGAGATTCTTAAAGGAACCACGTGGGTCCACCGTGAGCGCAAGCAGTGTTGCATACGGTGCGACGACGAGATCTTCATCCAGGCTGCGCTTCAACCCGAGCCAGGGCACACCGAAAGCTTTGTACTGGTAGGTCTTGCTCAGGTCTAGATCGCCATAGGCTGATTCCGAAATTCCCCACGGCACCCGGCGCTGGCGGCCGTATGCTTCCTGGAGCGCAACCGCTTCCCTGGTGGCCTGATCGAGCAGGGAGTTCGGGAAGGAGCGCTGCAGCAGGAGCGGCATTAGATATTCGAACATGGTCCCGGTCCAGCTCAAGAGCACTCTGTGCTGGCCGTGCGAACTGTAGGGGCGGTTCAATGCTAGCCAATGCTCCACCGGGACATCGCCGCGTGCGATAGCGATGTAGCTCCCAAGCCGGGCTTCACTGGCGAGAAGGTCGTAGTAGGAACCGTCGAGCTGGCTGGTAGAAACGTTGTACCCGATCGCGAACAGCCGGCGTGTGGTGTCGTACAGGAAACGCAGATTGATCTCCCGGGAAAACTCGCGACCATCACGCTGCAGAGTCTCGCCCAGACCAAGCATCTCGCCTGCGAACCACTTCGCCCGTGAGAACGCCTCCGTTATGCGCTCGACCCAGGCCCGGGAGTCTTGATCCTGGACTTGTGATGCGATCTGGTTGAGGTTCATGCTGTTCGAAGCGGGATAGCTTCCGGCCGCCATCATCTTCAGCGAGGGAGCCTCGTCGAGTGCAGATCGAACAGGGATCAGCGCGTCGAGACCTGAGGCTAAAAGGTCATCCTCCGTCCTTTCAGCAAGGATCTCGATCCAGGTCAAGTAGCGATCGATGACCTCGATCCAGGCTGCAACCTGGCGTGCGAGCTGTCTGGCCCAGTAGGCTGCACCGGCATGCAGATTCGCTTCTTCACGCAGATCTACGGCCAGCGTGTCAGTTATGGGATGGATCGTACGCAGCGTATGGATGATCTCGAGCAAACCCGGTGGGCAGTGCTTGATGCGGGTGATCAGGTCTGTCACCAACTCGGTCTCTCCGCCCGGATCAAGTTCATGTGCTAGCTCATCCAGAAGAATTTCTGCAGTGTCTTGCAGCCCGAGCACGGCTGTTAGGCTGAGGATCGGTCGGTGGTGCATCTCCTCGAGGCCCTGGTCGAGGGTCCAGAGTGCGGCGATTAAATTCCCGCTGTCGACAGAGGAAACATAGCGTGGGCGGAGCGGTGTCCGGTCTTTGAGGTTGTACCAGTTGAGCAAATGCCCCTCATAGCGTTCGAGCCCTTTGATGGTGTCCATGGTGTTGGTGAGGGTCTCGATTACCTGATCAGGGGTGAGGTAACCGAAATCCTGGGCTGCCAGGGCACTCAACATCCACATGCCGATATTGGTCGGGCTGGTGCGCATGGCGAGCTGGTTTTTGTGGGAGACCTGGTAATTGTCAGGGGGCAGCCAGGCAGTGTCCGGGCCTACGAAGTCCGTAAAGTAGCGCCAGGTACGCCGGGCGATTCTCCTGAGCTGTTGTGTCTCGCGTTCGCTTAGCTCATGATCAGGAGCCCGGGAGGCAGGTTTCAAGGAGAGCAGCCAGCCAATCACCGGGGTAGATAGCCAGAGAAGGAGCCAGGGGAGCGCAGCAGGCATGCTTGTGGGATTGAAGGCGTGAATGCTCAAGCCAAGGAGAGCGGCAAGTAGTGAGATGAACCAGAAAATCAGGTTGAATCGAAGGCGGGCAGCCCACGAACTCCCCTCAGCCATTTGTGCGGTGGTCCATTGGAGAAATCCACGCCGGCTGATCAGACGGCGGTACACGACCCGAATGATCGCATCCAACCCGAGACCTGCCTGGTGCATGAGCAGGGCAGCCTCGACCAACGCCCGGGTCAGGTCATGCCATATCTGCCGCGGTGAAAAAGCTCGCAGGCCATGGGGTGAGGTTGCCCAGGTAAGCGGGCCGGCTAAAGGTTGGAAGAGGGTCATACCTGCGACCAGCCCGGCGGCATACGCCTGAAGGTGCGGAGCGAGGAACCAGGTCAGTCCCAGGACGGTCACGCTGGCTGCAGGAACCAGGCTGCGCCGAAGGTTATCAAAGATCTTCCAGCGATTCAAGGTTCCCAGGGCGTTGGGTACTTTTGCGTGCCTGCGGGCAGGAACGCGCGGTAAGATCCATTCGGCGATCTGCCAGTCGCCGCGGATCCAGCGGTGCTGCCGGCGGCTGTAGCTCATATAATCGGAAGGGAATTCGTCGAACAACTCGATATCGGTCGCCAGCCCAGTGCGGACATGTTCGCCTTCGATCAGGTCATGGCTGAGCAAGCGCTCGTCCGGAAAGCGGTCGGCCAGCGTGCGGTGAAAGGCACGCACATCATAGATCCCCTTCCCGATGTACGAGCCCTCACCGGATAGGTCTTGGTAGGCATTCGAGACAGCCTTGGTGTACGGATCGGTGCCGACCGGGTCGGTGAATATCCGGCTGAACAGTGTTGATGCAGCGCTCGGGAGTGAGGGGCTCACACGCGGTTGGATAAGGGTATAGCTGCCACTGGCAATCCGGCCCTCAGGATCGTAGCGCGGCAGGTTGAGCGGGTGGGCGAGCGTTTCGATCATGCGCCGGGCGCTGTCGCGCGGCAGCTGGGTATCGCTGTCGAGGGTGACGACGAAGCGGATACCGGTTAGCCTGTCTTCATCCCCGACGAAGACGATAGGCGGCTCATCCTCATGGCGGAGTCCCAGGATGAGCCGGTTGAGCTCCTCAAGCTTGCCGCGTTTTCGTTCCCAGCCGATGAACATCTGCTCGGACTCACTCCAAGTCCGCTGGCGGTGGAACAGGTAGAAGCGACCCTCCCCGTACTTATGGTTAAGGTTTACGATCCCGTCTTTGACTGCTTGAAGCAGGCGAGCATCGGTTCTGGTAGTCTCGGAGTGTGCATCGGTGAAATCGGAGAACAACCCAAAGCTTATGTTTGGCTCAGGGTTTGCCAGGTAGCGGATCTCGAGCGATTCGACTTCAGCCTCGATCGTGTCTTCGTCTGCCAGGAGCATCGGCACGACAACCAGCGTCCGGTTGGAATCAGGGATGCCGATTTTATGGAAGTCTAATTTTGGCAGGCGGTGGGGTGGAAGAAGGCGCGTGATCAGGTAGTTGACCCATTCGGTGGAGAGCTGGCTGGCAGGAAAAATTAGCAGCAGCAGGACAAGCAGGTCGAGGATCGATATGCTGAATGGTTTACTGAAGACAAGAGGGGCAGCAAGCAGGCTCAAGCTTACGATAGCGATTGAGCCCAGGTAAACCGGAGTATGGTAACGATAGACCCATTGGTGCAGGCGGAAACGCCAGCCCTCCCGGCAGCCAATTGCCCTGGAGAGTTCACCCCGGTTTTCGCCGACCAGGTAGCCGCCCACGTGTTTGTCACGAGTCTCCCAACCAGCCTGCGTGGGCTGGGCCGCGGCCATCTCGATCGCTCTGCGGGCGACCTCGACCTCCTCCAAATTCGAACCCCTGGCAAGCACCTCTACCGCCTCGCGGTACTGGTTGCGTGTTTCGAAATCCATTTGGGGGTAAACGCCGGCCGGATCCCGGCGCAGGATATTCTCAACCTGGCTCTGGCTCTCGAAGATCTCACGCCAGTCTAGCAATGAGAGTTGGCGCAGGCTGGTAATTGCGTTGCCGATCGAGATCTGGTTGGCAGCCTGGCGCGCCTGTTCGCCGGAGTTCAGATCAATAAGCGGCCTGTGCAGCGAACGTTCCAGCCAGCTCTGGATAGGGACCAGGGCAGCATCCTCATCGTATAAATGGCCACTGAGTTGGGTTGCGAAAAATGCGCTGGGCCGGGGTTGTTCTTTAGCGAGCTCAGCCAGGACGGCAAACAGTTGATCGGGATCTCGGCGCAGGGTCGTGAGCAGCCGGTTAGCCCAATAATCGGCGGATTCGCGGTCGGACAGTTCGCCCCAGGCCTGCCGCGCCAGCTGCTCAACGCGTTGGATCAACGCGATGCGCAGCATGAGAGGCAGTGCCCAGAGCTCTCCGATCTCCAGGTAGGCGTTCGCTTGGTATGCTGTTAAAAACCCTGAGATATTCTCACGATCAAGGCGGGCATCACTGTGTGCGACGAGTTCCCTCGCCAGGCTGTACGCGCGCGGCAAGCCTCGATCGGGGTCATCGACCAGCTTGGGAAGTTCGCGAAAAAAAGATTTGGGAAGGTTTAGCTGCACATCGCGGCTGTGGCTCTCGATCAGATACTCGTTATCAAGGATCCATTCGGCAACCGGCCCGAGAGACTGTTCGAGACGTGAGGATTCGGTCAGATCGCCGCAGATGATGTGGATCGTCTCACGCGCTTCCTCGAGCTGGATGAGCAACTCCCGGCTTGAACCGCCCCGCGTATCAACATTGTGATCACGCCCAAGCTGCGCGGCATACTCTTGAATTTGGGGTAGGGCAAGGGCGGCGAGATCGGGAAGTACGGGTGCTTCTGGGAATTGGCGCCGGGGGTGCAGAGCGAAGATTGCCACCTCGGTTTCGATCGCATCACGCAGTGTCGTCACGGCGCCAGACAGTAAGTGGATCGGCGCTTGGAGGATGAGCAGTGCCTCGTCGCCTCGCAGCCGGGGAAGCTGGGTCTCCAGCACGTTCCTGGAAACGCCCGGTAGGAGACGGAAAGATGCCAGGGTTCCCCCCAGGATACCTATGCTCAACCCGATCAAGCCATACAGCAGGCTGCTGGCTGCTCCACCGGACATTAGTGAGGGGAGGAGGCCGACGATTGAGAGGGAAGCCAATACAGCGGATGTGATGATACCGGCCAGGGCGCTGAAGAGTATCCGGCTGGACACAGTCGGATCGAGGCAGGTCACGCGCCCATCGGCTGCCCGCTTGAGCAGGATCCGACGCCGGAATCCCTTCTGACCCAGGGTGCGCAGCGTATCCTGGGCTGCCCCGGGTTCACGAAAATAACTCAGCAATATTCCGACTTGATGCATAGGCCTCGGTTCTAGATCAACAATCGTTCAGGCTTAAGCTCGGCCGACCCATTGGATGCGAGCACCACTGAGCGGTCATCCTTGAATTATATGTAAGTTTCGGTATTGCGGTGGCCCAATCGCGGGCCGTGATTTTGGACGAAAAGTCAAATGCAATTTACTGGCTGTACGGCAGGTAAGATTATGACCTATCTCGAAACGAATCGGATGCATGGGGAAATCATTCCGACGCTCCTGGTAGAAATCCCGCGCAACCCGGAGTTAAAAAAGTTTGCTCCAGGTGCCATGGAAGAATATTCAGATCGTGATGAAGTTCTTGCGGCGATAGCAAGAGCAGGGAGTGCTAATCGAGGAACCGCCGCTGATCAGTGTGAGCGTCTTGCTTGGGCAGTTCATGATCAGCCCTTTGTTTCAGCGCGCCAATCTTGACTTGCAACCCCGACCAATAGCCCACGCGAGCATGTGGCTGCTTTCTTTAATGGGAGAAGGAAGTAACGCAACCACCTAATTCACTCCCCCTGACTATCTCCCCAATATAAGCATTCGGTTTAGTTGATTCCGAAGTGCCAACTTACTGATAGGTGGGGCTGGAATTCGCAAGAAGATAAAAATCAGGATATTCCTAAAAGGA
>DAOUEJ010000026.1:0-68819 GCA_034430615.1 Anaerolineales bacterium | reverse complement strand
ATGTTCGTGATTTACTGTATCGAACCTACTCTCCTGAAGCGATGACTTCATGCTTGATGATGCAGTTATTCTGACCAAGACCAAACGCGAGTTTAGCGTTACGGGTGAGCACCTCTACAACCGGTCGAGCCCGGTACGCTGGATTCTTTCCCATTTGCTGCGCTATCCCCACCTGCTTGTTAGTTTTCTTGTTGCTGCGACGTTGAGCAACATTTTATTCTCAACGGTTCCCAGGTTGACCGGACTCGCATTTGATGAAGTGCTCGGGCCTAATCCGAGCATCTCCCGCTTGCTAACGATCGGACTCTCGATCCTGGGTCTGGTGCTTGTGCGGGGCGTGCTCGATCTCACCAACTCGTTCTCCGTGGAGACTCTAGGCCAGCGCATGGAGCGTGATGCACGCGAGGAGCTGTATATCAGCTTGCTCGGCAAAAGCCAGACCTTCCACAATCGCCAGCGGGTAGGCGACATCATGGCGCGGGCGACGAATGATGTCCGTCAACTCAATCCGATGATGAACCCGGGCGTAGCTCTCATCACCGAGTCGGTCATCGGCATCATCGCCCCGCTGGTTTTCATCGCTTTCCTACGAACAGAGCTGCTCCTTGCACCGGTCCTTTTCGTCATCGCCTATATCTTTGCCTTACGCCGATACATCCGTCAATTGAACCCGGTCGCTATCGCCCAACGGCGAAGCTTCGGGGAGATGAACGCTGGGTTGAACGAGACCATTACTGGAATCCAGGTGGTGAAATCTTCGACCCAGGAAATCCAGGAGCGGCGAAAGTTCCTGGCCAACGCCCGGAGCGTGCGCGATCTATATGTAAAACAAGGGGAGATCGAAGCTCGCTATCTGCCTTTGCTCCTTCTCGGCTTTGCTTTTACGGTTGCTTTCGCACATGGATTGTGGTTGGTTGCCTCCGGAGGCCTCTCGATCGGTGATCTGGTTGCCTATATGGGTCTGCTGGGCGTGTTGCGTTTTCCGGCATTCATCTCGATCTTTACTTTCTCGCTGGTTCAGATGGGGATCGCTGGCGCGCAACGCATCCTTGAGTTGATGGAAGAGGAAACCGAACTGGATGAGAATGCAGCTGGTCACGCCGCAACCATGCGTGGTGAAATTGTCTTCGATCACGTGACGTTCCGACTGGAGAATGATCCCGCTGGCCTTGCAGTGCTGCAGGATGTTTCATTCCGTGTAGAGCCTGGTGAGACGCTCGCCATTGTTGGCCAGACCGGATCGGGGAAGACGACCCTGGCTAAACTAGTAAACCGCACTTACGACGTCGATGAAGGGCGAGTCATGATCGACGGGGTCGATGTGCGCGAATGGAAACTCGATTCGCTGCGCTCACAGATATCGACGATTGAACAGGATCTATTCCTCTTTACGAGACCCATCGATGAAAACATTGGTTTTGGTATGGGCATGGCAATCGATCCCGACGCCATCATGAGGGCAGCTAAGGCCGCCCAGGCTGATGAGTTCATTCAAAGATTCGACAAGGGTTACAAGACGGTCGTGGGCGAGCGCGGGGTAACACTCTCCGGTGGCCAGCGGCAGAGGATTGCCATCGCCCGGGCGCTCCTGACCGATCCGCGCATCTTGATCCTGGACGACTCGACCAGCGCCGTCGATAGCGCCACCGAAGATCAGATCCAGCGAGCGATCAAGCATGTGCTCGAGGGACGAACGACGCTGCTGATCACGCACCGATTATCCCAGATCCGGCGGGCTGACCGGATCCTTGTTCTGCATCAAAACCAGATAGCAGACCAGGGCTCGCACGAAGAGCTCATAAGTCGTTGTGATCTTTATCAGCGCATTTTCTCGCGGTATGCCTAGGCCATGAGGAGATAGGGATGGGTTTCATCATGGAAGGGCTGGACGCGGAGGCTTACGACCGCGAATATCCCGACCGACAGCTGCTAATAAGGATTGTTGGTTACTTCAAGCCGCACTTTGCGAAGATGAGCCTTGTGGCGCTTTTAATCGTGCTCAATTCGATCATGGACGCCGCGATCCCCTTCCTGATCGCTAACAGCCTCGACCGCCTGGGAGGCGTGGCTGACTTGAATGTGACGATCTGGCAGCGTACGGCATGGCTTATCGCTGCCGTTTTTTTCTCCGGAGTCTTCTCCTGGACATTCAACTTCTTCCGTCAGAGATATACCGCACGCACTGTAGGTGATGTGGTTCTGCAGTTGAGACAGGATGCTTTTAATGCGGTTTTGGCGCGCGATATGTCCTTTTATGACGAGTATTCGTCGGGGAAAGTCGTCAGCCGAGTGACCTCGGATACGCAGGATTTTTCCAATGTCGTGACATTGTCGCTGAACCTGATGAGCCAAGTGCTGATCGTGCTGATCGTGGTGAGCTTGTTGATCTTCATCAATTTGCGGCTGGCGCTCATTACGCTGGCGATCGCACCAGTTGTCATCTTTACTGCACTCTCGTTCCGCCGCATCGCGCGCAAGACGACGACGCAGGCACGCCGTGTGCTGGCTGAGGTTAATGCGAATGTGCAGGAGGCGATCACCGGGATCAGCGTTGCCAAGAACTTCCGCCAGGAGCGGCGAATCTTTGACGAATTCATGCCGGTCAACGCGCAAACCTACCGTCTAAGTCTGCAGCAAGGATTGACCTTCAGCGGCATTTTCCCTGTACTCAGTACGATCGCCGGCATCGGCACAGCGCTGGTGGTCTATTTTGGTGGTTCAAGTGTCATCGGCGGCCTGGTAACAGCCGGATCGCTTTATTTGTTTGTGGAGAGCGTCAATCTCTTCTGGTTTCCCCTAACCAGCATTGCTTCCTTCTGGAGTCAGTTCCAGCTCGGCCTGGCGGCTAGTGAACGCGTCTTCGCTCTGGTGGACGCCGAACCGCGTGTTGTCCAGATCGGGAACCGGCCAGCGGCCCGGCTCCAGGGGCAGATCGAATTCCGCGACCTGGATTTCTACTATTCCGAGAAGGAGCCGGTGTTTGAAGGCTTCAATCTGACCATCCAGGCCGGTAAAATCCTGGCCCTGGTGGGTCATACCGGCGCGGGAAAATCAAGCCTGGGCAAGCTGGTGGCACGCTTCTACGAGTTCCAGGGTGGCGGGTTATTTGTTGATGGTGAGGATGTCAGGAGGTTTAACCTCGAATCCTACCGCTGTCAGCTTGGGATTGTCCCCCAAATCCCGTTCCTGTTCGCTGGCACGGTGGCCGAGAATATTCGCTATGGCAAGCCGGATGCCACCGATGCTGCAGTACATGCCATGGCTTCCCGGGTCGGCGGTGGGGATTGGCTGGATGCACTGCCCCAGAGGCTTGAAACGCAGGTTGGCGAAGAGGGCAAAGGGATCTCGATGGGCCAACGCCAGCTGGTGGCGTTAGCCCGTGTCCTCCTTCAGGATCCAGCGATCATCGTCCTCGATGAGGCGACTGCCAGCGTCGATCCCCTCACCGAAGCCCAGATCCAAGAGGGGTTGGATGTTGTCCTGCAGAATCGAACGGCGATCGTGATTGCCCACAGACTTTCGACGATTCGAGCAGCCGACCGCATCATCGTGATGGATCAGGGGAAAATCCTGGAAGAAGGCGACCATGCCGCGCTTATGGAGCAGGGGGAGCATTATGCCGAACTCTATAATACCTACTACCGCCATCAGTCATTGGAGTATATTGAGTCGTGGCGAAAGGAACCACGTGAAACCATCGCCGAATGATTGCTGGTGCGAGACCTTCATCGGACAGCCAATGCCAACGCGATTGTTTCCTGGATTAATTTCTTCACCCATATCTGATTGGACTCTCGGCGTTATTTTCAAGACCACGCAACCCCATTGAGTGACCATCTCTTGAAATCGAAGATTACTCGGGCGCCATTCGGGTCTAAAAGTGCTGGTAATGGAAAATATTCGTGCTATCTTCGATGGATACGGTTATATATTTGGCAAAGATCTCTTGAGCTACAATCAAGCCAGAAGTAGCGGGATGCTTGACGAGGGAGGATCATGGAGATTGGACAGGACATCCTCGAATGGCTGCAAGAGGGCGATGTCTCGGTTCAATACCAAGTACAGCGCGACCTCCTGGACCGGGAACGGGAGGATCTGCAGGCGCGCATCGAGCATGAGGGATGGGGGGCTCGTTTTCTCGCTCAGCGGCACCCTGCAGGTCACTGGGGGAGGGGTTTCTACCAGCCAAAGTGGATCAACTCGCACTACACACTACTGGACTTGAAAACGCTGCAGATCTCGCGCTCGAACAGACCAATTCGAGAGAGCATCACCATCATCGCCGAGCGCCAGGTGGGCGCCGATGGAGGCATCAATCCCTCCGGGACGATCAAGGAAAGCGACGTCTGCATCAATGGCATGTTCCTCAATTATGCCTGTTATTTCGGCGTCGATCCGCGATCGCTTCATTCGATCGTCGATTTTGTCCTCGTTCAGCGTATGCTTGACGGTGGCTTCAACTGCCGCAAGAACCGCGCGGGAGCGAGGCATAGTTCGATGCACACGACCATCTCCGTGTTGGAAGGGGTGCTCGAGTACGAGCGCTCTGGCTACAAATACCGGTTGGGTGAGCTGCGAGGGGTGGCTGCCGCAGCGCGCGAGTTCCTGCTCATCCACCGGCTTTTCCTCTCGGACCGCACTGGCGAAGTCATCGACCCGAAATACTTGATGCTGAGTTTCCCAGGTCGCTGGCGTTATGACATCCTGCGGGCGTTGGATTATTTCCAGGATGCACACATTCCATGGGATGAACGCATGCGGCCGGCGTTGGAGGCCCTGCTGGGTAAGCGGCGGAGGGATGGACGCTGGCCGCTCCAGGCTCGCCATCCCGGGGAAACCCATCTCGAGATGGAGAAGCCCGGCCAGCCGAGCCGCTGGAATACGCTACGCGCGCTACGTGTGCTGCGGTGGTACACGTGAACGGTGAATTGAGAGAATCCAGCATCTCATTTCCCGCATCTCAGATTCTGGAATAGCCGCGAAATATACTATCAAATCGGGGGGGTGGAGGGTAGGCACAATTTTACATGGCAACTGGAAACTCTCTCCAGGGCTAGGCCCCGGCCCTCCAGGCATCTGGAGCAGTGAGTAATTGGAAGGCAGAGCTCCTGCCGGGGATTGGTTGATTAAACATTCCAGCGATACTAGGCCCCCATGACATTCATCGGAACCGCAGCTACCCCGACAATTCCCGGACCGGTGTGGACACCTAAGACCGGCGAGATGCGCAGGATCTCCAGTCGGGAGATGTTTAACCGTTGCTTGAGCTGCGTGGCCAGATTCTCTGCCTGTTCAAGGTAATTGCCATGCAGGACAGACACCCAGAGTCCTGATCCGGCTGGATACAGTTGCTCGAGGTGATCGACGATCGCCTCCAGAGCTTTGGCGATCGTGCGTTTGCTGCCGAGCGTGCTGTATTTACCATCGGCTTTATCGACATGGATGATCGGTTTGATCTTCAGTAGCGAGCCGGCCAGCGCCTGGACGCGTCCGATGCGGCCGCCCCTGCTCAAATATTCCAGCGTCTCCAGCGTGTAGACAACCTCCGTTGCCGCGCGCACTTTAGCCAGGTGCTCTAATAGCGCCTCCTTGCCCAGGCCTTCCTTCAACGCTTGCGCTGCAGCCAGGACCTGGAACCGTTCGCCGCCGGAGAGCGTTTCCGAATCAATGATCGTCACATCACTGCCGGCCTGCTGTGCCCCCAGGCGTGCCGCTTCCAGGGTTCCGCTCAATCCAGAAGAGATGTGGATTGAGAGGATTTCGCCCCCGGTTTCGGTGTATATCTCGGCGAACTCTCCCGGTGCGGGCATCGTCGTCGTTGGCACCTCGGGCTCCATCGCTGCCAGGCGTGCGTAGAACTCGTCCGGGGTTAGATCCTCCGAACGGATTTCTCCGTCGGGGAATTGCAGGTAGAGTGGGGCGATCCGCACATCCATTTCCTTTGCCTCTGCTGCTGGCATATCCGCCGCGCTATCTGTGATAATCTGCATTAGGTTCTCCTCTCTTATCAATTGCCATCGGCCTCGCTAGCCTTGACCGCGATCCCTCTACTGAACTATCCCTATTAAAAGGCAGTTGCCTGGGTTGGTTGATCCGTTGGCTGGTGAGTCTTCTCCTCATTCTGCTTTGGTCAGTCGGTTGGATGAGTGTCGGGCTGGGAATTCATCTCACGCAGGATTGCAGCGCGAGAGGTCGGTCTCAGGATGGGAAGGGTACAGGAGATTTACCTATTCCACAATGGTTGTTGCTCATACTCAGTATCCTTTTTCTGCAAGCCAAAGAGGGTATTCCCCTTGGGTAAGGTACCAACTGAGCGGTCAGGCTTCGGATTGGCGCTTTGTCCGGGGCAAGTTGTAATGCCGAGCTTGACAGCTTCTTAAATTGAACTAGTATTAAATTAGTTCCGCGCGCAACTAGTTACTCTCTATCTGTCTCCAGGGAGCCATGAGCACCAATTCAGTATCCCCCCCTGACACCATATCTCTTCCTTTCCGTAATTATCGCTTAATCCATGAGGTCTATGTTTTGCTCGACGCGTGGGATCGCCAGATCCTTGGCCAGTATGACATCATCACGTCCCAGTACCGGTTGCTAATGAACCTCAACCTGAATTCGGGTCAACGCCTGACTACACTAAGCGAACGCCTTTTACTCTCCAAGAGTACAATCACGCGCATTGTCAATCAATTGGAGACGAAGGGTTGGGTGAAGCGAATTGCTGACCCCGAGGACCGGCGTGCGCAGCGTGTGGTCCTGACCCATTGCGGTGATGATCAGCGTGCTGCAATTGAAGAGGCGCATCTGCATTCGCTGGAACACCGTTCGAGGCACCTTACAACACAGGAGCAAACGGAGTTCGAGTTGCTTCTCAAGAAATTATGCCTCGGGCTTTCGTGTATGCTGGAGTCGGATGACGAACAACCAAGGATATCCGAATGAACACGACCTGAAGGATTCTAAAAGGAGGTGCTTAATCCATACCGCCACGCCGGATAACCTGTTCACAACGGGCATGAACGATTCACGATCTTAAAAATTGGAGGAAGGAAGATGAAACGAAGAATATTGTGGTCTATGATCACGCTGACTCTTCTCGCAAGCTTAATGTTGGGTGCATGCGCCCAGGCGACTGCAGTTCCGGAACCCACGGCGACTCAACCCCCGCCACCCCCGACAGCTGTTCCCACAGAAGCACCACCTGCCGTACCTGAGACCACGCTCGTGATCTGGGCAGATGAAACCCGAGCCCCGATCTTGCAGGCCCTTGCCGATGAGTTCCAGGCAGCCTATGGCGTTGGCCTGGAAGTTCAGCAGGTGGCGGATATCAACGACCAGCTGCCGATCGCGGCACCGGCCGGAGAAGGTCCTGATATCTTCATCGGGCCCCACGACCGACTTGGAGGATGGGTAGCCAGCGGCCTGCTAGCCCCCATCGATCTCGGGAGCAAGACCGATCAATTCCTGCCTGTGACACTCACTGCATTCACCTATGATAGCAAATTGTACGGCATGCCCTACGCCTTCGAGAACATGGGCCTCTTCCGGAATGCCGACATGGTCCCGGATGCGCCTGCCACATGGGATGAGTTGCTCCAGGCCGGGGCAGACCTGAAGACTGCAGGTGAGGCGACTTACGCGCTGGCTCTTGAGGACAACGGCTATAAGGTCTATCCGATCCTGACCTCTTTTGGCGGCTATGTCTTCGGCAGGGATGATGCCGGCAACTGGAATCCCAATGACTTGGGTATTGACAGCCCGGGTATGGTCGCCGCCGGTGATTGGATCGCCAAAAATGTCACGGCTGGGCTGATCAGTCCCAATGCTAACGATGCAGACACGGCCGAGACGCTCTTTGAGAACGGCCAGGTCCCCTTCATGATGACCGGTCCGTGGGCGCTTGATCGCTTCCGGACAGCGGGGATGAACTATGCCATCAGCCCCTTCCCGAGCGATGGCCAGTCCTTTGGTGGTATTCAGGGCTTTATGATCAATGCCTTCAGCGAGAACATCTTGCTGGCCCAGGCGTTCCTGACGGAGTATGTTGCCACCGAAGACACCATGCAGAAGCTGTACGTAGCCGGTGCACGGCCTTCGGCTTTCCTGCCGGTCCTCGATGCAACCGATGATCCCGACCTGGCAGCATTCGGTGCGGCGGGTGAGAATGCGGTTTCGATGCCCTCCATTCCCGAAATGGGCGCCGTCTGGGGTTCGTGGAACTCGGCGGTGGTGTTAGTGATCACCGGTGAGGACACCCCCGAGAATGCGTTCATGACGGCTGCCGAGCAGATCAAGGTCGTGCTCGGCGGCGCCACGGCGGGCATGGTCAATGTGCCCGGCTCCTGGCAGGCCGCTGCGGGTTGTGCTTCTGACTGGGATCCGGCGTGTGAGGTGACGGCTCTGACCGAGGGCGCGGATGGAATGTATACCGGATCGTTCTTGGTTCCGGCGGGCGACTATGAATGCAAGGTGGCGCTTGACGGCGCGTGGACGGATAACTATGGCGTCGACGGCGTGGCGGATGGTGACAACTACACCTTCAGCATGGCCGCCGATGGGACCGTTACGTTAACGTATGATCCGACAACCCACATCCTGACGATCGCGACCGAGTAACAACCGAACGTTCTAGAGAAGGCCGGGCTTGAGCCCGGCCTTCTCGCACAGATATTATCTTCAATGCCCTGACCGCCGGAACGGAATTGCAACAATCCGCACTTATCGTTATCGCGCTGCGCCGGCGAGCCGTATGGGATGGAAGTCCCTGCCTCAATTCCGGATGGATTGCCGTACAGGCCGCAACCCACTGGTCGTGATGGAGGTGTACCGTGGCTGATCAAACCAATTCCACAGCCATAAAAAAGGCAACGATCTCTGAGACGATGTCGGCCGGATCGCTCCTTATTCGCTTGATCCTGCTCGCGGTCGTTGACGCCTTCGTGGTCTGGTTCATCATCGCACTTGTGCCGCGTGGAAGTATCATTCTTGCGGTTGCGGTTGCCATTATCGTTGTCATCGTCAATATTGTGGTGCTCCGGGCGGATGCAGGCCCATTGCGCTGGATGATCGTAGGCCTTGTTTTAATGGCCATGTTCGCCATCTATCCGATTCTGTATACCGTTTATGTCTCAACCACGGACTACGGCTTCGGCCACCTGTTGACGAAAGAGCAGGTGATCCAGCAGTTCGAGACCACGAGATACCTGCCAGAGGGACAAGGAACCTACACCTGGACGGCCTATATCTCCGACGCCGGGGACTACGCCCTCTGGCTCCAGGATAGTCAGGGCCAAAGCTACTTCGCATTTCCTGATAAGGAAATCACCTCCGTCGAACCAGGCCAGCAGGGGGTGGGGGAGCTTGATGCCGATGGAATCCCTCTCACGATTGAGGGCTATCAACGCTTAAATCGCCTGACGGTAGTGCGGTATATCAATGATCTGGGCAAACTATCGTTTGGAATCGGGGATTGGATCGTACAAATTTCGAGCCTGGATACCGTGTCCGAACTCGAGCCACAGTATAGCTATGACCCGGCACGCGACGTCCTCATCAATCGAGAAACCGGCGCAGAGTACCGGCCTTCCAACGGCTTCTTCATCTCTCAGAGCGGAGAGCGCCTCACACCCGGGTTCCAGATCTCGGTTGGATTCGATAACTTCGTCCAGTTTATAAAGAGTCCCGCACTCCAGGGCCCGCTGGTACGCATCATTCTATGGAATTTCGCTTTCGCCTTCCTCAGTGTGGCGATGACTTTCGCCCTGGGTTTGTTTTTAGCAATCATCTTCAGCGACCCTTTGATCCGTGGGCGGAAGCTGATCCGGACGTTGTTACTGATCCCGTACACCATCCCTAGCTTGATCACGATCATGATCTGGCGCGGGATGCTCAACCCGGAGCTTGGAATAATTAACCACACCTTGATGTCGATCTTCGGCTGGGCACCGCCCTGGTTTACCGACCCTTGGTGGGCAAAAGGAGCCATCCTGCTCGTCAACCTGTGGTTGGGTTTCCCCTACTTCATGCTCATCTGCAGCGGCGCGTTGACGGCGATCTCCCCCGAACTTTACAATGCCGCCGAGGTCGATGGCGCCAGTGTCTGGCAGCGCTTCCGGCATATCACGCTCCCGATGCTGCTGGTGGCCGTCGGCCCGCTGCTGGTCGCATCCTTCGTCTTCAATTTCAATAACTTCAATATCATCTTCCTGTTCATCCAGGGAGGACCGCCCATCGCGGGAGCTTCGACCCAGGCCGGCCACACCGACATACTCATCAGCTACGTCTACAATCTTGCCTTTGCGGGCGGCAGAGGCGCGCAGTATGGGCTTGCAGCCGCGATCACGATTGTCGTCTTCATCATCGTGGCCGCTCTGGCGCTGTTCCAGTTCCGCTTTACCAAGATGTGGGAGGAGGTAAGCGAAAATGTCTAACCGGGGTTTTCTACACAGCCTACGCACCTCGCAGAGTCGGCAGCGCCAGATCCGGCTCGTGCTGATTTATCTGGTTGCGCTCCTTGCCATCGCTTTCGCCCTGTTCCCGATTATCTGGATCATTTCCGCTTCGCTGAATCCGGCCAACTCGCTCTCGAGCCAGAAGCTGATTCCAGACAACGCCAGCTTTGCGAATTTCACGAAACTGCTGGCCGATAGTGAGTTCTCGCGCATCTATCCGTTCAAGAAATGGCTGTTCAACTCGGTCAAGCTGGCGGGAATTACGACGCTGTTCTCGATTTCGATCACCACGATGGCAGCCTACTCCTTCTCACGCTTTCGCTTCCGCCAGCGCGAGAATATGCTGCGCGGCATCCTGCTGGTCCAGATGTTCCCCAACCTGCTCCTGATGGTGGCAGTTTTCCTGCTCATCCAGCAGATCGGCGGTGTGATCCCCGTCTTGAGCCTTAACACTCACAGCGCGCTGATCCTGGTCTACCTGGGTGGGGCGATGGGGATCAACATATGGTTGATGAAGGGTTATTTCGACTCCATTCCGAAGGATATTGATGAATCGGCGATGGTCGATGGCGCCACCCATTGGCAGATTTTCACCCGCCTGCTGCTGCCTTTAATGCGGCCGATCATCGTCGTGGTCGCTGTGCTCTCCTTCATCTTTGTGTATAGCGACTTTGTCATCGCCCGTATCCTGTTGAAGACGACCGAACAGTACCCGCTCACTGTCGGCTTGTATATCTTTACCAGCGGTCAGTTCCAGCAAGAGTGGGGAGTCTTTGCCGCCGGGGCTTTAATGGGCGCGCTGCCGATCGTGATCATCTATCTCGTGCTGCAGGACCAGATTGCCGGTGGCTTGACGCAGGGATCTGTGAAAGGCTGATGGCTCAACCATCAGCCTTTCTTCCGGAAAGCTGCAGCTGTCTAAAATAGAAGGAATTCGAATTCCCTTCGCCGAAGCGAGGATATGTTTTGGATGATTTCATCTTCGGGTTTGTAGCTGTCGATGAACTGAAATTGAACTACCACCGCGTCTCGTGCAGCGGTCTCCAGCATAACCATGAGCGCAGCCCACGCGATCCAGAACCAGGCCAGGAAGTACGACTAAAAGTGAGGGCAGCTCCAGAAGTCCCAGTCGATCATGTTGCAGCCTATGTGACATTGGACGGTTCGACCCCTCATGGTGACCGGGGAAGCGTGGAGAATGGTTTCGTTGTTGGTTTCGATCGCCTTGAGCCCGAATGGGACAGTTTGATCTGGGGTTACATCTCACGCTGGGAGGCTGTGCTGCCAGCCCAGCCTGAAGGAGCCGTCGTCCGCTACCGAATTGGAGGCTGGCGGGAAGGTGAACCGGAGATCTTCGCCGACTGGCCGGACATCAAGCTAAGCACGGATCGTATGGCGGAGGCGTATTTCCATGGCAGGTCTCTCGAACCTGTATCTGTCGGCGACGCTGCTGATGGAACTGTCTTTAACTTTCAATTCGATCGCCTCAGGCCTCCCGCATGGGCTCGGGAATCTGTGATCTACCATATCTTCGTCGACCGCTTTTCTCCTGGCCAGGGCAGGGATTGGATCCAGACATCAGACCTGCGCGCACCCTTCGGTGGGACACTGGCAGGGATCGCGGAGAAGCTTGATTACCTCGAAAATCTAGGGAGCACCTGCCTGTGGTTGAGCCCGATCTTCCCCAGCCCGACGGTCCACGGCTATGATGCCGTGGATACCAGCCGTGTGGACGACCGGGTGGGCGGCGACGTTGCGCTGCGTGAACTGGTCGCAGAAGCGCATGGGCGCGGCATTCGCATCGTCCTCGATCTGGTATGCAACCACATTTCAAACCAGCACCCATTCTTTCAAGATGCGTTGAGGAACAATAACAGCCGCTACCGCAGCTGGTTCTATTTCGATGATTCCGATATTGGCTACCGCACCTTCTTCGGGGTCCGCACAATGCCCCAGCTAAACCTGGCCGAGGCCGGGGCGCGCGAGTGGATGCTTGAAACTGCCCGTTACTGGCTGCACGAGTTCGATGTCGATGGATTCCGCCTCGATCATGCGAATGGCCCCGGTCCCGGTTTTTGGTCGGACCTCTGGAGCGCTAGCAAACAAGAAAAGCCAGACAGCTTCTGTTTTGGCGAAGTAGTTGAACCTGTCGATGTGCTTCGCCGCTACAGCGGGTGCATGGATGGTGCTCTTGATTTTCACTTTGCCGATGCCGTCCGTCGAACGTACGCAAAGGGATTGTGGTCCGAAGCACAGCTGCAGAATTTCTTGAGCAGCCATGGGGCATATTTCGACCCCGACTTTCTCATGCTTACATTCCTCGACAATCATGATATGGATCGCTTTCTCTTTCTCGCCGATGGCGATCGATCCAGGTTGCGCGAGGCGGTTGAGATTCAGATGCGTATGCCCGGACCTCCGGTGATCTACTACGGCACGGAGGTCGGGCTAAGCCAGCAGTTGGGTAAGTCGCGCGAAATCGGATTGGAGGCGAGCCGGACGGAAATGATCTGGAGTGAGGCGCAGGATCGGGATTTGATGGCATTCTATCAGCGTCTCATTCAACACCGGAAGGAATCCCGCCCGTGGGAGCAACAAAGCAATGAGTAGATATAAACTCGGATTGAGGATTTCTTGGACGAAAGCATGGAACTCGGAGGCGCACTCATTCTTGTGTGATTCGAAAGCATGATAATGAAAGCCAGGTACTTCTTGATGCTGGTCATTCTACTCACTGTGGCGCTGGCTGCATGCAGTCCGGAGGCCGGAGTATCCGTCGAGTCGACCGGATCTGCTCTCCCCTCCGGGGGAACAGCTGCCCCGGTAAAGTCACGGTCGGAAACCCTGACGATCGAAGACGGCAAACTCTACTTGGCTATCATCTGGCATCAGCACCAACCTTTCTACTACCAGGACCCGGAGACCGGGATCTTCGAACGGCCATGGGTGCGGATGCATGCAGCCAAAGACTACGTCGACATGGCAGCGATTCTGGAGGAGTATCCCGACATTCATGCCACCTTCAACCTCACGCCGAGCCTGATCGAGCAACTGGATGCGATCGGTGAAGGGGCGAAGGATCTCTACCTGGTGCATGCGGAAGTGCCTGCCGAGGAATTGACCGAGGAACAGAAGCAGTTCCTGCTCGACCGCTTTTTCGACATCAACCCCGGCATCATCGCCCGCTTCCCGCGCTATATGGAATTGTCAAGCCTGCGCGATGAAAATAGCCTCCAGAACTGGAGCGCGCAGGATTTCCGTGATCTGCAGGTGCTGTTCAATCTGGCCTGGATCGACCCGGATTGGATGGCACTCGAGCCGCTCGCCAGCCTGGTTGCCAAGGGGCGGGATTATTCGGAGGACGATAAGACGATCGTGTTCAGCGAGCAGCTGCGCCTGGTGCGGGAAGTCATTCCACTCCATGCCGAACTTCAGAGCCGCGGACAGATCGAGGTCACGACGACACCCTATGCCCATCCGATCCTCCCGCTGCTCGTCGACAGCGATCTGGCGAGCATGGGCCTGCCTGAGGCGGATCTTCCGACGCGCTTCGTCTACGGTCAAGACGCGGTGGCGCAGGTTGAGTTAGGGATCCAATCCTACCGGGAGCACTTCGGGACGGATCCGCGCGGGATGTGGCCAGCGGAGGGCTCCGTCGCCGAGAACATCGTGACCATGATCGCGAACGCGGGCATCCGCTGGATGGCGTCCGATGAGGACGTGTTGGCCAAGAGCCTGCCGGACCTGGAAGGGTTCACGCGCGACATACAGGACACCGTTCTGCAGGCCGATCAGCTCTACCGTGCGTACTCTGTCCGGGGTGCGCGCGGTGGACCGGTGGCGATCATCTTCCGCGATCACCTTCTTTCAGATAAGGTCGGCTTCGAGTATTCCGGCACCCCGGGAGTTCAGGCTGCCGCCGATTTTGTCGCCAGGTTGGAGGCGATCAAGGCTCGGCTTCGCGAGGAGCACGCCGAAGGCCCACATCTGGTCACGGTGCTGCTCGACGGCGAGAACGCTTGGGAGTACTACCCTAACGACGGGAAAGAATTTCTACACGAGTTGTACCGATTGCTTTCGGAATCCGATGAGATCGTCACGGTGACGCCCTCCGAATACCTGGAGGCGATCGACGCGGGTGGCGTCGAGCTGCCCGAGCTGGATCCGCTGTGGGCGGGCTCATGGATCGACGGCACATTCAGCACATGGATCGGCGAAGAGGAGGAGAACAGCGCCTGGGAATATTTACGCCGCACACGCGAAGCCCTGCAGCAGGCAGCCGACGGTCTCGATCCAGCGACGCTCGACCGGGCATATCGGCTGATGTATAAGGCCGAGGGATCGGACTGGTTCTGGTGGTACGGCAGCGACCAGACCTCGGGCGCTGATGATAATTTCGACCGCCAGTTCCGCAGCTACCTCAAGCAGGTCTACAGCACGATCGGTGAACCAGTGCCCGATTTTGTCTCCGTCCCTGTCATTCCGCAGGCGCGTCAGCTCCCCGATCAGGATCCGCTCGACCTGCTTTCGATTTCGCTCGATGGGATGATCGAACCAGATGAGTGGGTAAACGCGGGACGATATGAATTTGCACAGGGGGAAGTCGAAGCGCTTTACTTTGGATACAGTTTGGAGGATCTTTACCTGCGGGTCGATCTTGCCTCTCCACTTACGAAGGATACTGTCCTGGGCTTTTATCTGAGCTCACCCTATGGCCAGGCGGCGAATGCCTATGCTCGCTTCGGAGCGGGAAAGACACAGATCGGATTCGGCGCAAAGGACCTGATCGAGGTGCAGTATTCGGCCGGGGATCTGTCCTCGGCATTTTATATGCCGGATGGCAGCGGTGGCTGGGTGCCGGGAATGGGTGCTCCGGAATTAGCCGGAGGCGTTTCACCCGATGGCCGAACACTCGAGCTTGCCCTTCGTTTCAGCAGCTTTTTCCCCGAGGCACGCAGCGGTGACCGGATCAACGTGCGCCTGGTCCTGAGCCAGGATGGAACTGATAGTGAGGTCATTCCTCCAGATGGCCCGGCGCTGGCGGCGATTCCTGACCTGCCGATTTCGAACGTGTTCCTCGAAATCGAGGATCCGGCTGCAGATGATCATGGCCCTGGATCCTATCAGTACCCCAACGATACGGTCTTCAAGCCGGGAGTCTTCGACCTGACCGGACTTACTGTCGGCTACGATGAGACAGACGTGATCTTCCGGCTGCAGTTTCGAGGTCCGGTGATTAACGAATGGGGATCGCCGAACGGGCTGAGCATTCAAACGATTGATATTTATGTCGATGTGGATGGCCTCGCGCAGGGTGCACGGATATTGCTTCCCGGACGCAACGCGGCGTTGACCCCGGAGTTCGCATGGGATTATGCCATCTGGGCCGAGGGCTGGACACCGGGGATCTTCGCTCCCGGTCCGAGTGGTCCAGTGCAGATCGATTCCGGTTTTTCCATTACCACGAACCCCGGCCAACGCAGAGTCACAATTCGCGTGCCACGAAGCCTGCTGCCCGGTGATCCACAGGAGTGGAGCTACGCAGTCGCCGTCTTGAGTCAGGAAGGCTACCCGTCGGCAGGCGTGTGGCGTGTGCGTGATGTGCAGCAGAATGCAGAGCAATGGCGCATTGGTGGTGGAACTGGGACGATCACCGACACGCGCATCATGGATACTCTCTGGCCGGGAGGCAACATACTGGTTCAGGAAGATCTGCTGCGCAATCAGGCGCCGCAAGGTGCTGCGCTCGCCGATCTCGAGCCGGACCAGTATCCTCAGGTGCCGATGATCCAGCCTTGAGCTTTCAAAGGTTACGTTGAACGGCCTCCCAATCCCGTATAAAAGTCCTACCCTGTTATCCAGCATTATGGCAGGGATAGCATGCGTTTTCATCCGACCGGGGGCGATCACTTGGGGTGGCTTAAGGTTGGGAAAAGAAGTTCAATTAGGCGCTAGAAGTGGCGATTTAAAGGAAAAAACGGAAGCAGGTATGCTCCTGGTTTGGAGTCCCATATCCGTTCCATTTCGGGCAATCTTCCTAAGGAGGCGACGGCGGGATTTGAACCCGCGAATGAGGGTTTTGCAGACCCTTGCCTTACCACTTGGCCACGTCGCCTGGAATGATTACGGAAAGTGTAAGAGCGGGCGATGGGATTCGAACCCACGACCTTCTCCTTGGCAAGGAGACGTTCTACCACTGAACTACACCCGCATGCCGCGTCGAAGGATACCTTGAAGAACATCGAAAGTCAAGAACTCGGTCTGCCGGGCTGAAAAACCGGCCTGGAGCCCAAATGATTGCCGCGATGGCCAAGAGCGTGTAGACTGCAATTCGATGAATCCAGGCGAAGAAATGTCCTCAAAGGGGAACGAACCCGTCTCTGCTCTATCCAAGCCGATGCCGTTTTCGGCCCGCACTGGATGTCTACTCGTAAGCTTTGTGGGCTTGCTGCTTGTCCTGGTGTGCCTGGGCTCAGCCCAGCTTCTTGCACGGGGAGAGATCAGCTGGCGTCAGGGCGATCTGCGCGAGAATCGGGTGTGGTTACTGCGAGAGGCTGATGTACAAGGACTGGCGTTGTCACGCATGCGTATCGTGAGCGGGAGTGAGCGGGAAGGGCAGGCCTGCATCGAGAACCAGGTACGCTTCTGGCTCTGGGCTGGCGAGCCAACGGATCCGGGGACGTCCTACTGCGAATGCTTTGAGGATCAAACTGGGATCTGGCGCTCGAAGGGGGAGTGCCCTATATGAGGAATGTGGATGCCGACTGAGGGATATTTACTGCCCTTGGAGCAGGTTCTGGAGGGGGACTGTATCGAGATCATGGCAGGTTTGCCAGAGGGCAGCATCGATCTGGTCTTCGCCGATCCTCCCTACAATCTGCAGCTGCGGCGTGATCTCTGGCGTCCCAACCAGACCAAAGTCGATGCCGTTAATGATACATGGGATCAGTTTGAGGATTTCGCCGCCTACGACCGTTTCAGCCGGGCCTGGCTGGAGGCCTGCCGCAGGCTGCTCAAGCCGGACGGCACGCTGTGGGTGATCGGAAGCTACCACAACATCTACCGCCTGGGTTCGATCCTGCAGAATCTTGGCTTCTGGATCCTTAATGACGTGATCTGGATCAAGACCAACCCGATGCCAAACTTTCGCGGGATTCGATTCGCTAACGCTCACGAAACCTTGCTCTGGGCGGCAAAAGACCGCGAAGCCAGCTACACCTTCAACCACCACGCCATGAAATCACTCAACGATGAAAAGCAGATGCGCAGTGATTGGGAAATACCGCTGTGCACAGGCAAGGAGCGGATCAAGGTCGACGGACGCAAAGCGCACCCCACGCAGAAACCCGAGGCACTTCTATACAGGGTTCTCCTTGCCTCGACCGATCCGGGCGATGTGGTGCTCGACCCCTTCTTCGGGGTAGGGACGACGGGTGCGGTCGCCAGACGTTTACACCGGAAATGGATTGGGGTCGAGCGCGATCCGAACTACGCCCGCCTGTCCCGCGAGCGGATTGAAGCGATCGAGCCCCAACTCTGGGATGCGGCTACATTCGATGTCGCCGATCGCCGGCGCCGGGCGCCGAGGATCCCCTTCGCCAGTCTGCTTGAATTGGGGTTGGTGGAACCCGGGCAGACCCTCTACTTCCGGCGTGACCGTGATCTGCAGGCGAAGGTGAAACCCGATGGCCGGCTGCAGATGGGTGACCAGGAAGGTTCGATCCACCAGTTGGGTACGTTGTTGAGCGAAGGGGTACCTTGCAATGGGTGGGACCACTGGTACGTGGAAAATCCGGCACAGGGTTGGGTGGTGCTCGACGTACTTCGCCAGCAAGCGCGCCGCATGCTATAGGCGAATCAAGGAGCGATGAGCCTGAGTGAGGCTTACAAATGGCTTCAAAGTTCGCCCGCAATTGGAGAAACGGGGTAAAGTTTGGACGAGGGGCGGGTACATAAGCGGGAAGGGCTTCGACCTTTCCCGCTTCTTGATCTTGGCTGATTAATGCGAATCTACCCTTTTAAAGGAAGCTGCCGCTCCAGGGAAGGAGCGGCACTGGTGCCGAGGACCAGATTTGAACTGGTGACCCCTTGATTTTCAGTCAAGTGCTCTACCAACTGAGCTACCTCGGCACAGCACTCGATTGTACTTTCCGTGTCACAAACCGTCAAGCAATGATAGGTATAAACCGGAATGTTAGCTGTCGCGTCAAATTGCCTTTCGGATCGAGAGACCTTTGAGTTCTAACCACTGTTCAGCAACCGTCGACAGAACACCGAACCGTAGGCCAGCGGCAGGCGAGGCAATCAGGTACTGGTTATCGATCCAGGCTACAAATCCAAGCGGGATTCGTAGCGTAAGAGAGGCAGCCATCACGAGCCGCCCATCGACATGGAACTCGATTTGCTCAGGCAACCATTCGATGGCATAGCGATGCCAATCATCCATCGGCACTCCAACTTCACACGCTTCTACTCTGACGATGGAGCGCGCTATCTTGAAAAGGGGTGCGCGCAATGGCTGGATCTGCGCTAGGAGCCATGCTAGAAGCAGCGGCGGGGCGATGAGGGGTGTCGGGATGCGCCTTGAGCGCATGGTCATGGCCAACCAGCCGGCGCCGGGTGATCGACCTCCCAGTGAGAGATCATTGGGTGGGCTGCCATAGAAGAACCAAGCCGCCTGGGGCAGCGCCGGGATGCGCTGCTCCGCTGCGCCCTGTCCCAGGATCATCGAGAAGGGATCATTCCATAGCCCAAATCCGAGTGTGCCTGACGGCTGTAAGCTACTCGCTCGTGCATTGAGTTCAAGATGGAGTGGGGGGCGCCACCTAAATTCACTTTTTGGGAGAGATCGGTAATCATCAATCTGTGCGTCGGCGTAATGCTCACAGTCTGGCGGCAACGAGAGCATGTAGTCATTGACAGAGGTGCCATCAACCCGGCCTCCGCCCAGTTCGAGGGATTCGAGTGGTTTCATCATGCCCTAACTCCAGGCGCTTTTGCTTGCCCCGCAATGGATCGAGTATAATCGCTCGAATCATTCCCGGGAGGATGAATGGAGATCACCTGGTACGGGTTGTCATGCTTCAGATTGGTAGAACGCGGCATGACTTCGGTTGTGACGGATCCTTTTGGCCCAGAGCTGGGCCTGCCGGCGTTGAAGCTGAAAGCAGATGTGGTCACCATCAGCCATCAAGCTAAGGGCCACGCCTATGTCGAGGCGGTCAAGGTCACGCATCGCGTGATCGACGGCCCAGGTGAGTATGAAATTGGCGGCGTCTTCATTACCGGGGTGCGGATGCTGGCAAAAAGGGGTGCGGAGAACGGAACACCGGAGAACACGTTGTACGTGTTCAACTACGAGGGCGTCAGCGTCGCACACCTCGGGGATCTACACGCTGTGCCAACACAATCCCAAATCGAAGACCTGGGAACGGTGGATGTCGCACTGGTACCGGTCGGTGGAGGTTCCGCACTCACCCCTTCGCAGGCGGCTGAGGTGATAAGCTTGATCGAGCCTTCAATCGTGATTCCGATGCATTTCAAAACCGCTAAGGAGACAATCGAACTGGGCACAGCGGAGGGATTCCTGAAGGAGATGGGCCTCGCTGATCCGGAACCGCTTCCTTCCTTAAAAGTAACCAAGGGCAGCCTGTCAGAAGATACACAGGTTGTGGTATTAAAACCAGCGGTATAGGATGGGTTTACAGCGGTTGAACAGAATTGGACTCGAAGAGGATTACGGATGTCGTTGAAGTGGTTGATGACCTGGGATATGATACCGGGCAGAGAGCAGGAATATTTTGAGTTTCTCGTTCGCGAGTTCGTCCCCGGACTGCAGCGCCTGGGTGTCGAGCCAGCGGAAGCCTGGTACACAACCTATGGTGAAGGACCGCAGATGCAGGCTGTCTTCCTGGCCGAGGACGGGGACGTGATGCGCAAAGCCCGCGAGCACGAGGACTGGGTCAAGCTGCGTGAACGGCTATTCGAGTTCGTCACCAATTTCGATTCGAAGGTGGTCAAAGCAAGCGGCGGGTTCCAACTCTAAAGATGTAATAAGCTGTGATGCTTGTTTACGGTCGGTGTTTTAATCCGAGACAGCCACCAATTCCATAAATTCCTAATTCCGAAGGATCGATTCATTCGAGAAACAACGTAGGGGCGCATCGCGATGCGCCCCTACACTTTATTGCAGGATATTCAAATTGGGTGGGGATGGCTTAGGCTTTAAGCATAACCCTCCCCCGAACCCGGATTACGCTGCTAATCGTCGTCCTTGCTCACAGTGCTCGTGGAACTGCTCGACTCGCTCTCCTTTGCCGGCTCCTTTGAGGACTTGGATGAACCATCCCCGCGTGAAACCTGGCCGGAGGGCGACCTATGATCGGTTGCATAGAAGCCCGAGCCCTTAAAAACGATCCCAACCGGAAGGAAGACCTTGCGCAGTTTCAATTTTCCACATTCAGGGCATTTCTTCAATTGTGGATCATCGAAGTGCTGCTGACGATCGAATTGGACACCGCAATTTTCGCACCGGTACGTGTAGATCGGCATGCTGACCTTTCCTTACACTGAAAGCATTATAAGCCCACGGTATACACCATACAAGAGTATCTGTGTAAGAAATGCATTAGTACCCCGTAAACATCCTCTCGTTGACGTCGCCAGCAGCGTGCGATAAGATCAAGTTGATGCTGGATCGGCCGGGCAATCGCAGGTGTGCAGCACCTGAGGAAAGTCCGCGCTCCACAGAGCACGGTGTCGGGTAACGCCCGGGCGGGGAAATCCCGCGGACAGGGCCACAGAAAACGACCGCCCGCACGCCATGCGTGCAGGGTCAGGGTGAAAAGGTGGTGTAAGAGACCACCGGCGCCGGCAGCAATGCCGGCGGCCAGGCAACCCCCACCGGGAGCAAGGCCAAGCAGACGTGAGTCCCTCCGGGGCAGTGGGCTGCTCGTCCACTTCGAACGTCGGGTAGGCTGCATGAGCCGTGCGGTAACGTACGGCCTAGATGGATGATTGCCACGGACCTGCGGGTCCGGACAGAACGCGGCTTACAGGCCGGTCCCAGCTGAAGAGACTTCCGGGAAGCTATAGCCCCGGAAGTCTTTTTTGTTTGTTATGAGCTCAACTCACTTATGTCCACTGCACATGTGTCGAGATGGGAATAAAGTACCAACCTGTGCAATTCCCGCAGATGCTTGCATTGGTGGGTGAAATTGGTATATACTGTGGGCACTTGTGGGGGGAGGTGGGAGATAGTGGGACGCCGGTACATACCGGCGTCTCTCCGTTAGTAGCTAAGGTAGAACACATGTTCTTGGGTCAATTCACTCATTCTATCGATGCCAAAGGCCGGTTGACGATCCCGGTTAAATTCCGGGAACTGCTCGACCAGGGCGCCTATGTGACCCAGGGCTTCGAACGCAATTTGCAGGTTTATACCACAGACAGCTTCGAGCGGCTTGCACAACGGGCAACGACGCTTACCACGACCGATCCAGAGGCACGCGCCGTCCGCCGTATGATCTTTGGGGGTGCAACCGATGTGCAGCTCGATTCTTCAGGCCGAATTCTAATTCCGCCGTTCCTGCGGGAGTACGCCAAGCTTGATGGTGATACCACCATCGTCGGCGCCGGGGAATACTTCGAAATCTGGAATGGTGATGCTTGGTCGTCTGAATTGACCGGGGTCACCGATCCAGACATCAATGCCCGGCGCTTCACTCAATTTGACCTCTCCGCGGGGTAGGCGATGAGCGCGTCCCTGGACGCTGCTTCCGCCGGTGAACACACCCCGGTACTTTACCAGAATGTGCTCGCGGCGCTGAAACCACGTTCCGCCGGGCGCTACATAGATGGCACTATAGGCGCTGGTGGGCATGCGAAAGGGATCCTGGAAATATCTTCTCCCGCCGGGCTGCTGCTAGGGCTTGATCGGGATCCAAACGCACTGGCTGTCGCTCGGCGAACGCTAGAGCGTTTTCAGGATCGTGTCACACTATGTCAATCCTCTTACAGTGAAATGGCAACTCCGGCAGCCGAGCTGGGCTGGTCCACCGTCGATGGGATCTTGCTCGACCTGGGACTTTCCTCGATGCAGCTGGCTGATCGTGAACGTGGTTTTTCCTTTCAACATGAAGGTCCGCTCGATATGCGTTTCGATCCGGCTTCGGCTGCCACCGCTTCCGACCTCGTTAACCTGCTTGAGGAAGATGAACTGACACAACTTCTGGGCCAGTTCGGCGAAGAACCACGTGCGCGCCGGGTGGCACGAGCGATCATTGCCGCCCGTCCGCTGCGCACAACGCGCGAATTGGCCGATGTGGTCGCTCAGGCCGCAGGGAAGACACGGCCGGGGATCCATCCTGCGACCAGGACCTTCCAGGCGCTGCGCATCGCGGTCAACCAGGAGTTGGAAGAATTGCAGGAAGGCCTGCAGGCAGCCCTCCATCTGCTCAAACCAGATGGGCGCTTGGCTGTTATCGCCTTCCACTCCCTCGAGGATCGGATCGTGAAGCAGTTTATGCGCCGGGAGAGCCATGATTGCGTCTGTCCTCCCGAACAGCCAATCTGCACGTGTGAACACAAAGCAAGCTTGAGGCTCATCACCAAGCGGCCAGAAAGCGCTTCCGCGGATGAAATTGAGCGCAACCCGCGTTCACGGAGCGCCCGCTTACGGGTTGCAGAACGCGTGCCAGTGGCATGAAGCTTGCAAGCCTGGCCTTGAATCGTGTGTCTTGAGGTTAGTGCGTGGCCAAACACAATCAAGTCCGTCGAAAACTGCCCTGGAAGTCACAGGTGCGCATCACGAGCCGCACGATCATCGGCTCGCTTGCGCTGCTGATCGTCGCTGGCCTGTACCTCGCCGTTAACGGTCGTGTGGCACGGGCCGGCAGGGATGTGCTCGTGCTCCAGAATGACAGGGCTGAATTCCAGCGGCAGATCGCAGAACTCACTTCCACCCTGGCAGAACTGACGACCCCCCAACACATGCTCGAGCGGGCATTGGAACTTGGATACCAACCGGCAGGTATGGGCGATATGCTCTACATCAACATCGACGGTTACGTGGCTCCTGAAATGTTCGAGGCGCCGCTGCCACCCTCATCGACCTCCGACCATGCCAGCTCACTTTCGCCAGCATACACGGAAACACTCGGTGAGTGGCTGATCCGTGTCGTCCGCCCACGAGGGGGAGGCGTGCAGTGATCCCCAACAGCCTTCCCTACCGGCGGGTGCGAGTATTGCTTGCGTTCATGGTCGTGATCGCAACCGCGATGCTCATCCAGCTCATCCGGGTCCAATTTGGCCCTTATGCCCCGGTCTTCGCTACCTGGGTCGAGGCGGCGAATGAAATCGACAACGAAGTCGTTCCCGAGCGGGGTCTGATCTACGACCGGGATGGGGACTTGTTGGCCACGAACGTCCCGACCTACTACCTGGAGATCGAAGTCTTCCAACTCACGCCGACAAGCCGCAAGCAGATCGCGGCTGTGCTTTCCCGGGCGTTGATCCTGCCCTATGAGGATCTGTATGCCCAACTCATGGCAGATTGGGGTTCGATCGGGCAATTCCGCATCCGTCTAACGAGGCAGGTTGGGGTAGATGAGCGCTGGCCGATTACGATTGACCAGGTTGCCTCCGACATGCTCAAGGGCTTTCTGCTTGATCCGGAAGCCCCCGATCTGAGTGGCTTGAAGATGGTTCCTGCCCCCCGCCGGGAATACCCAGCCGGGCGCCTGGCCGGACATCTGTTGGGGTTTGTCAACCAGGAAGGGAAGGGGTTTTTCGGACTTGAAGGTTTTTACGACAGCTGGCTAGCAGGCAAGCCGATCACGATCGAGCGCGGCTACATCCCGCCAGAAGCGCGTCTGGAACCCGATCCGCCGGCGGGCGTCAACCTGGTGTTGACGATTGACCTCGATATCCAGCAGATGGTGGAAGACATCCTGAGGAAGGTGTTGGAAGACTCAAGCGCCGAATCCGGTCAGATCATCGTCATGGATCCGAAGACAGGCGAAATTCTGGCTCTCGCCATCCAGCCCTCACTTGATCCGAACAACTATGAACCCTGGCTTGAAACACAGGGTGTCGAGGCTGACAAGGTGAGCGAAACCGAGGAGCTGGTCATTAACCCGGCGGTCGGCGGACAGTTCGAACCAGGATCGACCTTCAAGGTGCTCACGATGGCGGCGGCGATCGATGCCGGTGTGGTGACGCCTGAAGATGAGTACCTGGATACAGGGGTGATCGAGGTCGGTGGGGTTCGCATCCGGAACTGGAACGGTGGGGCCTGGGGTCCGCAGACGATGATCGGATGCATGCAGCACTCGCTCAACGTCTGCCTGGCGTACGTGGCCTCCGAGAGGCTGGGCGCCCCTTTGTTTTACAAATACCTGGAGGCTTTCGGGATCGGTCGCGGTACCGGGATCGATGTAGCCGGCGAAGTCCCAGGACAGCTGCGGACGCCGCGCCACCCGGAATGGACCGAGGCCGATTTGGGAACGAACGCGTTTGGCCAGGGCGTATCCGTTACACCGGTCCAGCTCCTGGCAGCGGTAGGTGCCATCGCCAATCAAGGCGTCATGCTGCAGCCGCATGTCGTTAGAGCGGTTGTGGGTCCAGAGGGAGCTTACTATCCGAAGCCGACGGTACTCGGAAGGCCGATATCAGCCGAAACAGCCGAGGTGATGACCAGCATGCTCTCGCAATCCCTCGATGGCGAGACCACGCTTGCGCATGTGAACGGGTACGAATTAGCCGGGAAGACTGGTACGGCGCAGATCCCGACTGAGCGTGGCTACGATGACCGATGGACGATCGCCTCCTTCGTCGGATGGGGACCGGTTGTCGATCCGCAGTTCATCGTTCTGGTGCGAATCGACAAACCCGAATCATCACCGTGGGGCTCCGTTGTGGCAGCCCCGGTCTTCCGGGATGTGGTGGAACGTTTGGTCGCGATGCTTGAGATCCCGCCCGATCATGTGCGGGACCAGCTTGCAGCAGCGAGAACCGAGGAACAACAGTAAATGCTAACGATAGGCCAGGTCGTTGAATCGATCGTAGGAACCCAACCGGTTGGGTTGGAACAAGTCATTACCGACACGGTAATCGATTCGCGCCTGGTGAAAGAAGGCTCACTCTTCGTGGCATTGCCAGGAGAGAGCGGCGATGGGCATAACTACGTCCAGGATGCCTTCCAGCAGGGCGCAGTCCTGGCGATCATCCAACATGATGTCACGACACAGGCGACTGTCCTGGATATCCGCCGGGCATTGCCCGAGATCGATCTGGGCGTCTTGTCGCCCCCGATCTGCTTGCGGGTAGAAGACAGCCTGTCTGCGCTGCAGCAGCTGGCGCGCTTCTGGAGGGCACGCTTCGATCTGCGCGTAATTGGAATTACGGGTAGTGTCGGCAAATCGACAACAAAGGAATTGATCGCCGATGTGCTCAGCCGTCGTTACGTAACAATACGCAGCCCGGGAAATCTCAACAACGAGATCGGCCTTCCGTTGAGCTTGATGAGCTTGACTGATCGCCACGAGCGGGCTGTACTCGAAATGGGTTTCTATATACCGGGTGAGATCGCGCAGCTATGTTCGATCGCACAGCCTCAGATCGGGGTATTGACCAATATCAGCGAGGTGCATCTCGAACGCGCCGGAAGCATGGAAGCCATCATAAAGGGCAAGGGCGAACTGGTGGAAGCGCTGCCGCCAGCCCCGGAGGGGATCGCGATCTTGAATTACGACGACCCGCGCGTGATGAGCATATCCGAGCGGACGCAAGCCAGGATCGTGACATACGGGCTCTCACCTGAGGCTGATTTGTGGGCGAGCGATGTAGAAGGATTGGGATTGGAAGGGATCCGCTGTGTGGTCCATTTCGCTGAAGAGCAGGTCCATCTCCGCGTGCCGCTGCTTGGCAGGCACTCGGTTCACACCGTGCTGCGAGCAGCAGCGGTAGGCCTGGTCGAGGGGCTGACCTGGCAGGAGATCGTCAGCGGACTGCAAGACACCCAGAGTCAACTGCGCTTGATGGCAGTGCGCGGCCCCGGGGGAGCATTGCTGCTCGACGACACCTACAACGCCGCCCCGTCTTCTGTCATCGCCGCGCTTAATCTGCTTGAGGATCTCGAGGGACGCCGGATTGCTGTCCTCGGTGACATGCTTGAGCTTGGTGAATATGAGGAGCGCGGGCATCGTATGGTGGGTGCGCGTGCTGCCCAGGTTGCCGACCTGATGATCACGGTTGGTGAGCGATCGGCCTGGATCGCAGAAGAAGCGCGGGCGGTTGGTTTGCCAGCCGACCGGGTTCTTGAGCTGGGCTCGAAGGATGAGGTTATCGATTACCTGCAGGGCCGCATCGGGGAGGGGGATGTGGTCCTGGTGAAAGGTTCGCGCGGGATGGCTTTGGACATGGTTGTTTCGGCGCTTGAGGAAAGCGAATGACGCAAACCGCGATGGCGCTCTCCCTTGGGGGGATCACCTTTCTGCTCACAGTTATCTGGGGTGGGCCGTTGATCCGCATCATGCGCATGCTCCGGATTGGCGAGCAGATCCGCATCGAGGGTCCACAGCGTCATATCACCAAGCTCGGAACCCCAACGATGGGCGGTTGGCTGTTCATCATCCCCGTTATCTTGATAACCGGCGTTCTCAACTTGGTCTCGATCATCAGCGATTTGACCGTACTGGGCAACTCGATCCTGCTGCCGCTGCTGGTGATGTTCGCCTTTGCGCTCATCGGAGCAGTAGATGACTGGCTTGGCATACGCAAGAGCCGTCCAGTCAAAGGTATGCGTGCCCGTTGGAAGTTCCTGCTCCAGATGGTGGTCGCGCTTGGTGTCGCCCTGATTCTCAAGTATGGGCTTAATACACCTGAGTTGATCCTGCCCAACGTACCGGAGGTGATCGACCTTGGCATCTGGTACGTCCCAATCGCCATGATCTGGATCGTTGGCTGGAGCAACGCTGTCAATCTTACGGATGGACTTGACGGGCTGGCAGGTTTGATCTCAGCCACAGCCTTTGCTGCCTACGGAGCGATAGCCATGCTCCAAGGCCAGGTCTTCCTCGTTCGCTTCTGTTTTACCGTCGTGGGAGCGGTGTTTGCGTTCCTCTGGTACAACGCGCAGCCGGCGGAGCTCTTCATGGGTGACACCGGATCGCTCGCACTGGGAGCCACGTTAGCGGTCGTCTCACTGATGACCGGTCAATGGGTCTTGCTCCCAATCATCGCCATCATTCCCTTCAGCGTGACACTCAGCGTCATCATCCAGGTTGCGTATTTCAAGATCACCCGGGGGCGTCGATTGCTCAAGATGGCCCCGCTTCACCACCACTTCGAGCTCAGCGGTTGGAGCGATACCCAGATCGTGCAGCGGTTTTGGCTTGTAGCCTTACTTGCCGGCATGTTCGGGGTTGCGCTCGCATTAGTCTAAGGAGGAAGGGTCATGGACATCGGAATGCTCTGGTTCGACGACAGCCCCACAGCTCTAAAGGATAAGGTCAGCCAGGCGGTTAGCTTCTACCGGGATAAATTCGGCGAGACGCCGACACACTGCCTGGTGCACCCGCAGACGCTGAAAGAGGAGGCGGAGGGTATCGTTGCCGGCGTTCAGGTTCGGACTGCCCGCAATGTCATGCCTAATCATTACTGGATTGGCGTCGATGAAAAATCTTCCCGGGTGCGCAAACCGTCATTACGGTCTGCAGTCGATGATATGCCGCAACACAAGGCTGCTTGATCAGCGAATGATTTGATTGCTGTGTCTCGATGGGCGGGCAAACGGGTTGTGGTCATCGGGCTGGCGCGTCAGGGAAAAGCGCTTGTCCGTTACCTGGTTGAACGCGGCGCTCATGTTGTGCTGACGGATCTGAAATCCGCAGCGGAACTGCAGGACGAAATGGCCGAACTGAAAGAGCTGCAATTCGAGTACGAACTCGGTGAACACCCCCTGACACTTCTTGAGGGAACCGAGGCGCTCTTCCTTTCCGGTGGAGTGCCGGCGGATATCCCGCTTGCCGTCGAGGCGCGCCTGCGGGGTATCGAGGTGAGCAATGATGGGCAGCTCTTCCTCACCGAGACACCTGCGACTGTGATCGGCATCACAGGCTCCGCCGGCAAAACGACGACCACCTCGCTTGTTGCGCGGATGGCTGAAATTGCGTTTCGCGGTACCAAACGGTCCGTTTGGTTGGGGGGGAATATTGGCCGTCCCTTGCTCATCGACTTGGAACACATGAAGAGTGGCGACATTGCCGTCATGGAGCTTTCTTCGTTCCAGCTCGAGCTGATGAGCTCAAGCCCGGATATCGCCGCCATCCTCAACCTGACACCGGACCACCTGGACCGGCACGGCACGATGGAGAACTACGTTCAGGCTAAGAAGCGCATCCTCACTTTCCAGGAGACCGGTGATTGGGCTGTGTTAAACCACGATGACCCTGCTGCCTGGGATGTGCATTTCGATGTAAAGGGCAGGTTGATCGGGTTTGGTGAAGTGGATCCAGGAACGGAAGAGGCAGCCTTCATCGAAGGCAAGAAGCTAATGCTGCGCTTCGGTGGAGAGCAGCGGGAGATCTGTGATGTGCGCGATCTCCGCCTGCGCGGCAAACACAACCAGCTTAACTTGCTGGCCGCTTGTGCCCTCTCGGCACCGGCCGGCGTTCACACTGAAGCGATGAGCAAGGTGGCAACTACCTTCGAAGGTGTACCGCACCGGCTCCAGTTTGTGCGTTCCGTTGCTGGAGCGGCCTGGTACAACGATTCGATCGCCACCACGCCTGCTCGCGCACTGGCTGCTGTCTACGCTTTTGACGAGCCGATCATCTTACTTCTCGGTGGCCAGGATAAAGCTCTGCCCTGGGAACCGTTCTTCAAGGAGGTCCTCGGTCGCGTGGACCACATTGTGCTATTTGGCGAGGTTGGGCCCAGGTTCGCGGGGTTGATCAGAAGCTTCGAAGATCTGGATGGTGCAGCTTCGATCGAACTCGCGCAAGGTCTCGACGAGGCAATCTCCATCGCCAGCGCGCTGATAAAACCCGGCATGGTCGTGCTGCTCTCACCTGGCTGCACAAGCTTCGATGAATTCGAGAACTACGAGGCTCGCGGCGAACGCTTCACGGCATTGGTGGGGACACTATGATCGAGGGTTCTTTGCGCGAGCCGATTGTGAATACACGCCGTTTTCAGCTGCCATTCGACCTGTGGCTGCTCGTTCTGACCGGGGTCATGCTCGTGCTCGGGATGGTCATGGTTTACTCCGCAAGCTGGGATGTTTCATGGCGCTTGTATGGCGATCACAATGCCATCTTCAATCGTCAACTTGTGAATATGACCCTGGGGATTGGTGCCATGGTGGTCGCTGCCTGGTTCCCGCTGTCATGGTTGCGGCGGATCGCGCTGCCTGTGATTGCTGCAACGATCATCATCCTCTTCGCCGTCCTGCTTGTAAATCTGGGCGGAGAGTATAAGCGCGCTTTCCTGGGCGCGTCGGTGCAGCCCTCCGAACTGGCTAAGTTGGCATTGGTGATCTACTTGGCCGTATGGATGGAATCGAAAGGCGAGCGGCTGAGCGATCTGGGCTACGGGTTCATGCCACTGGTTTTCATTGTGGGTCTTGTGGGTGGTTTGATTGTCGCCCAGCCCGACTTGAGCGCTGGCCTGACCATCGGGCTCGTCTCGCTGACGATGTTCTACCTGGCGGGCGCGCACACACTCCAGACCCTGGGCCTTGGCCTGGGCGGAGGCACGGTGGGCTACATTATGGTCCGCCTGCACCAGACTGGAGCCGAGAGGTGGCTGCAGTTTAAGGAAGGCCTGTTCGACATTGAGAAAGCCTCCTACCACGTGCAGCAATCGCTCCAGGCATTCTATAACGGCGGGCTATTTGGGCGGGGCCTGGGCGCAAGCCGGGCAAAGTTCGGGTTTCTTCCCGCTCCACATACGGATAGCGTTTTTGCCATCGTCGGGGAAGAACTCGGTTTGGTAGGCGCGATGTTGGTCCTGATCCTGTTCTGTCTTTTCCTTTGGCGAGGTTTCCGAGTGGCGGTTGAGACCGAGGACCGGCTTGCGCTGCTCCTGGCAAGCGGGATCACCTTCTGGATCGGGGCGGAAGCGCTGATCAACATGTCAGTACTGCTAGGCTTGCTGCCCTTCGCAGGCAACGCATTACCGTTTTTCAGCTACGGAGGGTCGAGCCTGGTGACGATCATGGCCGGGGTCGGATTGCTATTGAACGTTTCCCGTCAAACGCGCGCAGAAGCAAGGAAGCGAGGCCAAGTTGCGACTTTTAGTGTCAGCCGGAGGAACCGGGGGCGGAGTGTATCCCGCCTTGGCCGTCGTCGCCGCTCTCGGCAAGAGCGCTGACGTGCTCTGGGTCGGAGGTGAGGGCGGCATGGAATCCGGGCTCGTGAAGCGAGCAGGCATTCCCTTCGAGTCGATCCCGGCTGCGGGTGTGCACGGCGTCGGGCTGCGCAAGCTGCCCGGGAACGCGTGGCGCCTCCTGAACGGCGTTCCCGCTGCTGCAGGCATCCTCAAACGCTACCAACCGCAGGTACTCTTCTTCACCGGAGGCTATGTTGGAGTTCCCGTATCGATCGCGGGTCGGGAGCTACCCCAGGCGGTGTTCGTACCCGATATCGAGCCGGCACTGGCACTGCGGTATATCGCCCGCCGGGCAGATGTGATCGCGGTCACCACTGAAGAGTCCCGCCGCTACTACCCGCAGACGGCCCCAGTCACGATCACCGGCTACCCGCTTCGAGAACAGCTCGAGCTTCATGATCCTGGTCAAGCGCGGCGCAGCCTCGGGCTCTCGAGTGCTGATCCGACATTGATGGTTTTCGGTGGCAGTCGTGGCGCCCGCTCACTCAATCTGGCGCTTGAAGCCAATCTGGGGCGACTGCTGAAATCCTGCCAGATCCTTCATCTCAGCGGTGAACTCGATTGGCCGCGCACGCAGGAATTCAGGGCAGGCCTCACCCCGGTAGAGCGCTCCAGATATGTAGCTTATCCATATCTGCACGAAGAGATGGGTCTGGCTTTCTCGGCTGCGGATCTGGTGGTTTCACGCGCGGGCGCAGCATCGCTTGGGGAACTGCCGCGCTATAGCCTACCGGCAATCCTGGTTCCATATCCGCATGCGTGGCGCTATCAGGTTGTCAACGCACGCTTCCTCGAATCGAACGGGGCCGCGATCATACTCGAGGATGCAGCGCTGAAGGATCAGCTTGCGCTACAGGTTGAATCGCTCCTTGCTAACCCGGCCAGGATACAGGCTATGCGTGATGCCAGCTGCAAGCTGGCAAAACCAGGAGCTGCCCAGGCGATCGCGCAGGGGATCGAGCAGCTCATCCAGGAGCGGGGCGAGCAGCATGGTTAGCCTGGTTGTCCTTTTCGGCATCCTGATCCTGCTCTTCGCCATCATCGGCGCGACGCGCGGTTGGGCGAAAGAATTGCTAGTGACAAGTTCGATCATCCTGGCTTTGTTCATCATTCAGATCCTGGAGACAAATATTCGGCCTTACTACACTGCCTTGGTGATGCAACCCCCGTCAACCCAATTCATGATCCGGGGATTGCTGGTCTGCTTGCTGGCATTCTTTGGCTACCAGACACCCCACCTGAGGGCCCTGCAGCCAAAACTGGTCCGGGAGCGGCTCCAGGACATCCTGCTCGGCATCCTGATGGGTGCATTAAATGGGTATTTGCTCTTCGGCTCGTTGTGGTTCTACCTGCATGATCTGGGTTATCCAACAGACCTGATCCAGATGCCGGAGCAGGGGACGGCTTTATTCGAGCAGATCACGAACATCGTCCAGATCCTGCCTCCGCAGATTCTGCCTATTCCGCAGCTCTATTTCGCGGTGGGCATCGTTTTCGTCTTCATCATCGTGGTGTTCGTATGAGCCGGCATATTCACCTGGTGGGTATCGGTGGAGCAGGGATGTCCGCCATCGCGATTGTGCTTCTCGGGCGCGGTGAGCGGGTTACCGGTTCAGACCGCGCCCGGTCCGTGTACTCGGCGAACCTTGAGGCCAAGGGTGTGAGGATCACATATGGTCACAACGCGGAGAATGTGTCAGGAGCCGATCTGGTGGTCGCCTCCTCGGCCATTCCTGCCGGAAATGTCGAGCTTGAGACGGCCCGAGAAAAGGGAATCCCGGTGCAGCACAGAGCGGAGTTCCTGCACGAGCTTACTGCTTCGTTCCAGACCATCGCCGTGGCTGGCACGCATGGGAAGACAACCACCACCGGGATCATTGCCTGGATCTTTGAGCAGGCTGGCCGGGATCCGAGTTTTATTGTTGGCGGCATGCTGCCAGATTTTGGGTCAAACGCCAAGGCCGGCAGCGGGTCGATCTTCGTGATTGAAGCAGACGAATATGATCGGACCTTCCTCGGGCTTGAGCCGGACCTGGCCGTGATCACGAATGTGGAACTCGATCACCCAGACTGCTACCCCACCCTGGAAGCCTTCCAGCAAGCCTTCCAGCAATTTGCGGGTCAGGTACGGTCAACGCTGGTTATTTGCGCAGAGGATGCCGGTGCAGCCTCCCTCTCCCCGGTTGGTGTCAGCCGCAAGACCTACGGATTTACCAGCGGGGCAGATTGGAGAGCGGAAGATATCCGTGCTAATTCGGCGGGCGGCTCCGATTTCCTGGTGCTGCGCGAAGCAGAGACGCTTGGTCTGGTCCGGACGCGACTGCCAGGTGCGCATAACGTCCTCAACGCTCTGGCTGGTCTTGCAGTGAGCGATTTGATGGGTGTCGAATTTCGCGTCGCCCGGGAGGCCTTGACGAGCTTCCATGGGGCCGGGCGCAGATTTGAGTTGATTGGCGAGCAGTCCGGGGTGGCAGTCATCGATGATTATGCCCATCACCCGACCGAAATCAAAGCCACACTCCAGGCTGCCCGCCAGCGGTTCTCGCAGGGTCGCTTGTGGGTCGTCTTTCAACCGCACACTTATTCCAGGCTGCGGGCACTTAAGGCTGGTTTCGCCCAGGCTTTTGCTGGCGCGGATGAGGTCATCGTGACGGAAGTGTTCGCCGCTCGAGAGGAGCGGGACCCAGAATTCAGCGGGGAGAAGATCGCCGCGTTCATTGAAGGCGACCGGGTCCAATTTATCCCCGATTTTGAAGCGATTGTCCGGAGGCTCGCCGCAGAAGTCCAACCGGGCGATGTAGTCCTGACCTTGAGTGCAGGCGATGGAAACCTGGTCGGTACCCGCCTGTTAGAGGCCATCAAGAGAAGCGAGGGAGAGGGAGATCATGGCTAAGAAGAAGGGCGTCTTCGAAGCAGATCGGAAGATGGAGCTCAGGCTGCGCCTTGCCGCGAAGCGCGCCACCGAGCCGGAATATCGGGTGAAGGAGACGATCAGCGCCATGGATCCGGAAACCGGGATGCTGAATAAGCTGATCGAAAGGGTCCGCGATCTGTGAGTTTGCGTCTGGCTGTGGGAGAGGATCTCGTATGGATGCCAGAAACATTCGGGGAGGCGTACCGCAAGGATGTCCCGCTGGCACCATATACCTCGTCCCGCTTGGGCGGTCCGGCCGATCACCTGATCGAGGTCAGATCGGCAGAAGCATTGGCTTCGGCAGCCGAGAAACTGTGGGAGCGCGGGCTTGCGTTCCGTGTGCTTGGAGGCGGCTCAAACGTGCTGGTGGCTGATGAGGGAGTGCGCGAAGTGGTGGTTTTGAACCGGGCACGCAATCGCCGTTTTAACGAAGGTGGAGAGCGGCCTTCCATCTGGGCTGAATCCGGGGCATCCCTGGGGACGCTCGCCCGCCAGGCGGCCGAGCGGGGTTGGGCAGGGCTTGAGTGGGCTGCCGGTGTGCCGGGGTCACTGGGTGGGGCGGTCGTTGGCAATGCCGGGGCGCATGGCGGAGACACCGCCGGATCGCTGATCCTGGCCGAAATCTTGCAACATGACGGAGGACAGGAATCCTGGCCTGTCGAACGGTTTGAGTATGGCTACCGGAGGAGCCGCGTGAAGCGCAATCCGGGCGCGTTCATCGTCCTAACAGCCACTCTGGGGCTGTCAGCTTCGACACCCGATGCTTGTAAGAGGACAATGCGGGAGTATGCAGAGCGGCGGGAGCATTCGCAGCCAGCCGGAGCAAGCATGGGTTCGATGTTCAAGAACCCGGTTGGAGATTATGCAGGCAGGTTGCTCGACACCGCAGGCTTGAAAGGTTTACGCGAAGGAGAGGCTGTTATAAGTGAAAAGCATGCCAACTTCTTCATTAACGAGGGCGGGGCGAAGGCGGGGGATGTTCGTAGATTGATTCAGCAAGCCGAGGACAAGGTCCGCAAGGTGCACGGGGTAGATCTCGAACTGGAGATCGAGCTGATTGGGGACTGGCCGGAGCTTCAGCTTGTGAACGGGGAAAACGTGTGACAGAGAAGATGCGACTTGGGGTGATATTCGGAGGACGCAGTGGAGAACATGAGGTCTCGCTCATGTCAGCGCGTTCCGTGATCTCAGCCCTTGACCCTGCTCGCTATACCATCACCGAGATCGGGATCAGCAAGGATGGGCGCTGGTTATCCGGGTCGGATGTTCTTGCATGTTATGAAGGCGACCGGATTGAAGATCTGACACCGGTTTTCCTCCTTCCAGAGCCAGACCAAGGCCGGCTCTACATACAGAGCGAAGGGGTTATCGAGGTCAAGACCGAGTTGGATGTCCTCTTCCCCGTCCTCCACGGCACGTTCGGCGAAGATGGAAGCCTGCAGGGCTTGCTCGAGCTGGCAGATGCTCCCTACGTGGGGGCAGGTGTCTTGGCCTCAGCGGTGGCGATGGATAAAGGCTTATTCAAGGCCTTGATGCGTGCGCATGGCATACCCGTGCTAGATTGGGTAATTTTCAACGCAAGTGGGATGGGAAACGGTTTGGGAGGCATGTTGGAACAGGCAGAGCGGCTGGGGCCATATCCACTCTTCACGAAACCCGCCAACCTTGGGTCCTCGGTTGGGATCAGCCGCTGTGAAAACCGCTCGGACCTAATCGAAGGCCTGTACGAGGCAGCCCAGTACGACCGCCGCATCCTGGTTGAGCTCGGGATTGAGGCACGCGAGATCGAAGTCAGCGTTCTAGGGAATGAGGAACCGCAGGCCTCGATCGCCGGTGAGATCGTTCCGAATGATGCATTTTATTCGTACGAGGCGAAGTACCTCAAGGACACATCTGAGTTGATTATCCCGGCCCCGATTGACGACGAAATCATGAATCGTGCCCGAGAAGTTGCTGTTCAATCCTACCAGGCGATTGACGGTGCCGGCATGGCTCGCGTTGATTTCTTGCTCGAACGCAGGTCGGGTGATCTTTACCTGAACGAAATCAACACCATCCCCGGCTTCACGCAAATCAGCATGTACCCGAAGCTGTGGGAAGCAAGTGGGATGCCCTACTCGCGCTTGCTGAACAGGCTGGTCGATCTGGCCCTCGAACGACATACGCAGAAGCAGGCGCTTGTTCGGAATTACGGAGGGACGCGGTGACGGTCGGCGAACGGACGTTAGGCATCCCTGGCAGCCGGGCTGATGAGGTCCGAGCGCGGAGAGTTCGCGACAAGCGCAGTGTTGAACGGCCGGGAAAGCTCAAGGAGGTCAAGCCAAAGCGCTCGCGGCGTATGCGGCGGCGATATGATCTTGAGCTCTCCCGGGAGCACAACACGCAAATCCAGCTGACAGCCTTGCCGGCAGGCTTTGTCGGGCAGCGTATGTTCGCGGCAGTCGTGATGGTGCTCGCGGTGATGGGGTTAATCCGCTTCTTCAACGCTCCCGGGTACGAGGTTGGGATACCGGAGCTTGAGGGACTGGAGTTACTTACGCCGGCGCAAGCGCGATCCCTGGCCGGAATTGAAGGGACTTCGATCTTCCAGATCGATCCGACCAAGGTGGAGGCGAAGCTAGAGGAGGCAGCAGAGGTGAGCGAAGCACAGGTAACGTTGGCCTGGCCAAACAAGGTCAGGATTGATCTAAAGGAAAGGCAGCCAGCGGCTGCCTGGGATGATGCCGGACGCATCTGGTGGCTTTCAGCGGATGGCGTGGCGTACATCCAGCATGGCGTGGGAAGCAATCTTGTCAATATATTTAGCGAAGAACCTGCGTTGCAATTTGGTGATTTGTCGAGCGACCCAGTCATTAATCCTGAGGTCATCGCCGCCGCTACCGATTTGAAGACCTTAATGCCCCAGGTCTCGGGCTGGGCCTACGATCTGGAACATGGACTGGGCTTTCAGGATCCACACGGGTGGATCGCATACTTTGGACAGGGCGGGAATATCGCCTTGAAAGTCGAGGTCTACAACTCCTTGGTTAGGGCGATGGAGGCAGACGGTATTTCTGCGACCCTCGTTAGTGTCGAAAATCCAGCCGCGCCTTACTATGCGCGTGATTGAGGCCATTTGTGACGACGATCCTCGGTTCTGACGATACGATCTACGTGGGTGTCGATATCGGCACCAGCAAGATCTGTACGTTAGTCGGCCATCCTACCCTGGATGGAAAACTGCGCGTGATTGGCGTGGGGATTGTGCCGGCCCATGGGATGCGCAAAGGTGGGGTGGTCAACCTGGAGGCGCTGGCCCGAGCCATCCAGGCCTCCAAGGATAAAGCTGAACGCAGTTCTGGCTATGAGATTACATCCGCATTGGTAAGCCTTTCAGGCGCACATATCGCTTCTCAAAACAGCAAGGGCATGGCTGGCGTCACCGGCCGGACCGTGGGATTCGACGATGTGCATCGAGCGGTGGAAGCAGCCCGCTCGATTGTCGTGCCCTACAACCGCAGTATTGTGCACGTGATCCCGCGCAATTTCGTTGTCGATGGTCAGGACGGTATCAAGTCGGCGATCGGCATGCATGGGTACCGCCTGGAGGTGGAAGCACACATTGTGACCGCAAGCACCACGGCACTGCGTAATCTTGAGAAGTGCATTGAGTCGGCCGGGATAGCCGTCGACGGATGGGTGCTGGGCTCGCTTGCCTCAGCTGGCGTGGTCCTAACGGAGACCGAGCAGGAGATGGGGGTAATGCTGTGCGATATCGGGGCGGGGACGACCGATATCGCTATCTATATTGAGGGCGCCGTATGGCACACAGCCGTCATCCCGGTTGGTGGGGAACATCTCACCAACGATCTGGCCCAAGTATTGCATTTACCTCAGGAGACGGCCGAGTCGTTGAAGCAGCGCCATGGCCATGCACGACCGGCGGCGCTGGACCCAAATCAAACCTTCGCTGTGCGTCCTTTCGGCGAGGAGAAACCGATCCAGATCAAGCACGTCGACGTAGCGGCCATCCTCGAGCCCCGGATCGAGGAATTGTTCAGCCTGGTCCGTCAGGAAGTGAAACGCAGCGGATACGATGCGCTGCTGCCCGCAGGCGTTGTCGTCACCGGTGGTACAGGGCTCCTTCCCGGGCTGAAGGAGGTTGCCAGCAGCGTACTGCAGCTGCCGGTAAGAACCGCCCAAGCGGAGAATATGCAGGGACTCATCGACAATCTTCGCTCGCCAGCCTATGCCGCCAGCCTGGGGCTGCTGTATTGGGCGCAGCAATTTGAGGAGTCTGATCTTGAGACCTACACCTATCGCGGTATTACCTTTCCGAAGTTGAGCCTTGATAAGGCAGCTGAATTCTTCAAACGCTTGCTACCAGGATAACCATTCGACCCGGACCGCATGAGACACGGGATCGAAGTAATCATCAATATAGAGAGGAAGAGGAGGAAGACGATGAACTCAGTACCGAACACGGAATCTTTTGCAAGGATCAAGGTCGTTGGGGTCGGCGGTGGTGGAAGCAACGCCGTCAACCGCATGATTGAGGAAGGCCTGGCCGGCATCGAATTTGTTGCCGTGAATACCGATGGCCAGGCGCTGCTCCTCTCAAATGCATCAACCCGGGTGCGGATCGGTGAAAAACTGACGCGCGGGTTGGGTGCCGGCGGGAACCCAGAGGTCGGTCAGAAAGCTGCCGAGGAATCGGCTGAGGAGCTTTATGAAGTCCTCAAGGGCAGTGATATGGTGTTCATCGCCGCCGGCATCGGTGGCGGAACCGGTACGGGCGCTGCCCCAATCGTCGCGCAGATCGCCAAGGAGATCGGTGCCCTGACGATCGGCGTGGTGACCAGGCCGTTCACCTTTGAGGGCGCGAAGCGCGCTCAATCGGCCGAATCGGGGATCTCCAAACTAAAGGAGCAGGTCGATACTCTGATCGTCATCCCCAACGACCGGCTGCTGCAGATCGCCGATAAGAAATCCAGCCTGCACGATGCCTTCAAGATCGCCGACGATGTACTGCGGCAGGGCATCCAGGGTATCAGTGAGCTGATCACCGTACCTGGCTTGATCAACCTTGACTTCGCCGATGTTCGCACGATCATGGCGGAGGGTGGGGCTGCGCTGATGGCGGTCGGCCATGCCTCCGGTGAGGATCGAGCCCGCGTCGCCGCCGAGCAGGCGATCTCCAGCCATCTGCTCGACATCACGATCGATGGAGCGCGCGGCATCCTGTTCAACGTGAGCGGTGGTAGTGACTTGAGCCTGTTCGAAGTCAACCAGGCCGCAGCGATCATCAAGGAAACCGCCCATCCAGACGTGAACCTGATCTTTGGTGCGGTGATCGACCCGACCCTCGGCGAGGAACTGCGTGTGACGGTTATCGCAACTGGTTTCGAGCGCTCGGGAGCGGTGCGTCAATCCGCTCGCCGTGCCCGCAGCCGGACTGAAGCACGAGCCAAGGATTCAGCCGCTGGGATAGCGGTCGGCGAGGAATTCCAACCGCAGGCCATCGATCTCAACGACCTTGATATACCGGCTTTCTTAAGACGTCGCTAAGGAGGGTGGGGCATCGGCTTGGCCAGCTGACCTCCATCCCATCAAGCCCCGTCAGACCGTTTGCCGCCCGGTTCTGAACGTGGGTAGTACGCATGCAGACCGTCGTCGGTATCCTCCTCCCGGCGCCGGTCTGCTGCGCGCTCATGCCAAGGGTGACCAAAGTACCATAATCTTTAAGGTTAAAGATGAACCCTGGACCTTGTTTCAGGGTTCTTCACTATGCTAGAATGAGCCCCCTTGCCCCTAGAGGTCCGGTCCTGGACTTAGGTCTGGCCAAGATCTGGCGTGGAACAGATGAGCGAGTTGAGAGGCTGGGATGCGCTGTCCATTTTGTGAGGGTGATCAGACCCGAGTAATCGATACGACCCACGATACGAGGGGCGGAATCCGGCGGCGGCGCGAGTGCACCCAGTGCAACCAGAGGTTCAGCACGTACGAACGTGCGATTTTAACAGCACCTTTAATTCTGAAACAGGATGGAACCCGGGAAGAGTTTGATCGTGAAAAGCTGCTTCAGGGCATCCGTATTGCCTGTGCTAAACGCCCGGTTTCGGCAGCCGATATTGACCGCCTTGCCGGAGAAGTCGAAGCACGGTTAGAAGCACTTGGGAAAGAAGAAGTCTCTTCCCGCTATGTTGGCGATATGGTGATCTCTGGCCTGAAAGAACTCGATTACGTCGCCTATATACGCTACGCGATCGTTTATCTTGGCCTGGATGATATTCAAGCGGTACAGGACGAAATCGACCGGCTGCTGGAAAACTGAGATCAACCCTCCTGTGTATGTGGGGGTTGATCTATTTTATACCCATTGTGATTGGTTTCTTTTCTTGGAGGAAGAGGGATGATCGAAACGGAGAAGCGCGAATTCGATGTTGATGTTGATCGATCGATGGCGGATACGCCTGGTTTACCGCAGGATTTGCCGGCGGTAGAGCTTACAGATAACGCACGAACGGTTCTGACCAAGCGTTATCTTCGCCGTGGGGAGGATGGCGAACCCATCGAGAGCATCGAGGAGATGTTTTGGCGTGTCGCCTACCATGTCGCGCTTTCCGAAGAAGAATGGTCTAGTGATGTCGATCGCTCAGCGCGTGCGTTCTACGGGCTTCTAACCAGCAAGCGTTTCTTCCCCAATTCCCCAACATTTACAGGTGCCGGCACACCGCTTGGCCAACTGGCAGCTTGCTTCGTCTTACCGATTGCGGACGATATGGGTCGGGATGGGGCTGGCATCTTCCAGACTCTGCGTGATGCCGCTTTGATTCAACAGACGGGTGGTGGAAACGGGTTCTCATTCTCCCGCCTCCGGCCAAATGGCGACTTGGTGAAATCATCCGCTGGCGCGGCTACCGGGCCGGTCGGCTTCCTGCGAGTATATGATCAAGCTTTCGGCGAGATCGCTCAGGGTGGAACCCGGCGCGGGGCAAACATGGCTGTGCTGCGCATTGATCACCCGGATATCGAGAGCTTCATTAACTGTAAAACCGATGAGACTGCTATCACAAATTTCAACATTTCAGTCGGGATTACCGATGCTTTTATGCAAGCTGTGCGTGACGATGATTGGTGGGAGCTCCGCTTCCCGGATGTGAGCTCCCCCGAGTACCGCGAGTACAAGGGAGCACCTTATTCAGAAATGCAGGAAAAGATCCCACAGAAGACTTTCAAACGCCTGAAGGCGCGTGAACTCTTCGACAAGATCGTACGGCAAGCCCATCACAACGGGGAACCAGGTCTGTTGTTCCTGGATGCCGCCAATCGCAGCAATCCCGTGCCGCATCTCTACGAACTCGAGGCCACCAACCCATGCGGTGAGCAGTGGCTGGGGCCTTACGAAAACTGCTGCCTGGGTTCGATCAATCTTGCACAGCACATAGATACCGAGGGTGGCGTGGACTGGGAGTCATTACAGGCGAGTGTTTCTCTGGCGACGCGTTTCCTGGATGATGTAGTCAGTGCCAATGCCTATGTCCCTGCGGTTGGACAATTGAAGGAGGCAGCCTTACGCGCCCGCCGGATCGGGCTGGGGATCATGGGACTGGGAGATCTCATGTACCATGTCGGCGTGCGCTATGGATCAGCGGAGGCGGAGGAATTCGCCGCACAGGTTATGGAGTTTGTTCGCTACCACAGCATGCAGACGAGCATCGGACTGGCAAAGGAGCGCGGCCCTTTCACGGCGATCCGCGACAGTATCTACGATCCCGATCAGCTCACCTGGAGGCCTCCCCGACCCCTGACACCGCACACCAGGGATTTCGGCCGGCCGGTTGTGGATTGGGCATCGGTGACGGCAGGGATCCAAGCTTACGGTATCCGTAATGCCGCACAAACGACCATCGCTCCCACCGGCACGATTGCCACAGTGGCCGGGTGTGAAGCCTACGGCTGTGAGCCTGCCTTCGCACTGGCGTACTACCGTCATGTGGACGATTCGGGCGATGACCTACGCCTCACCTACACCAGCCCGATGTTCGAGACTGCTCTGATGCAAGCTGGCGTCGACGAGCTTACGCGCGAGATGATCATCGAGGCAGTGATGAAGCACGGCACATGCCAACCGATCGAGGCTGTGCCAGAAGACGTCCGCGATGTCTTCGTTGTCTCTCAGGACATCACGGCTGAGGAACACGTCCGTATGCAAGCGGCACTGCAAGCATTTGTGGACAACAGCCTTAGCAAGACCTGCAACTTCCCAACCGATGCGCGTGAGGAAGATGTCGCACAGGCATACCTGCAAGCGTGGGAGCTTGGCTGCAAGGGTTTGACGGTCTATGTGACTGGCTCACGGCAGAAGGTAGTCTTAGAAACCAAAGCAACGGCGGATTCAAAGCTGGCAGTTGACGCCCCGCGTCAGATCCATCTCTGGCTGGAAGGAAAGAAACCCCGTCCACAGCGGCTGGATGGATGTACATACCAGATCACCACACCACTTGGAAAAGCATTTGTCACGATCAACGAAAACGGAAGCGGCGTTAGCGGGCAACCGTTCGAGGTCTTCATCACATCTGCTAAGGCTGGATCTGAAACAGCGGCGGTCTCCGAGGCGATTGGCCGCCTGATCTCGTATCTCCTACGGGTCGCCTCTCCTGTGCCGCCGCGGGACCGGATGGGTGAGGTCGTACGCCAGTTAGCCGGGATTGGTGGCGGACGCCCGACGGGATTTGGCCCCAACCGGGTACTTTCGCTCCCTGACGGATTGGCACGGTCACTGGCTGCCTATCTTGAAGAGACCCCTGAAGTCGTCCAGATTGATCTACCGCAAGCGCAGGAACTGGAAGATCAACTCAGCTTACGGATTGGGGATCTCTGCCCTGAGTGCGGGGCAGCGACAGTTGTGAAAGAAGAAGGCTGCAGCAAGTGCTACAGATGTGGGTTCAGTGAGTGCTGAAATCCTGCTAGCACACAGTTCCCAGTGCATGATCATTGCGGAAGCCCGGCTTGACGGTCCATCAAGCCGGGCTTCATGTTCGAAGCGCGTTTGCATGAAGTCACATTGCTCGGGAGCGTGGAAGTTGATGTATCTTAGGGATGGAGGGTAGGATGGATAACGAAGCCAAGAAGACCGCTCTGCGTATGTTCCCGTATGGATTATCGGTTCTGACCGCGAAGGATGAAGAAGCGCGCTTCGCGGCCGCATCATTGAACTGGGTCACCCAGGCCTCCTTTCAACCCCCGCAGCTCGTCGTCTGCTTGAGGAAAGACTCCGCGACCTTGAGCGTTGTCGAGGGCGCCGGTAAATTTGCCCTCAATATGCTTGGAAAGGATCAGGGACAGCTAGCCTTTGCATTCTTCAAGCATGTCGATGAGGTTGAAGGTAAGCTGGGCGGTGTCAGTTATCAACTCATTCAGGGCATCCCGGTTCTGGATCCTGTGCCAGCCTACGTTCTATGCCGGGTTGTTGGGTCGATGGGCGAGGGAGATCATAGCGTGATACTGGCCGAGGTCATCGATGCCAGCGTGCGGGTTGACGTCCCTGGCCGGCCAGATGAGCTCATGCTCGGGCTGCGTGATCTGGAAGGGAACCTGTTCTACGGGGGTTGAGTCTGCACATCTCGCTCAGGCATACAGATTCCTAAGCATCACTCCGTTCGACTTCCATATGCAAGTAAGAGCGAAGAGCAGCCGTGGATTCCCTGGATGGCTCGCATTTCAAGCGGGGGATTTGGAACAGAGGGCAGCCTGGTCAGTACCGGATTGCTGTTCTGCAAGTGTGAACTCAAAAGCAGATACCCCTCCTTAGGGAGGAGCTGCCTTGCGTTTGATGGTTGCAGATTGATTTGTACATAGGATCCAGGAGGGTGACCATGAAAACGTACCGAAAAGAACTCTGGTTCAATGTTCAGGGCAGGCGAGAGTTCATCAATATCACACCACAGGTAGTAGCTTGTCTGACTGAGAGCGGGATTATGGACGGCATCATCCTGGTTAACGCAATGCACATTACCGCTTCCGTCTTCATCAACGATGACGAGTCCGGGCTTCACCAGGATTACGAACGCTGGTTGGAAACACTCGCTCCACACGAGCCGGTAGCAGCCTACAGGCACAACCGGACAGGCGAGGATAACGCCGATGCACACCTGAAGCGCCAGATTATGGGGCGCGAGGTTCTCATTGCGGTTACCGAGGGGCGGTTGGATTTCGGACCCTGGGAGCAGATTTTCTACGGTGAATTTGATGGCGGGCGGCGGAAGCGGGTACTGGTGAAGATCATCGGCGAGTAGCCAATGTCCGAGCCTAGTGGGCCCGTTTAGCGTGGTCGGAGTTTTGGCGCTTCGTGGGCAGAAGAGACTCGTTGAATCTCAGGTGCCAGAAGGGCCGGTGTGGAAGCTGTGGGGAAGGACTAAAGGAGACAGCCATCCATGATCGAACCCCGTTCTATTTTCCAAACTTACAGCATCGTGGCACGGGATGCGGAAAGCGGGGCCTTTGGCGTTGCTGTTCAAACACACCAGATGTGCGTTGGGGCTGTAGTGCCCTGGCTGCAAGTTGGTGTGGGTGCGATTGCCACTCAGGCGATGACCAACGTCAGCTTTGGCCCCATTGGGCTGGCGATGCTGGAAACCGGACTGACGGCGGACCAGACACTGGAGGGATTATTAGCCACGGATGAGGGTCGCGACGGCCGACAGTTGGCGATAGTCGACGAGCGTGGCATCACCGCAGCATGGACCGGTCAATCCTGCATTGCACATGCAGGCCACCATACCGGCAACGGGTACAGCGTGCAGGCGAACATGATGCAGAATACGACCGTCATCGATGCGATGGCGAAAGCCTATGAGAGGGCCAGTGGCGATCTAGCGGAACGTATGCTGATCGCACTGCAAGCAGCACAGCACGAGGGGGGTGATATCCGCGGCATGCAATCAGCCGCCTTGAAGGTTGTCCAGGCGGGATCTGCTGATGATGAGGGAACAAGGTTTATCCCCCGCTACGACCTGCGCGTGGATGAGCATGATCAGCCTGTCGAGGAGTTGGCCCGTTTGGTTCGGTTACGATCGGCCCAACTCAAGAGCAATGATGGCTTTGCTCTGGGTAAGAAGGGCGATCTGGAACAGGCTCTTCGCTTATGGGCTGAGGCGAGGGCAAGCGCGCCAGAGCTTGAGGAACTGGGGTTCTGGCAGGCGGTGGCATTGGCTGATGATGAGCGGGATATCACGTGCGCAGCTGCCATCCTGGGACCAATCCTGAACGATGATCTGCTGCGTGATCACTGGGTTGATCTGATAAGACGCATACAGGCCTGCGGAATCATAGAGCGGGATGGCGTCGCTCAGGAGTTGATCACTGCCCTGGAGTCGTTTTGGCAGGATCACGAATGAAGTTTATGATGGGTCCATAATTGAAGGCGCACAGCGCAAGGACCATGGCCGGAGGGAGCTCAGGTCAACAGGGATGCTCCTTGAGACAGAGAGGCTCAGAATAGATGGCGAAATATTTTGTCCTGGTAGCAGGCAATATTGGAGCGGGCAAGACTTCGCTAACCGAAAAGCTCGGTGAAAAGTTGGACTGGGAAACTGCATTTGAATCGGTCGTCGATAATCCTTACCTGGCGGATTTCTATGCCGATATGACCAAGTGGGCCTTTCACCTTCAAGTATTTTTCCTGGGACATCGGGCAGAGCAGCATCTGGCACTGGCCCGGGCACAGGGATCGTCCATTATTGATCGTTCGATCTACGAAGACGCCGAGATTTTTTCCAGAGCCGCACTCAGGCTAGGTACGATCGAGGCGCGCGACTTCGATAACTACCAGCGTGTGTACCATCTTGTGGTCAACAGTTTGCCCAGCCCGGATCTCCTTATCATGCTGCGTGCACCTGTGCCCGTGTTGATGAAGCGGATTCGGGACCGAGCAAGGGAGATGGAGGCCGGCATCACGCAGGATTACCTTGAATTATTGGACGAGCTCTACGGCGAATGGATCGATCGTTTTGATCTCTGCCCTGTACTCACGATAAGGACCGACAACCTTGACTTTGTTCATCATCCAACGCACCTAGACATCGTCATTCAACGCATTCACGAGCGGCTATCGGGGAAAGAAGAGCTCCATTTCCCATCGGACGACTCATAAAAAGTGCTTTTGTAGTTTTACAGGCATTTTACATTTCGATCACCGATTATTTGCGGACCTGCTTGAGAATACACATGAAGCTAATCTCAAGGAGGTCTGTCATGTTGAAGCGTACTGTGCAAGTCATACTGATGCTGAGCCTGGTGTTGTTTTCCTCCGTAACGGTTGCCCAGGCTCAGGAAGACACGCCCAGCAATCAGGTACGGGTCGTCGGCGTGATCACCCATCTCGATCTACCCGGAAATACATTCACACTACGATCGGCTGCGGGAGGTGACGTACATATCCATGTGACCGGAGCAACCGAATTCCGCAGCCCGGACGGTTCCGTCGAGGGTTTTGTGGATCTCGAAACAGGCATGCGAGCCTTCGTTCGGGGCAATGAACGAAACGAGGGAACGATCCAGGCAACGCTTGTAGCCATTGCTACCTCCGATCAACTCCCAGAAACCGCACGCGTCCTGGGCAAGATCTCAGCTGTAGACCTGCAGGATTCAAGCTTTGGGCTTGAAACCCAGGACAGGCGAGTGTTCCGCTTTTCGGTCATCGATCGGACCAGCTTCAACAACCGGGACGGTTCGATTTCCTCACTGGCTGACCTTGTAATCGGGATGGATGCCCTCGTCGTGGGTGCGAATACGGAGGATCAGGGCTGGGTGGCGTTGGTCGTCGCTGCTGGCTCGCTGGATGAACTCCGTGAGCACGCTTTCCGAGTGACCGGTGAAATCGCGAAGGTCAATCCTGGTCAGGACTCTTTCTCGTTATCGACTACTGAGGGTGAAGCATTTACCTTTGATGTTGTCGAACGGACTCAGTTCCGCAGTCCTGATGGAACGATCACGAGCATTCACGACCTCAAATCCGGAATGCGCGCGCTGGTGGCGGCTATCAAAACCGACGAAGGGGCAGCAATTGCCTTGATGGTCACAACTGGCACACCGGAGGAGCGCCCGGAGAGGCCGCGCCTGGACGTTCGTGCAGCAGGGAGGATTGTAAGCCTCGGTGCCCGTACGATCACCCTCAAGACACGCTCCGGGGAGCACAAGACATTTTCTGTCGATAACTCAACTCAATATCGATCGCGCGATGGCTCGATCCAGGGATTTGGAGATCTTCGGACAGGGATGATCGCTCTGATTGCGGGCAGCAAGAAAGATGATGGCAGCCAGCTTGCACGGCATATCGCGGCTGGATCTCCACCCACTAACCGCCCGCAGTCCAGGCCAGGACTCGAGCAGACTCCTGAATTGACCCGTCCGCCGGCAGGTGGTATGGATCCGTCCCCCGGCGCGTAACTCGATTCAGTTGTTGCCGTGATCGACAATGCCATGCTGTATGCATGGCATTGTCGTATTACTATGCACCTACTGCTGATTATTATCGGCCCCTTGATCGTTTCGGAGACGATTGCCATCCCCGGAACTATCTTCCTGCAGGCGACGCTGAGTTTCATCGGCCTTGGGGTCCACGTGACAACACGGGGCGGTTTGATCGGATTGGATCTACCCAGTTGGGGCGTGATGATCTGCGCAGGATATCCCGCTTTATGGACAAGCCCCTACCTGATCCTGCTCCCAAACCTGGCTCTGATCTTGCTCACGGTTGCCTTCAATTTCATGGTTACGGGTTGCGGGTTGCGATCGATCCTCGGATCCGCAAGCAACATTTTATATAACTTGCCCCCACTAAAGACCGGGTCATCCACGTTGAGGTTCATAAGGTGGATGTTGGATAAAGAATGCCCTTCACTCGGTGGCGATATGCTGCCAGGCCGATTTGATCAATTGGGCATCAACATCCATCTCCGGGCTCTCACACAGGATCCGGCCGCCGCAGTTGAACTCCCCGAGCGCCTTCATCAGACCCGTCAGATCGAAATCCGATTCAGCCAGCATGAGGTGGTTCTGCTCACCCTTCTCAGAATACTCAATCCCCGATAGATGGCAGTGCAAGCGTTGGAGGGATTTCACCCCTAGGGCGTCTTGGTATTCCTGGAAGACCTGTTTCCATTCTGCGTACGAGTTGAGGCTGCCGTCGCCAGTTCGAGCATGCAGGTGGGCAAAATCAAGGCACGGTTCTACCTGCTCAAGCTCGGAGGCCATCATCAGCGTATCCTGGAGTGAACCCAGCATCGCTCCCTTGCCCATCGTTTCCGGGCGGAGAATGGCCGTATTTCCTTCAACCTGGAGTTCGTCTATACAGGCCCGTAAACGGGGTATCACTACTTCGAGCACCTCATTTGGTGGCCGTTCAAAGTATGAGCCTGGATGGAAGACGATGTCCGTTGCACCGGCGAGAAACCCATACCGGGCAGCATCCATCAGGCGCTGGCGGCTTTTAGGCCATTCGTCAACGTCCGCGTTGAGGTTGATGTAGTAGGGGGCGTGAACGCTGATGGCCACGTCAAACTGGGCAGCGGCTTCGCGAATCGCTTCGCAGGTTTTCTCCGAAACGCGCACAGACCGAACCCAGCCGATTTCAAAGGCAAGCAAACCCTGTTCTGCCAGATGCTGGATCGTCCCGACCGAGCCCCCTGGTTTCTTGGGGGTTGAGTTTGGTGAGCCTACGGTTCCGAATCGAAATTTCGTTGAGGGCACCTTCCATATCTCCTTTTACGTGGGAGTTCGAAAATTACTTGCCGGTGGGATCGGCGAAGATGACTCGGGTGACGATACCTAACGCTCGTCTTTATCCTGCCGCAGAGAACCCGTCTTGGGGGTCTGTTCACGTGGGATCGAGAAGCTGAACGTGCTGCCTTTGTCTTCCTTGCTCACAACCCAGATCCTGCCACCATGCTGTTCGACGACTGTTTTTGCTAGAGCCAGACCCAACCCGGTGCCATCGATGGGATTGTTGGGATCCTGGACCGTGATCCGGCCGCGGTAGAGGTGTTCGAAAATCCGGGGGATTTCGTCTTCGGGGATGCCAGGGCCATCATCGACGACGCTGATAATGATTTCCTCATCATCCCAGCGCACTCGTACCTCGATCTTGGCTCCCTCCCCAGAGAACTTGATCGCGTTGCTCAGCAAATTGGTCATTACCGAGTTCAACCGGCTCGGATCACCGATGATGAGCAGCGTTTCATCAGGGGGATCGAAGCGGATGGTCTGCTTGCGGTCATCCGAAAGTGGCCGCAGATCTTCGATCGCCCGCCGGACCAGATCATTGACCTGGAAGGGCTCGTAGCTCAGGTTTGCGGTCGATTCAACGCGGATGGTCTCGAGCAATCCGGTGATCAGGTTGGTCATGCTGTCCGTGGCGCGCTGCATCATATTCAACGCCTTGCGCTGCTGGTCGCTTAGTGGGGCATCATTCAGTAAATCGGCGCCAAGCCGGATCGCGTTCAGCGGATTCTTCAAGTCATGCGCAGCCGTTCCAAGAAGCTGGGAGCGCATGCGGTCGATCTGTTTCAGGGCGGTAATGTCCTGCATCACTGCCACCCGGCCGACTTCGCTGATGTCGCTGACAGTCGCGTATAACACGCGCTCCGTCGGAGTTGTCACTTCCAGGCTGGTAGGAAAGGTTGCCTCATCATCCATGAGGAGTTCGCCGAGTGGGTGCCCAGCAAAAATCTCGATCGCCGGCCGTCCAACAGCCAGGTCGGGATTGATGCGAAACGCCTGCCCCGCGGCCTTGTTCACGAGGATGATGTGTCCATTGTTATCGGTCAGGACGACCGCGTCAGCGGTTTCGACCAGCGTCGCCTCGAGTCTTGAGCGTTCGTCGGCGACAGAGCGGAAAAGGCTCGCATTATCAAGGGCAATTGCAGCCCAGGAGGCGACTGACGAAAGGAGCTGCTGATCAGCTTCAGTAAAGTTTCCGCGTGGGTGGTTGATGGCCTCTATGACCCCGGTGACCTCCCCCCGACGATTGAGGGGTACGCAAAGTACTGAGGAGGTGAGCAAACCGGTTTGGCCGTCGATGGCGCTGTGATACAACGGGTTGCTGCGCACGTCATTCACGATCAGCGGGCTGTTATTGCGCGTAACCCAGCCAGCGATGCCCTCCTCGAGCCTGATGGCGACATCGCGTATGCGCAGGCGAGCGCCGCCGCTTGCTTTGAGGACAAGCTTCTCCCCGTCATCGTTAAGGAGGAAGAGCACGACCGCCTCGGCCTTGAGCAGGTTCTGGGTGTGCTCCATCGCTTTCTGCAACGCCGACTCCAGATCAAGCGTCGATGTCATCTCGCGCCCGATATCGCCCAGCGTCTGAAGTTGGTTGGCGCGGGCTTCGGCAGTTTCGAAGTGGAGTGCGTCCTGGACGCCGACTGCGCCGATGTTGATGATTGCCTGTGCTAGCTCGAGTTCCTGGTCGTTCACTTTGCGTCCGGGCTGCGTGTACATCAAACGGACCAGCCCAAGCGCTTCGTTGCGGATCGCGAGCGGAAGTACGACCGCCGTCGAAATCCCCTCGGCCTCGAGCATGGCGATATCCTTCGCCAGGCCGCGCGGCGGGGAAAGGCTGATGATCTCAGGTTTTAGCTCTTTGAGCACCTTTTGGTGAACTGGATAATCGGGCATGTTGTCGGCGAACAGTTCCACAACGTGCTGCTGCATGCTTTTACCCAATTGCTGTCTGAAGCGCGTCGTATCACCCTTTCCATCCTCAAAGGTCAGCACCTCGCACATATCCGCCGATGTTGCCTTGAGCAGGTGGGCTGCTGTTTGCTTGATCGCTTCTGGTCGGTCGCGCGTCCCGGTGATGGCATGACTGGCCTGGTATAGAAGTGAAAGCTTGTGGAACAGGTAGCTCTGGCTCGCTGACTGCTTGGCCAGGGCAAAGATCTCTGCAGCCCGTGCAGCAAGGATCTCGAGTGTGGCCAACGCCAGATCCTGATATTCCAGTCCCTTATCACTGGCTATAAAGATCAGGCCGACGATGTTCCCGCCGGATATGCAGGGAGCGCAGCCGACAATCCCTGGACCGAGCGGCAGGCCGAGAGCGCCAGACTCGCCATCCGTGCTGGCTGCTCGTTGGGTACGGAGGGCTTCCTGAAGGACTGGATGGTCGGCGTTGGTGGAGATGTTGCCTAATTCGCCAACAGAAATGCCATGCGCAAACCGGGGGAGAAAGGTGGCCTGTTCCTCATTGATCTCATAAAGAGCCGCGCGGTCGGTTTTAAGAAGGTCGCACGTAAGCTGGAGCAGGCTGGCAAGTGCCTGCATCGGGTTATGAATGTCAAATGAAGTTGTTGCTGCTTGATATTGGCTCCCGCGTAAATCTTGCTCGACCATTCACTTTACTCCAGCAACGGTTTTTAGGCTTGCAACATATCATGGAATTATGTCATAGAACGAATCGGCCTGCAATCCAGCATTTGGCCTATCGCCAATTGTGATCTTTCTGTACCTTGTGTCGGCTTACGATAACCAGCCCAGTCGCTCCGCGATCGGCGGGCCGAGGATCAGGATACCGATGAGAACGGATAGCAGTGCGGCGATGAGTACAGCAGCGGCGCCGACATCCTTGCCCACTCGCGCCAGTGGATGAATTTCGGGGCTTGCAAGATCGACAACCGCTTCCAGCGCTGTGTTGACAAATTCCGCCGTCCAAACCAGACCGATTGAAAGCAGCAGGATGGCAATATCGCCTGGAGTCAGCCGGCACCATAAGGCAAGGCTGAGGACGACCAGGGTCGCCAGCATGTGGATCCAGGCGTTGCGTTGAGTCAGGATGACATACCACCATCCCGAAAATGCATGTCGGAAGGAGTGCAATCTCGAGCGGGCGCGTCTCTCCGGGATCAAGGCGTCATCCCCATCATGGAAGAGTCGATGTCGAGTTTGGTCAGAATTGCGCCTTGCTGTGACCACATGAGACCCTTCTCAATCTGCTCCCCGTGATCGTAACCCAAGAGATGCAAAATGCCGTGGATGGTTAGCAGGCACAATTCCTCCCGGAGCGGGTGCTGCTGTCGTAGCGCTTGTTTTTCAGCGACTGGGACCGCAATTAGGATATCACCAAAGTAGATCCCCTCAGCATCTGGCATCTTCTCACCATCGCTGAAGGAGAGGACATCCGTGGTTTCGTCTATTCCAGCGTATTGTCTATTTGCAGCTTGGAGTGTTTTTTCGTCGGTGAGGATTACGCTCAATGACCCAGCCGGAGCGTTCACGTGCTTCAAGGTCTCTTCGGCTGCTTTTCGGACGTCACCGGCGGATCCCGTGTATGGGGGGTCGGCTTGAACGTTTATATCGTAGCTCATGACTCATCGGCCGGAGTTGAGCGTGAAGGCTGTGAAGGATCGAGCTCCTCACTGATAGTACCGTTGTTTTGTGGATACCGGATGCGGGGGTGGTAAATATTTTTCAGCGTGGCAACGAAAGAACGGCGTATGGTGTCAAGGTCTTTCAACGTCAGCTCGGTCCGATCGAGCTGGCCTTTCGACCGGCGGTCTTCAATGACCCAGCGTACGAGCTTGTCGATCTGTTCCTCTGATTGTGGGGTCTCGCCGCGCGCAGCGGCTTCTACCCCATCCGCCAGCATCAGTAAAGCAGTCTCGCGTGACCTTGGACGGGGACCAGGGTAGGTGAAGTCACGCCGGTCAACCTTTGTCTCGTCTCCACCTGCGGCTTTTACGGCTTCATGATATTGATAGGATGCTTCGAGCGTGCCATGATGCTCGGTGATGAATGATCGTATGCTCTGTGGTATGCGGTATTTCCGGGCGAGGTCTTGCCCCTCGCGCACATGGGCAAGGATAATGTCAGCGCTTGTCTTGGGATCGAGCTGCTCATGGATATTATGCCCGCTTACTTGATTCTCGATGAAAAACTGTGGACGCAGTGTTTTTCCCGCATCATGGTAAAGGGCGCCCACGCGCGTTAGGAGTGGATTAGCGCCGATCGCCCGCGCGGCTTGTTCGGCCAGGTTCGCCACCTGCAGACTGTGCTGGTAGGTCCCGGGGGAGTTGACCAGAATCTGCTGCAGGAGCGGATGATCAGGACGGGAGAGTTCGATCAACTGCAAGCTGGTCGTCAGACCAATCAGGTTGCCGATTACGAGCAGTAAACCGAAACCCAGGCTTGTGGCCAGCAATCCACTGGCGATCGAAGCTCCCAATAACGAAGCCTTCCCAATGATATCGGTGGCGGGGTCAGGGATCCGGAAGAGGATGATAACCAGCGCTGCCCCTACTGAAGCTGCTATTCCAGCCCAGATAAATGCGCCCAGACGCTCAGCCCGTCCGATCATGAGCGAAGCCAGGACCCCGCTCATCATGACATACAAGGCTAGCTCGAGGCCGTTCGGGGCGAGATAGCCCGCCAAGGCTCCGATAACAAGCGCGGTCATGACGCCCATACCCGGGCTGAAGAAGACCGTCATCAGGATTGGCAGGGTCGCCGCCGGGAAGACATAAGGCAGGACCGTCCGGCCTGCGATCATGAGCTGCATCACGAGGCCAATAAGGATGAAGAGGATGCTCACGGTTAACGCAAGATTAGGTCGGGTGATCAACACCCCCTGGGTCCGGATGCTGAAGAGTAAGAAGGCACCGGCAAGCATCACAACCAGCAGAGAATTGAAGGCAATCGTCTGCCAGGGATTGGGTGCTTTCAACAGATCGAATTCACGCAAGGCTTCCAGCTCCAGGCTGGAAATAATTTCGCCCCGATTTGCGATTGTCTCACCCTGCGAGTAGGTCCTCGTCACCGGCCCCACAGCTTCCTGCGCGCTGGTCCGTAGTTGCTGCGTGGCCTCCGCGTTGGGAAGCGAATTCGGCACAACCAGATCCGGGACGATGACATCCACAAGATGGGCTTGGTCTTCAGGGAGTGAGATGCTCACCAGGGCGGGGATGGTGCGATGGGCTTCTTCCAAGATACCAGGGCGGATCTCACTTTGCATGACCTGCTCAAGCACCGAAAGCGACTCGGCCGAGACATTCAGCCACTGACTTTCCGGTAGATCCAGGATTTGTAGTTGATCCTCAGGAGCGAGCTTGACAGCGATCAATTGAGAAAGATCACCGGTTTTCTGTTCAGGATTCGCGTAACTATCTTTTCGGACTGAGTTGATGAAGCTCAAGGAAGATTGTAGCAGGTCAAGCTGTTCCCGTGCCACCTGGTTGTCGGGTGGATCGTAAACCTGTGAGACATTCTCGGCAGCGGTTGTGCGAGCTCGTTCGGTGAGGATATCACTTACGTAGGAGAGGTCATATGGAGCGAGGATATCTTGCTGGACGACATCACCAAGCTGGAGCCCAAAAGCTTGGCCTTGGGCGTTGATCGGGAGTGAGATCGCAACGATGGTTCCTACTACACCTAGCAAGAGGATCAGCCACAACCGGACCGCATTAAAAGCCTGGCGGAGCCTGGCTAGTGGACTAGGTGTGGAAAGATTAGGATCATCCATCCCATGTTGCTCAGGAGGCCAGTAGATCGCGGACGATGTTGCTGGCGGCCTTACCGTCCGCGCGCCCCTGGAGCCTGGGCATCAACTCCTTCATGATCTTCCCCATATCGGCTTGAGATGTGGCGCCAGTTTGCTCGATGACCGACTTGATCAGATCCGTGAGTTCCTGCGTCGTCAACGCAGGTGGCAGGTAGGCCTGTAGAACCTCGATCTCGGCCTGGTTCGAATCGACAAGGTCCTGGCGTTGATACTGCCGGGCTTCCTCGATGCTCTCCTGACGAGATTTGATCTCCTTGGCTATTAGCCCAAGGAGGTCTGGCTCTGTTAGTGGTTGTTTGGTGGCGACCTCGGCCAGCTTCGCGGAGGTGAGCAACAGGCGCAAGGTGCGCTTCCTCACCTGGTCACCAGAACGCATTGCGTCCTTCAAGTCATTCTCGAATGTTTCGCGTGTAAGCATAACGCCATTATACCTAGGTGGCCGACCTTGGGGGAAGTAGCAGATACCTGCGCATAGCCACATATGTGTGTGTTGGGATTGGGACGCGTTGAATATTCGACATCGTCGGGCTATCCAGGGGTGAAAACTTTAGAAATCATGGAAGAGGGTTGGAGATCGGACATCACTCTTGAATTACTCCGAGCATGCCCTCAGGCGTAACGGCCGTGAGCAGCACATGGTCGATCGTGTTGATGCGCTTGATTGAGTGGTGAGCGTGGACTCGCAAGTATTCATCGGACCACCCTCCGAGCTTCCAGCCTGATGGATCGCGTGTTGCCATGCCCTCCCAGAGCACAGTGCTAATTGTTCCTACGCGTGCCTCAGAAAAACTCCGGGTGGAAGCCTTGAGAATCTGCCGCATAGCAAGGCCGCGTTCGCGCCTGATCGGATGGGGAACCTGATCTGAGTATTTAGACGCCTCCGTTCCTGGACGGGCAGAATATGTGAAGACATGTCCGCCACTGAAGTTCATGCGGTCGACAAATGCCAGGCTCTCCTCAAATTCACGCTCACTCTCCCCGGGGAATCCCACGATGAGATCTGTGGTTACCGCAATCCCCGGAACCAGACTTCGTACGAACTGAAGCCTATCTTCAAATCGAACCGGGTTAATCCTGCGGCTCATCCGGCGCAGGATGCTTGCCGAACCAGATTGAAGCGGCAGGTGAAGATGCCGGCAGAGGCGGGGATCCTGCCAGAGCTCGAGCAGCTGAGGTGATAGCGCCCACGGCTCGAGCGATGATAGCCTCAAGCGAGGGATATCTGTTTGCGCCAGGAGAGCTCGTAGCAGTTGGTCAAGTGTCATCCGAGGCTTGAGATCGTGTCCCCATGCCCCCAATTGGACGCCACAGAGCACAACCTCCTTGTGTCCGGTTTTTCTGGCCGCGGCAACTCGCTCGAGTACAGTCCGTATTGGGTGACTTTGGCTCCGACCTCTGGCGATAGTAGTAATGCAGAACGAGCAATGGTGATTGCAGCCGTCCTGAACCTTGATGAAGGCGCGCGTTTTGCGTATCGTGCTTGGGAATTCGTTTCGCTTGGGGAGATCCAGATCGGATTTTATGACCTGATGAGAAAGTAAATTGTGGACAAGATTATCCTTGGACGCATTGGGGATGACATTCAGGATGCCGGGGAGATTGGCGGCGTGTGAGGGTTCAAGCGATGCCCAACACCCGGTAAGCACGATCCGATCCGCACCTTCCGCTGCAAGCTGTCTACAGCGCTGGCGGGAATCGCTCACAGCTGCCTGCGTTACTGCGCATGTGTTGAGGATGACGATATCGGCCTGTGCAGCATGTTGGACGATACGATGGCCGGATGCGTGTATTTCGTCTGCGAGCTGCTCGATCTCGCTCCGGTTCAAACGACAGCCGATGCTCTCAAGGTAGAACTTCACAACAACTCTCCATATCGAGCGAGATTGGTAAATCCCTTAAGGCTGTGTTGCGGAGAAATTATCAAATTCAATTACGGTATCCCCTACAGCGTATGTCCCACTCAGCAGGCCGATGTCCCCGGACCCGGTATCATAGACATCTGTCTGCGCGACAACCTGACCGTTGATTTCAAGGGTGAGCGATTGGTAGTTACAAGTAGTTGAGAGGAGGTTGATGGCATCACCTGCTCTGATGCTGTCCGTAGGGAGCAGAGATTCATCCGTGAGCAGGATCCGTTCTCCGGTAATATACCTGCCGATCCCAGCATAGCCGTCGCTGGAGGCGAGGAAAAAAATGTAGTTCTCCGCATTCTCGTATCGGCAGATCGTTCCAAATAGGTTATCAGAGCTTCCACCGATGGATCGTGCTTCGACGGTTACGCGCACATCTTCCAGGTCGACACCCGGCAACGACCAGACCAGAGTCTGTGGTGTGATGACTCGAATCCTGTATGTACCATCCTCGTAATCGGCCTCATAAATCTCATCTCGGTAGCGATCCCAGCCGCTCACTGGCCGTGAGAAGTCATCCTGGAACAGGACGCTGCCGGGTGCTACTTGGGGGAGAAAGGCCGTGCAGGAGGAGAGCGCAGTGACACTGATCCAGAGCAGGACGGTTGTCGCCGTTCGTAGGATGACGGTTGCTGAATGCATGTCGGGCATTCTAGCATGCCTGAGCTTGAATAGGCCCCTTCTGCGAGGATAGCGGCCTGAAGCCCGTTTAGTGTGGATCAACGCAGCATATTCTCCGCGCTCCGGCGCGCATACTCGCCGATCGAATCAGCTGGTTTCATTTGGGCGGCCATCCGCATCGTCGCTAATCCCGCCAGTGCATCGCCTTGATGGATCTGCAGCATTCCATATGCGAACTGATTAAAGACGTTATAGGGTGTGCGGTTGATGGCCTGGGTGATCAGCCGCTGCGACAGGATGAGATCTCCTGTGAGTAGGTGTGCGTAGCCGAGCAGCGCGTTTGCGTCCGGAGGTTCTGCTTCAAGAACAAATGCATTGCGGGCGGCGGGTATTGCAAGCTCCTCAAGCTGGGTCTCGTATAGGATCGAGTACTCTGCCAGGAGGCGCCAGAACCGAGCGTCCAGGGGAGCGAGACGGGTTGCGACCTGGTAAGCTTGGATGGCGAGTTCGTGCGCCCCAGTTTGGGCGTACAAAGCACCGAGTTCTGCCGCGATCGCTGGATTTTCAGGTTCCAGTCGCGCGGCGATTTCCTGCTCACGGATAGCGCGATCGAGTTCTCCTATGAGTTTCCAGTGCTGGGCGAGGAACGCATGTGGGAGGGCTGCGTTTGGAGCTGCGCTAACAGCTTGTTCGAGTTCTGACCGACCATCTTTACCCAGCATCTCATAGGTTAACCCGAGATACGCACGCGCCTCGATATAGGATTCGTCTTCCGACAGCGCTGCCTGAAAAGCACGGGCGGCTAGAGTCCACTCTTGATAGCGGGCAAATACCTGGCCTACCTGGGCGAAGATAAATGCCTGACTGCCCTCCATGCTGGCGTCCCGGATCGCGGTCAGTTGATCAAGAGCCAAGGGGGCACTGCTGTTTCCAGACTGAACTTGCGCCCGCAGAAGCGGCTCAGCTGACAGAGGGTCAGATACGGTTTGCAGAAAGGCCAGCCGGGTATCTAAATTAGAGTCGGGATATCCAGCACGCTGGAGGGCCTCGAGCACCGGTGCCAGATCCTCCGGTGATTCTTGTGATGCCAGGTTAGCGGCATAGACTGCCAGTTCAATATGAGCTTCCGGGCATCTCTCTAACAACTCCACCCAAGTCAAACCCGGCCTGGCCAATCCGATCAAATCCGCTCGTGCAGCAAGGCAGGTGGTTCTTCCCAAATATTTAGGATTGAACGGGATTTGCTGTAGGTACACCCGGGCGCGCATCGGATCGCCTGCTTCGAGTGCGAGGTCGGCAGCGGCCAGTGCTGCCTGGTCAAGCCCGGGTTGAATTCTCAGGACAGTATCGAGATGCTCCAGGCCTGGCTCGATCCGTCCGGCAGCGACACTCATAGTCGCGCCAAGGATCTCGTCGACCAGAAGCCTGGGCGTGGGGGAGGGCGCGGTGATGATCAAGAAGACAAGTATGGCGACTAGCAGCAGCCATCGTCTTTGCAGCACCTGGATAAATCTCTCCACCGTATCACCTCGGGGACATTATAACTTTCGTCGCCGCCCAGTACACAAACGCGGAAAAATCGGAGCTGCAAGTGATTTCAATCTGTGCGATGTTTCCGGTTGTCCCGCCCCTCTCGACCCACTATAATCGTGGCAGATTTCTGTGGAGGTAACTGTATGGATTTTGGTCTCTCCCAAGAGCATGAGATGGTCCAGAAGATGGTGCGCGGTTTCGGTTCAAAGGAGGTCTACCCGAGCATTAAAGAGGCAGACCGAAAACAGGAGATGGAAGCGCATGTGCTTCCGCGCATGGGTGAACTGGGGATCTTGGGAATCTGCATCCCGGTCCGCTATGGCGGCCAGGGGATGGACTACATCGCCCTCGGACTAGTGTGCGAGGAGCTCGAAGCAGTCGATACGACCCTGCGCGTGGTCATGTCCGTTCACACAGGGTTAGCAAGCATGACCCTGCTCCAGTGGGGTACGGAAGAGCAAAAGACCCGTTTCTTGAGTCCACTTGCGAGCGGTGAAAAACTCGGATGTGGTGCTTTCTCCGAACCAGGAGCTGGATCCGATTTCTCCAATATTCAGTCAACCGGCAAACGAAAGGGGGATGTGTACATCCTGAATGGGGAGAAGATGTGGATTTCGTTGGCGTCGAAGGCAGATCTTGCGCTGGTGACCGTCCGTACGAATCCGGAAGCCAATAAACCCAGTGCAGGGCTTTCCTCTTTTATCGTCGAGCTGGATCGCCCCGGGGTTACCCGGGGTGACATCCATGGCAAGCTGGGTGTGCGCGCCGGATCAACGGGATGGATATCATTCCAGGATGTTGAGGTTCCGGCAAGCAACCGGATTGGTGAGGAGGGGGAGGGGTTCAAGATCACGATGTCGGCCTTTGACAGCGGACGTTACACTGTCGCAGCTGGCGCAACCGGTCTGATCCGTGCTGCCATGGAAGCCAGCATCGCCTATGCCAAGCAGCGCGAGGCTTTTGGTGCCCGGATTGGGCAGCATCAATTGATCAAACAGAAGATTGCCCACATGCGGCGTGATTATGAGATCGCCCGTCTGCTTTACTTGAAGGCGGGCTGGATGAAGAACATCGGGCAGCGCAATACACTTGAGACCTCGATTGCCAAGCACTTCGCCACCGACGCCTCCTTTGCCGCCGCTTCGGAAGCGATCCAAATCCATGGTGCGTATGGCTTCAGCGATGAGTATGATGTTGAACGCTACATGAGAAATGCACGCGGGGCGATGATCTACGAAGGCAGTAATGAAATCCAGACCTTGATCCAGGCCGATTACACACTTGACGAGCGCAAAGACCGGCCGCTCAGAGCAGAATTACCCGCGTTCGATCCCGAGCACTGGCAGACGGAGGAATCCCGATAGCAGATACGGAGTTAGAAGAAGCTTCATAAATGCAATCTCGTTGACCCTACATCATAAAGGAGGCCGTTTTGAATATCTTGGTATGTGTCAAGCAGACGCCTGACACGGCCGCCACCGTCACGGTGGAAGATGGCAAAGTGTCGTGGGGTGAAGCCCCGCTTGTCATCAACCCCTGGGATGAATACGCCGTGGAAGAGGCCCTCAAGATAAAGGAAAATCATGGGGGGACGGTCACCGCGCTCAGCCTGGGCCCGGAAGATGCCAGAGAGGCGCTTAAGCATGCGCTAGCGATGGGCTGCGATGAGGCCGTCTTGATCAGCGATCCTGCCTTTGCCGGGCTCGATTCGCTGGGTGTCTCCCAGGTACTCGCGGCGGGAGTGAGGAAAGTGGGGGAGGTGGACCTGGTCTTCTTCGGCCGCGCTTCGGTCGATAGCGACACCGGGATCACCGGCTCGCAGGTCGCCCGGCGACTTGGTTGGCCGGCGCTAAGCCTTGTGGCCAAGATCGATGAGCTGGCTCCCAGCGAGAAGAAAATCGTGGTCGAACGTATGCTGGATGAAGGGCGGCAGCAGGTTTCTGCAACTTTCCCTGCCGTGCTGAGTGTGGTAAAGGAGATCAACGAACCTCGATACCCATCCTTTATGGGCATTCGCAAGGCCTCCCGGGCGGAAATCCCGATCTGGGGGGCATCTGATCTTGCACTGGCAGATAGTCCTCAAGCTGCCATTTCCTGGCCTGAGATCTTCGCACCTCCCAAGGTGGACACTCAGTGTGAGTTCATCGAGGGTGATTCCCCCGCAGCCCAGGCAACAGCCCTGGCCAATCGCTTAGTGGAAGAGAAGGTGATCTGATGGCTGCAAATGTATTTGTTTACATCGATCACTTCAAGGGTGAAGCTCTACCTGCATCCTGGGAAGCCGTAGGAACTGCTCGAGTGGTTGCTGATCAACTCGGACAATCTGTCCTGGCAGTGGTTCTCGGCTCCGAGGTGGAGGCGCTGGCCAAGGCGGCTATCGCACACGGCGCTGATGCGGCGCACATCGTTGAAGACACTGCTTTGGCTGAGTTCCGGCCAGAACCGTATGCAGATGCTTTTTCGAGAGTGGCTGCTGATGCGCACTTGGTGGTCATGCCCACCTCGGGCCGTACGCGCGAGCTAGCGGCGATGGTCGCGGTCGATCTCAAAGCGGGTGTGGCACCAGATGTGATCGCAATTGAAGTTAAGGACAACCGCATCCTCGCTACCCGGCCGATCTATGCCGGCAAGCTGCTCACAAAGATTGTCGCCGTTGGTGACCGACCGCTGATCATCACCCTCCGCAGCCGGGCATTCCCGAAGCCCGAAGCAGATTCAGCACGTACAGGCGAGGTTACGAAGGTTCCAGTAGAGCTCAAGGCCACCACGACCGAGGTGATGGGTTACTCCGCTTCTGAAGGTGGAGTCAGCCTGACGGATGCGGCCGTAATCGTATCCGGGGGACGGGGGGTATCGAACAACCCTGGCCTAGAACCGCCTGCCGGTATCACCGATGAGAAGGAACAAGAAATCTGGCGCGCCCAACAAGGCTTCAAGCTAATCGAGGACCTGGCGCGCACACTTGGGGGTGCAGTCGGAGCCAGCCGAGCGGCCGTAGACGCCGCCTACATTACCTACGCCCACCAGGTAGGGCAAACGGGGAAAGTCGTCGCACCAGACTTATACGTTGCATGCGGGATTTCCGGTGCGATCCAGCACCTGGCTGGCATGCGGACGGCGAAGACCATAGTGGCCATCAATAAAGACCCGGATGCCCCGATCTTCAAGCTGGCCCGGTTCGGCGTTGTTGGCGACCTGCACAGCATCGTCCCGGCGTTTAACCTGGCGCTCAAAGAACGCTTGGGCAGATAGCCTCGACGAATAGATCTTGTACTCAGCACGGGCCGCCACTGGCGGCCCGTGCTGCTCCAACCGCTGTCCTGTCCAGTTTCTGCTCTCTGCTACAATGGATGACCACTGCATTCGAATCGTAACTCCCGAGGTTATCATGACCCCAGAAGGTGCCTTTACATTTGTCTTGCACTCCCACCTGCCTTATGCCCGTAAGGCTGGGCGCTGGCCACATGGAGAGGAGTGGCTGCATGAGGCGGCAGCTGAAACGTACATTCCGCTTCTTGATGCCCTCAACAGGCTGCGTGATGAGGGCGTCCATTGTAAGCTCACCCTCTCGCTAACCCCCATCCTGCTCGAGCAACTTGCTGATGCGGATGTGCAGGAGAATTTCATCACCTTCGTGAAAGACCGGATCGAAGCCGCTGAGGACGACATCACCCGTTTTGAGAGCGAGGCATCGGAAGAATTCGTCCAGCTGGCACTCTTCTACCGGGACTGGTATCGGCATACCCTTCATCAGTTTGAGCATGCCTACCAGCGAAATCTGGTACCGGCCTTCAAGGCATTGCAGGATCAAGGCCTGATCGAGATTATAAGCTGTGCTGCCACACACGGGTATCTGCCCCTGCTCGAAAAGGATGAATCGATCAACCTGCAGCTGGCAACGGCTGTCCACAGTTACGAACGGCATTTCGGGCGGAAACCACGGGCCATCTGGCTGCCTGAATGTGCCTACCGCCCGGCCTATCGAGAAGAAGATGGGCGCGTACGGGCCGGTTTGGAATATTGGTTGGGAGCTAACGGATTTGAGCTTTTCTTTGCCGAAACCCATATGATCGAGGGTGGTCGCCCGGTCGGCGTTGCGGCTGGTGAGGTCTCTGGGCCATATGGAGATGTGGTCCGCCGCTATTTGGTACCGTTCAGCGATGTGGAGCCCGAGCAGCCTGCATCAACCTTTCAGCCTTACTATGTCGGTGCTTCCTCGGTTGCAGTTATGGGGCGCAACAACACGACCGGGCTTCAAGTTTGGAGCGCGGATTGGGGCTATCCAGGTGATTTTGATTACCGAGAATTCCATAAAAAGGATGGTCTCTCAGGGTTGCAGTACTGGCGAGTGACAGGATCGGGTGTTGACCTGGCGCAGAAGGAACCTTACCAACCTGACTGGGCGGCAGGAAAGGTCCAGATGCATGCCGAGCACTTTGTAAATTTGGTGAAAACCGAACTCGAGAAATATGCCAGCGAGAGTGGTGAGCCAGGCCTGATCTGCGCCAATTTCGATACCGAGTTGTTCGGACACTGGTGGTTCGAAGGCGTGACCTGGTTGGAGGCAGTTCTGAGGAAATTTTCCCGGATGCCGGAGGTCGAAGTCGAGACCGCCATAGGGTATCTGGATCATCATCCGCCGCGTATCTCTCTTAATTTGCCGGAAGGCTCCTGGGGGGCCGGTGGAAATCATTTCGTCTGGGATAACGATGAGACACGCTGGATGTGGCCGATCATCCATGCTGCGGAGGCCCGCTTTGAGGTTGCGCTGCAGTTCCTCCCTGCACCCGAAGAATGGCAGCGTATTACGTTGAACCAGGCGGCCCGCGAGCTGCTCCTGCTGCAATCATCAGATTGGCCCTTCCTGGTGACCACGGGGCAGGCCCGGGAATATGCGTCCGAACGCTTCCGAGGCCACGTTGAACGGTTTTATACCCTGCTCGATGGGCTGGAGAAGGGCATAGGTTTCCTACCCACGGTCGAATTGATATGGGAGAAAGATAAGATCTTCCCTGAAATTCAGTCAGGGTGGTTCAGCGCGTGAAAGTGCTCTTCATCGCTGCTGAAGCCACGCCATTGGCCAAAGTGGGAGGGCTGGCAGACGTCGCCGGGGAGCTTCCGCGCGCGCTCATACGGGAGGGTGTCGAGCCGCGGGTAGTCTTGCCGCTGCACTCAACGATCAAGCGTAGTGATTACCAACTCGAACCACTGCCTCATTTTCCTGTTCCCCACCGTGAAGGATCCGTTACAGCAGAACTATTTGAACTTGAGTACGAGGGGGTTCACTACTGGCTTGTCGATGGCGATCCTGTGCGATCGGCTCCTGGCGTATACAGCGATCCTGCTCGGGATGCAGACAAATATGTCTTCACTTCTCTCGCAGCGCTGATCGCTTGTGAGGCCTACGAGTGGAACCCCGCATTGCTTCATGCTCACGACTGGCATGCCGCACCAGCAGTCTCCAAGCTCCGCCAGCTGAGAGAGGAGGGCGGAGTGTGGACGAGTGTGGCTTCCCTACTGACGATCCACAACCTGCCTTACCTGGGGATTGGAAGCGAAACGGCACTTGATGACTATGATGTACCAAGTACAGTGCATCCCGCTCTCCCGGATTGGGCTCGGCGCTTGCCTCTTGCGGCTGGCATCGCTGCCGCTGATTGGTTGTCGACGGTGAGCCCGACTTATGCAAAGGAAATCCAGACCGAACGATACGGCAGCGGCCTCGAGCGTCTAATTTCGGCACGTCGAGATCGTCTGGTCGGGATCTTGAATGGGATCGATTACAGTGTTTGGGACCCGGCGATCGATGGAAATATCAGCGCGCAGTTTGACACCACGACCGTAGAGATACGCAGCCAGGACACCGCGCATCTCCGAAAGACGCTCGGGTTACCAGAAACGGCAGGCCCACTGATGGGGATGATCACCCGCCTCGATTACCAGAAGGGGGTCGACCTCGCGCTTGAAGCCCTGGCACAAATCGTTGATCTTCCCTGGCAGTTTGTATTGCTCGGGACGGGCGACCAGCGCCTGGAACAGCTCTGCCAGACGTTGGCTGACCGTTTCCCCGATCGCGTCCGATTCCTGCAGAAGTTCGACCCTCTGCTCTCACGCCAGATTTACGCTGGATGTGACCTGATCCTGATCCCCTCCCGCTATGAACCCTGCGGCCTGGCGCAGCTGATCGGGATGCGGTACGGTGCTGTGCCGGTGGTCAGATCAACGGGGGGGTTAAAGGACACCGTCCAGGATGTCGATGTTGATCCAGGGGGGGTCGGGTTCACCTTTGAAGATGAAGATCCGGACGCATTCGCAGCGGCACTGCGCCGGGCAATCATAGTATTCCGCAAGCATGATATTTGGCGTGAACTCCAGGTGAGAGGTATGAGACGCGATCATTCCTGGGATGCCTCAGCCCGTTCCTATGTTCAACTCTACGAGAAGGCGAGTCGCTCTCTTGGTATCTGATGCCCGGGCGGCCGTGATCAAGGCACGGGCAGGCGGCATTCTGCTCCATCCAACCTCTCTCCCGGGGCTATATGGGTGCGGGGAGATCGGTCAATCTGCCATCACATGGATGGATTGGCTGCATTCAGCCGGGATGCGCTTATGGCAGATGCTGCCCCTTGGCCCAACAGGGTACGGGGACTCCCCCTATCAGAGCCTTTCAGCTTTTGCTGGCAATCCATTGTTGATTGACATCGATGGTTTGCTTAAAGACGGATTCCTGGAAGCGAGCGATATTGAGTCAATCCCAGATTGGGGTGAGCAGATCGATTTCGGCCTGGTGATCCCCTGGAAGACGGAACTCCTGAATCTGGCGGCTGATCGATTTCTGGCCCAGCCTGACAACCAGATCATGAAGTCCTACTACACGTTTTGCGAAGCAGAAGCGAGTTGGTTGGATCACTATGCTGTCTTCGTGTTGATTAAAAGGCTGCAGCAGGGTGCACCCTGGCCGGCGTGGCCAGTCGGGCTGGCTGAGCGAGATGCAGGTGCGTTAGAAGGGCTGGTGGGTGAGCATCAAGCCGGTATCGAACGGGTAAAAGCGCTGCAGTTCCTTTTTTTCCAACAATGGCAGCAGCTCCGTATTTCAGCCCGCGCTCGGGGTATTACGCTGATTGGCGATATGCCGATCTTTGTCGCGCACGATTCGTCGGATGTTTGGGCACACCCCGATCTTTTCCTGCTCGATGACGAAGGAAATCCGACCGTGGTGGCGGGAGTCCCACCCGATTACTTCTCGGAAACCGGTCAGCGTTGGGGGAATCCGCTCTACGCATGGGACCGCATGCGGGAGAACGGTTTTAGCTGGTGGAAGGCACGTTTGCGGTCGGCGTTGAAGCTGGTGGACATCGTCCGCCTGGACCATTTCCGCGGTTTCGAGGCTTATTGGGAGATCCCCGGGGACTCTGAGACCGCAGTCATCGGTCGCTGGGTCGCTGGGCCCGGAGCCGAGCTGCTCGACGCGCTGGAAGGAATGCAAGCCCCACTGCCAATCCTGGCCGAGGACCTGGGGATCATTACGGCAGAGGTCGATGCCCTGCGTGACCGCTATGGGCTTCCGGGGATGAAGGTGCTTCAATTCGGCCTGGAGGGCGGCCTGTCAAGCCCGGACCTGCCGCTTCATTATCCTGAAAACTGCGCAGCGTATACGGGAACGCACGATAACAATACAAGCCGGGGCTGGTTCCAGCGGGCCAGTGACGAGCTGCAAGCCTTCACCCGTGAGTACCTGGCCTGCACGGATGAGCAGGTCGTCGAAGCGATGCTGCATGCCATCTGGTCCTCGCGTGCGTCGTGGGCTATCGCCCCATTCCAGGACATGCTTGGTTTAGGGGAGCAGGCCCGCATGAACTATCCAGGAACGAGCACAGGCAACTGGACCTGGCGCATGGAGCCGGGTGCTTTAACGAGTGAGTTGGCGGATCACTTACTGCAGCTTAACCAGCACTACGATCGGATACAGAGATAAGACGTTTAACTAAACGAAAAGTTAGAGGGTGCGATTGAGGGAAGCGGTGAGTTCTCGGCGGGCACACACCTAATAAATCAATGTTGTTGGATTACGGGGCGCAGACCCGGTGTCAGAACAGTATATTAACTTGCGGTACTTGCGGATTTACGCTCAATTATTCTGGCATATAATGCAAAAAGTCGAATTCAGGAGCAAGGATCATGCTGGTTGCAGTGCTCAGTGACAGTCATGACAACATCTGGAAAATCGAGGCGGCCGCCCCCCATCTCCAGCGGGCTGAGGTGGTGCTGCATTGTGGAGATCTATGTTCTCCGTTCGTCATAAAGCGTCTGGTGGACACGATCGGCGATCGTCCGCTGCACATCGTCTGGGGGAATAATGATGGTGATCCATGGTCGATCTCGCGCGTGGCCGCTTCCTTTCCGAGTGTGACATTACACGGGATGATCGCACAACTAGAACTGGGTGGTGCCCGAATTGCGATGAATCACTATCCGGAGATAGCGCGCGATTTAGCGAAATCAGGCTCGTACGACCTGGTCTGTTACGGTCATGATCATACCTTGCACCAAGCGGAAATTAAAGGATGCACCTTGCTCAATCCCGGCGAGATGATGGGCATGAATGGACGCAGCACCCTGGCGCTCGTAGATCTGGCTAGCATGGCCGTTGAGATCCTGGACGTATAAAAATTGCTGCCGGTCTGAACCCTGATCGGGCATGGCCAGCAGCGAAGGCTGAGTGTCTCACCTGGCGTAGTGATCACTCGATCGGCAAGCCCTGCGCAATCCAATACTGGATTCCGCCAAGATCGTAAACGGGAGCATATCCGGCTTCGATCAAGATGCTCGCCGCTATCGTGCTTCGGTTCCCGGATCGGCAGTAAACGATGATGGGTTGATCGCCCGGCACCTCCGCCAGGCGTGAAGACAGCTCATCAACCGCGATGTTGATCGCACCGGTGATATGCCCGGAAGCAAACTCCTCCGATGTGCGGACGTCGATCAGAACATGTGCTGGATCGTTACCGAACAAGTCGACATAGTCAGAGGGGCTGATGAGCTGCGATGTGGCCTGAGGCGCATCTACCTGGACCGCCGGGCTGCAAGCGACGAACGCGGCCGTGAGGAGCAAGATCCCAGCCCAGAGAAGGATAGCTTGTATCCCCTGAAAGTTCTTGCTCGGTGTGAAATTCCTGGTGTGTTGATCCACTTCAATCCTCCGACTTCGTTTTCAAAATCGTACACTCATCGAAACGCACTGCGTCGCAACTTACCCGGCCTCCTCGCGCCAGGACTCTGTTCGACGCTGAGGTTCATAAATCATTGGATCGGGATAGTTACGAATTACGCTTGCATCTCCACTGCATGATATCCGAAAGCTGGTAACCTTTGATGCGCAACCGAGCGACACCATCCTGCCTTCTGACTTTGGTTTGAGATTCTGAGGTCTCATTTTCAAGGCTGGCACTAGATCCTGTCGGTGCCGGGCACTCAGAAGTCCGCCAGCCCGGGAAATTAATAGCTATCCTGGGCATCGTCTCAACATCAAATAAGCAGAGACAAAACCGAAGCGAGCGATTAATGGACAATATAGGACTGTCGCAGAATATTGAAGTTAACACAAGAACGATATTCGTGAAACTGAGGGTTGTGGTGGATAATATCAATAGCAAGATCATCTACTCTCTGCAGTAAACCTACGCCGGGATCAGGAGATAGGATACGGATATTCCAATGAACGCGCGACTATCCCAAGGAGATGTACATGTCCATAGAGCTTTTTAGCAAACTTGCTCAGGCTGTTGTTGATGGTGAAGCCGAAACCGCCGAAAACCTGGCCCGACAGGCGTTGGAGGAGGGGATCGACCCGCTTGCGTGTATCGACCAGGGGCTGGTCAAGGGTATTCAGAGGGTAGGGGAGTTGTTTTCGCAGGGTGAATATTTCTTGCCAGAGTTGATCATGGGTGCTGGTGCGATGAAAACTGCCCTGAAGATCCTTGAACCCGCGTTGCTGGAGGGCCAGCAGCGGAAAGTGGTGGGTAAAGTTGTGCTTGGGACGGTCCAAGGTGATCTGCACGAGATCGGAAAGACACTCGTCGGAATCATCCTGAGTGCCAATGGTTTCAGGGTCATGGATATCGGGGTTGACAATTCTGCCGAGGAATTTATTGCAGCAGTTAGAGAGATCGATGCGGATATTGTCGGTGCATCGGCCTTGCTCACCACCACCATGACCCAGCAGAAGAAATTGATTGAAGCACTAGAGGAGGCTGGACTGAGGGAGAGGGTCAAGGTCATGATAGGTGGTGCACCCGTCACTGCGGGTTATGCGAAGGAGATTGGGGCCGACGGCTATGCCGAGGATGCGATGTCTGCTTTGGACATAGCATACCGGTTGATGGATGCTCCAAGCTAAGGCCAGCAGAGCTAGCCTGTCGGTACGTTCAAGGCGATTTGAGAAGGTAAAAAATGTCCGTTCGAAGAACCATACT
>DAOUEJ010000025.1:0-49853 GCA_034430615.1 Anaerolineales bacterium | reverse complement strand
TGCCGTTCGTGGTATCGATCTCGATGATTAGTTCAGGCACCTTAATTATGGGAGGTGCGGCAGTTGCCTCCCGGCCTGCCCGACCAATGTTCCGCACATCAGCCGACGTTGCTGCTTACACATGGTTGGCCGATCATGCTCAACCCGGGGATCTTGTCCTCGCTTCCTATGCAACAGGTAACGCGCTCCCAGCCTGGGCCGCGGTCCGTGTCCTTATCGGCCTCGGACCAGAGAGTGCAAACCTGCAGGCGTTGGAGCCAGAAGTCAAAGCCTTCTATAACGGCGAGTGGACTGAAGAAGAACAAGCTTCATTTGTAAAGCTTCACGATATTGGGTGGATCATCCTGGGCCCCGAGGAGAGGGACCTCGGTGGAAAGCGGACGATCCTGCCAGCTGAGTGGCAGATCGAATATGACGACGATGGATACCAGATTTTCCGAACTGGGGAAAGTCCGTGAGCAAGCGAAGTAACCAGATCTCATTATTCGTCTTGATCCTGGGTCCGGTGCTGCTATTTGGACCGATGATCCTGCGCGGGGAGGTGCTCTTCTGGGGGACCCCCATGCTCCAGTTCGTCCCCTGGCATCGATTTGCGCGTGACTTGCTGCTCTCAGGCCAGCTGCCCCTTTGGAACCCCTGGGTCGGCCTGGGGGCACCCTTAGTGGCTAACTACCAGTCGGCTATCTTCTACCCACCGAACCTGCTGCTGCTCATCATCGGAGCTGAAGCTGGCCATGGTTTGCTCGTCATGCTCCACCTTATCTGGGCCGGACTCGGGATGCGCGCGCTCGGTTCACGCCTGGGCCTTAGCCCCCCAGCGCAAATGATCTCAGGGCTTGCCTTCAGCCTCTCGGGGTACCTCGTCGCACGAAGCGGTTTTATCAGCATCAACCACACAGCTGCCTGGCTCCCCTGGATTCTGCTCTGCACCGACCGGCTGATCGACAAAATCCGCGCAGGAAAACAGATCCAGGCGTATAGCAGACCATTGATACTGCTCTCCCTTGTCCTGGCGATGCAGTGGCTGGCAGGTCATGCTCAGACTGCTTGGTATACGTTGGTCATGGTTCTGGCGTGGGCTACCTGGCGCATGCTCTGTCAGGGCGAGCGCGGACAAGCAATAAAAGTCATGGCTGCGCTAGCGGTCTCCGGGATCCTGGCTTTCATCCTTTCGGCGGTGCAGCTACTCCCAACTTTGGAATATCTGCTTCAGTCCTCACGGGCGGAGGTCCTCGACGTTAAGTTCGCCATGACCTATTCGTTCTGGCCATGGCGTCTCCTGGGTCTGGTTTTCCCTGATCTGTTTGGCACGCCGGTAAGGGGAGATTTCTGGGGATATGGAAACTACTGGGAGGACGCAATCTATATCGGGATTCTTCCGTTCATATTGGCTGTGATCGGGGCGTGGAAAGCCCTGCGTAGTCGTGAGCGAAAGGAATCCCCTGTTGTCTTATTATTGGTTGTTTCAATCCTCGCTTTTATGCTTGCACTCGGTAATAACACTCCGCTCTTCCCATTCCTATTCCGGTTTGTTCCTACATTCGACCTGTTCCAGGCGCCAGCTCGATGGAACCTGCTCCTGGTGTTTTGTCTGGCACTACTAGCCGGGTTCGGTCTTGATCAATGGCGGACGCCAAGCGGCAGAGGCCTGTATTGGACCAGGCTGGGCACCGCCGGCGTGGCGATTATCGGACTGGCAGGTTACCTGGGTGCGGTTTTGCTGGGAGGGGTTGAGCCAACCTTCGTCCGCGCATTCGCACTTGCCGGTGTATGGCTTGCGCTTTCCGGTCTTCTCACACTCTTCCTTCCAAAGTCATTGTCGCCACCGGCGCAGCTCATCCTGGGTGCTTTCCTGCTCTTTGATCTTGTGACCGCTGGTAGTGGCTTGAACCCTTCACAGCCCTCGTCTGTATATCAAGGAGGAAGCGCACTTCAGCAAATCCAGAGGGATACCGGAACAAGAATATTCATGCCGGCCGATGTAGAATATGCCGTGACGTTCGAACGCACCCACCGCTTCGATACTTTTAGTCCTGATATCGAGTGGGTTGCTGTGCGTGATGTGGGAATCCCGAACACGGCCATGCTCGATTCGATCCCCTCCGTAAACAATTTCGATCCGCTCACTACGAAAAGATACCAATTGCTGATCAAGGCACTCCCGGTCCTTCCGCAGACGAATAGGGAAGCTATCCTGGCTTTGATGAACGTAGCGTCGGTAGCGGAAGACACCGGGTCTGGACCACTTGGGGTGGAGTACGCCCCCATCAAAGGTGCCGCACGCCTGTGGTTCTTCCCCACGGCTGAGGTCGTCGATTCCCCGGAGACTGCGCTCGAAATAATGGCAGGTTCAGGGTCCGGCACGCCCCAGACCGCAATCCTCGAAGGTCCCTTGGAAATTCACTACCTTACAGGTGGTAACGCAAGTACGGGGGGGATTGAGACAGATCTCCCGGCGGAACTGCAGTTCACCGTCGCCGCAGCAGAGGGAACCTGGGTAGTGGTCAGTGACAGTTATTACCCGGGTTGGCGTGCAGAAATCGATGGCCAGCAAACCAATATCTTCCCGGCATTCGTTAACCTGCGTGGTTTGTGGGTGCCACCAGGTGAACACACAATCCGGATGACCTACCACCCCGTGGTTTTCAACGCGGGCGCAATCCTGAGCATTCTTGGCTGGATCAGCTGCGCCGGCGTACTGTTGCGATGGTCGAAAGACTGAAACCCTGGTGGCCGGCGCTCGTCGCCTTGCTGGTTGCAGGAGGGTACGCCATCTGGCGTTTAGCTCCTGCGGCCTTCGATCCGACCGCACTGGCTGAGGTTGGTCCCCGCTACAACATCCCCGATCCACTGGGTGAACCCGGTTATGATGGACAGTTCACGTTGTATATCGCTCTTGATCCAGATCCGAGCTCGGTCACCCCCCACCTCGATGTAGCTGCTTATCGCTACCAACGAATCCTGCTCCCGATCCTTGCACGTGGGCTCTCATTTGGGCAGGCATGGCTCATTCCTTGGATGATCCTAATCATTAATCTCAGCGCCCTGGTGCTCGGGACAAGATTGCTAACGGGTATCTTACTCCAACGGGGTCAGGCGGCAGGGTATGCCTTGATCTACGGGTTGTGGGTTGGGGTCGTTGCTCCGGTCGGCCTCGATCTGCACGAACCTCTCGCCTACGGCCTGGTGATACTTGCCTGGATGCTTGCAGAAAACCAGCATGATTTAGCGGCAGGTCTATCGCTTGGCCTGGCGCTCTTTGCCAAGGAGACAACGGTCCTATTCTGGCTGGCACTTCTGCTGGCATTCCCGGGCGAGGGCTGGACCCGCCGGCGTACATGGCTCCTGGCCGGGGGGGGTGCCTACCTGGCCTGGCAGATCTGGCTCTGGGTGACGTTTGGCGCACCTGGCCTGGGAAGCGGCGGCGATATGGCGACCCGTTTCGAGATCATCCCCTATATGGGTTTATGGAGGATCGGTGAGTATGGATGGAAAGTCCTGCTCCTTTTTATGGTCCTCCTGGTCCCGACGATCGTCTTCCCCTCGGTTTGGGGAACCTTTGCCGCCGTGCGAGCATGGTTCTTCGAAAAGCGTCGTGATTATGATACGTTGGTGTTGGGACTCAACAGCGTGCTGTTGATGTTCACACCGCATTCGACCTTCCGCGAGCCATTGGGGATCGTCAGGCTGGCGACGGGGATGGTCCTCGGTCTGGTCTTCTTCAGCTCACGAGTGGACCGGGCACGCTGGATGAATTTGGCCTTGTTCTGGATCGCCTTCCTGTTCTTGCTGGTCCAGCAGGCTTGAGCTGACACCAAAACGATCCACTCGGTTATCAAGGTACAATTCGAACCTATCCTTCCAGACAACGCACTAGGAGCAAACATGAAGGAAATTCAAACGCTCGCTGAACGCCTGTCCACCAATGTAGCTAAAGTGATTGTGGGAAAGCGGGAAGCGATCCAATTGACTGTGACCAGTCTGCTCTGCCAAGGCCACATCCTGATTGAGGATGTACCAGGAACGGGAAAGACAATGCTGGCCAAAAGCCTGGCCAGATCAATTGGCTGCAGCTTCAACCGCATCCAATTCACACCCGACATGCTGCCCAGCGACGTGACCGGGGTCTCCATTTTCAATCAGAAAACAAGTGAATTCGAGTTTCGTGCGGGCCCGGTCATGGCCCAAATCGTACTCACTGATGAAATCAATCGGGCCACACCTAAAACCCAGGCAGCATTGCTAGAAGCGATGGAGGAGCGCCAGATAACCGTCGACGGTAAAACCCATGCGTTGCCGTCCCCCTTCCTGGTTCTGGCGACCCAGAACCCGATCGAATACGAAGGGACATTCCCTTTGCCGGAATCTCAAATGGATCGCTTCCTAATGCGCATCAGCATCGGGTACCCGAGCACGACGGATGAGATCCAGATGTTGAGGGACCAGAAGTTGATCCACCCCATCATCAATCTCGAGCAGGTTGTTAGCGTTGAGGAACTCCTCTCGGCCCAGCAGGCGATCAAGGAGGTTCGCATCTCGCCAGACCTCGAAAACTATATCGTCGATCTAGTTGACGCCACCCGCAATCACAGTGAGGTCTACCTTGGGGCAAGTCCACGCGGCAGCTTGGCGTTGTACCGCAGCGCACAAGCCCGGGCGGCGATGGATGCCCGAGATTACGTCCTGCCGGATGATATCAAGGTCCAGGCCGTTCCCACACTCGCTCACCGCCTGATCGTAGGTTCCGCTGCCAGAATCCGCGAGGTCGATGCACGCGATATTATCCAGGAACTAATCGATAAGCTGCCCATCCCGGGGGGTGAGCTCGCTTGATGACCTACCGTGCCCGGGGTGTCCTGATCCTGTTTTTACTCAGCGTTGTTGCCGCCCTCATCAGTGGACGGGAACTCTTTGCCAATCTGAGTTACTTCTGGAGCGGTCTATTCCTTTTATCGTACGTATGGTCCCGGTTTTCACTGCGCGGGATTGAGGTCTCACGTTTTCCCCGATCGAGCCGGGCACAGGTCGGTCAGCTCTTTGTTGAGCGCTTCGAACTATTAAATAAGAGCCGAGTTCCGAAGCTGTGGGTGGAGACACGCGACGAATCGGACCTGCCCGGTTACCGTGTGACGGCAATCGCCATCGGTTTGGGATTGCGCGGGCCAGCGCAGCGGGGCGCACATCAAGCCGTTAACGTAGCCGCCGGGTTGGGTGCACGCCAGCTTCGCACCTGGATACTGCGCACACTCTGCACAAAGCGAGGCCGCTACAGCCTGGGTCCAATGACCCTCACCTCCGGGGATCCGTTCGGTCTTTTTCCAGTGCGCAAAGTCATCCCGGTCCAACAACACGTCGTCGTCCTCCCCATGATTGTCCCAATCCAGGGTTTCCCGCTTCCAAGCGGTCGTCTCCCTGGTGGTGAAGCGCTGCGCCAAAGGACCCATCAAGTGACGCCCAACGCCTCCGGCGTCCGCGAGTATGCACCGGGCGATAGTTTTGGCCGTATCCACTGGCGTTCGACGGCTCGTCTTGGTCGATTGATCGTCAAGGAATTTGAGCTCGATCCGCTGGCTGAAATCTGGATCGTCCTCGATGCGCAAAGCAGTGTCCAAATAGAGACTTCACCCGATCCAGGGATCCAGCAAGTAGGAATCGGGGATGAGTTTCATCTTCCCCCCTCGAGCTTCGAATACGCTGCGACCGCAGCAGCTTCGCTAGCGGTACACTTCTTACTGCGGGATCGTTCAGTTGGGCTTATAACTTACGCAGATCAGCGTGAAGTCATCCAACCGGAATTCGGAGAAGCCCAGCAGTGGCGGCTGCTCGAATCATTGGCCGTCGTGAACCCCGAGGGGAAGCAGTCCTTGGCCGAGGTCTTAAAAATTGAGATGCCGCGCATTCCTCAAGGGGCGACGGTGATCGTCATTACGCCGTCCCTGGATCCGGGTGTGGCGGAAGGCTTACGTAGGATGGCACATGCAGGGAGACAGCCTGTCCTCGTGCTTATCGATAGGGAGGGTTTCGGCGGGGAGGGGGGCAGCGACGAACTGGCGGCTGCCGTCCAGCACGCGCGTATCCCTGTCCGACATCTACGTTACGGTCTGGAAATCGAAACCAGCCTTAACAGCGCAACCTCACTTCCCACGCGTAGAAGGGTAGCCTGACGTATGTCCGAGGGAGCCGAGGTTAAACACTCACAGAGCTACTTGATGGTGGTTGTATTCTTCAGCGGAATGACCACGCTGGCCATCGAACTTTCCGCTTCCCGGCTGCTTGGGACGGTCTTTGGTACGAGCAATATCGTCTGGGCCAACATTATCGGGTTGATCCTGGTCTACTTGGCGGCAGGGTACTTCCTGGGGGGTCGGTGGGCCGATCGTTGGCCCAATCCCCGAGCCTTCTATCGTGTTGTCGTATGGGGTGCTTTCACCGCAGGGCTGGTGCCATTAATCTCCCGGCCGGTCCTGCTTCGGGCAGCGCAGGCTGTCGAGCAGCTTCAACTGGCCTTGATGGTTGGATCTTTCATCTCGGTACTGATCCTCTTCAGCGTTCCTGTTACACTGCTGGGGTGCGTTTCCCCGTTTGCTATCCGTCTCGCAATCAGCGATCCGGAGCATGCCGGGCGGGTTTCAGGGCGTGTTTATGCCATTTCGACGCTTGGGTCGATTCTGGGGACATTCGTGCCAGTCCTTGTGTTAATCCCGACGATTGGTACGAGCAGCACTTTCCTTGTGTACAGCCTCAGCTTGCTCGCGGTCGCACTGGTAGGTTGGTATCGCAGCGATCGCAAAGGTGCGTTGATCCACCTGTGGATGCCGTTCCTATTGCTGGTATTGGCTTGGCTCACACTGCGCGGACCGATCAAAGCCAATACGGGTCAAGTCTACGAACGCGAATCAGCCTACAACTACATCCAGGTTGTTGAAATTGAAGGTGTCCGGCAGCTAATGCTCAATGAAGGACAGGGGATCCACTCAGTATATGCCCCCGGACTCGAGGCCACATTCGGGACATGGGATTACTTCCTCAGTGCTCCGTTCTTGAATCCACCAGGACCTGGAACGCGGGTCTCACGGATCGGGATCGTAGGGTTAGCTGGAGGGACAATCGCGAAGCAGTACACCAAGGCGTTTGGGCCGATCCCAATTGACGGCTGGGAAATCGATGCAGATATCATCCAGGTCGGGCGGAACTGGTTTGACATGAACGAGCCAAACCTGAATGCCATCCCACAGGATGGGCGCTGGGGCCTCGAGCACAGCTACGAGAAGTACAGCGTGATCGGTGTCGATGCCTATCGGTTACCCTACATCCCTTGGCATCTGACGACCCAGGAATTCTTCCAGGTTGTGCATGACCATCTGGAGCCATGGGGGGTGCTCGTGATCAACGTCGGCCGTACCCCGACTGACCGGACCTTGATTGAGGCGATGGTGGGTACGATTCAGTCTGTCTTCCCCAGTGTCTACGTGCTGGATGTCCCCTTCACCTTCAACTCAATCATTTATGCTACCGTACAGCCCACATCAGCTGGAAACCTGGTTTCGAATGAACTTGCGCTGATCGCTGACCAGGCATCACCGTTATTGCTAGACGTCATCCACCGCACGATCCAAAACCTGCAGCCGACACCGCTCTCATCAACCGTGTTTACAGATGACTGGGCACCGATTGAGCTTCTAACAAACAAGATCGCGTTAAATTTCATCTTCTCTGGCGGCGTCGAAAGCATCCGTTGAGTAGGAGGCTCGCTTGAATTCATTTTCCCTTCAAGCACGCATGTACCGAATATTCCTTCTGGTTGTTATCCCCGTGCTGATTTTGCTAACCAGCGTCTGGCTGATCCTCCTGGGTTCCAGGATCTGGGTTCCTATCGAGTACCGGATGCCTGGTTTTCCGTCGGACACATTCGGATTTACGGTTGACGATCGTATTCGGTGGTCCACGGTCGATATCGACTTCCTCCTGGGAGGGGATCCGATCTCCTACTTTGACGACATCCAACTGGAATCAGGGGCGCCAATGCATAATGCGCGTGAGCTGAGTCACATGGCGGATGTGAAGGGCCTCATTGATCTGACCCGCTGGGTATGGGCAGGTTCGCTGGGATTGAGCCTGGTCTTTTCGTTCGCTCTGAGCAGTGTCGCTGGGCGTTCAGCCGCTGGAGCCGCATGCCGTTCAGCCGCCCGCTGGACCGCCATTCTGTTGCTTTTGCTCGGTCTTGGGCTGGTGGTGGGCTTCGGCGTGCTGTTCGTAGGCTTCCATCGCTTGTTCTTCGAGGGGAGCACGTGGATCTTCCCCCTCTCAGATACGTTCATCCGGCTATACCCGGAACGTTTCTGGCGTGATACTTTTGCGCTGGTAGCTATCATTTCGCTCTGTACGACCGGATTGGTGTATATCCTTGGTTTGGCTGTCGAACGAAAGACATAACCAACACATGCTTTACCCAAAGAGGCGCGCCATTGGCGCGCCTCTATTCGTTAACAGGACTATTAACTTGCTTGCATTACACTCGATCAGGTTCGAAATATCATGCCCCGAACTTCTGCAGCCTACCCGCGTGAGCCATCATGATCGGCATGACGTCTGTTGCAGGCAGCGTGCCGAGTCCGCCGACTTCGCACATGCGCTCGCCGAACCTGGTCTGTAGATCTGGCCGCATGTTTCTGGGCGACCAGAGCAGAAGTGGGACGGGATGCCATGAGTGGGTCCGCATGCTGGCGGGTGTGGAGTGATCACCGGTAATCGCGATCGCATCTGGATGCATGTTCAGCAGGATCTCAAGCGCCGCATCTACGCTCTCGATAACCTTGGCCTTTGCTTCGAAATCTCCGTCTTCCCCGCGGCTGTCTGTTTTCTTGATATGGATGAAGAAGAAATCAAAATTATCCCAATTTTCGGTAGCTGTTGAAAATTGGTCCTCCGGTGTTTCGCCGTCAAAATCAAGGATCTGCATACCCACCAAGCGTGAAACACCCCGGTACATCGGATAGACGGCGACACATGCCGAGCGTAAACCGTAGATCTCGGGAAATTTGGGCAGGCGGGGATCGGTCGAGAAACCGCGCAGGGTGACTCCATTCGCCTTGGGTTCAACCCTGAGAATCTCCGTGGCTGCCTCTATCCATGTCTGGACGAGGGCAGCCGCTGGCTCCGAGGTTTTCGTCATAGCCCGGGCTGGGAGTGGTGGGACGCCGGTTTTCTGGGGATCTGTATCCTCGATCTCGTGCTGCAGACCCGGCCCTTGCATAACAAGCGCAAACCGGTACTCCTTCACGTGTCGCAGTTGGATCTTGAGACCCGGTATTTCGATCGAGGCCAGGCGGTCTACGATCGGCCGAGCTTCGTCGGTTGGTATCCGGCCCGCGCGCCGATCGATTATGTTACCGTCACCGTCCAGCGTGCAGAAATTGCCGCGCGCTGCCAGGTCGCCGTCCCCCACTTCCAAGCCGACCCCGGTTGCTTCGAGCACGCCGCGACCTACCTGGAACTCAAGGGGGTCATATCCGAACAACGCTAGGTGAGCAGGACCGGATCCGGGTGTGATCCCGCGTCGGATGGGGATCGTCTGGCCAAGTACCCCATCTCGGGCAAGGTTGTCCAGCGTCGGTGTAGCCGCCGCCTCCAATTCGGTTGGTCCATCCGCTTGGAGTGGGGCGCCGCCCAGGCCATCCATCACAAGGAGCACAAGCTTGCTCCCATTCTCGGTTTGCAGCTCTCGCATCAGATCAAAATTTGCCATCGGTGTCCCTTTTCCCATACAAGGCAAAGCCCCACACCGGCAAGGCGGGGGCTTTGAACTGGCAGGTGGTTATTTACTGGATCCGCAACTGGGCGCCGTCTTTCTCGAAGATGTGCATATTCTCCATGTTGAAGATGACTTGCGCTTTCTGGCCTGCGCGCAGCGTAGTGCGTGGGTCGAGTCGGCCAACGAAAACGTTGGTTCCGGAGAGCATGTATATGAAGATTTCGTTGCCCATGAGTTCGGTGACATCGACCATGATCTCGACCGGTGCAGCTTTGATGCTGGGGGGTGCGAAGTTCGGGTCATGGATGTCATCGGGCCGAATACCAAAGATGATTGGGGTCCCTACGATCTTCTCATAGGCGCCCTGCCTATCGTCCGGTATCGGCACCTGGAAAGAGTCGGCATCGACGGTCAATTTTCCATCGGCGCGCACGAGCTTGGCCGGAAAGAAATTCATCGCCGGAGAGCCTATAAAGCCGGCCACGAAGGCATTCGCAGGCTTGTCATACAGGTGCTGCGGTGTGTCGATCTGCTGCAGGATTCCGTCTTTCATGACCGCGATGCGGGTGGCCATCGTCATCGCTTCGACCTGATCGTGGGTGACATAGATAAAGGTCGTCGCCAGGCGTTGGTGGAGCTTGGTGATCTCTGCCCGAGTTTGAACCCGGAGCTTAGCATCTAGGTTGGAAAGCGGCTCATCGAACAGGAAGACTTTGGGTTCACGTACGATGGCTCGACCAACAGCAACCCGCTGGCGCTGACCGCCGGAAAGTTGGCGAGGTTTACGATCCAGTAGAGTCTGTATACCCAGGATCTCAGCTGCTTCTTGCACCCGACGCTTGATATCGTCCTTGGGCATCTTACGCAGTTTCAAGCCGAAGGCCATGTTGTCAAAGACCGACATGTGTGGATAAAGCGCATAGGATTGGAAGACCATGGCGATATCGCGATCCTTCGGCGCGATATCGTTCACGACCCGCCCGTCAATCTTGATTTCTCCATCCGAGATCTCCTCTAAGCCAGCGAGGAGCCGCAGGGCGGTGGTTTTCCCACATCCGGACGGACCAACGAGAACAAGAAACTCCTTGTCCTCAACTTGAATATCCATGTCATTAACTGCTGTTACATCTCCGAAACTTTTGTAAACGTGCTCGTAAGTTACGCTGGCCATTGGGCCTCCTCCTCTCGGACGGGTATCGTAACGTAAGTATACACTCGGGTGAAATTACTTTGCAACACAAGTCGCGTTGACCCGCTCTGGTGGCAATGGTATAGTCGGCTGCGTGTCGACTAGAGATGAACTCGACGGCTCCCCGGGCAGGTTTTCAAAGGCCTGGCATCTCCTTTCCCGCTGGCTTGAACCAGGGTTAGGTATAAAGCGCTGGTTGCTCATGCTTATCCTTGGGACTGCCTTGATCGGGCTGGGGTTGGCGGTCCTGCTGCTTGATTATTATCGGTCACACCCCGACTCGTCGTTCCTGGCATTAATGAGTCTGAGCACACTTCCACGACTTGCGCGTGCCTTCGTCCTGGGTGCGATCGGGACAACCTTGCTAGTGATCGGGCTGGTCAAGCTCAATCGCGTCCTGCTCGCGCCCTACGTTCAACCCGGACAGACGGTGATCGAAGCGGTTGCAAGGCACCGACGACTGGGGCGGGGCCCAAAGCTGGTCGCCATAGGGGGCGGGACGGGACTATCGACACTTTTACGCGGCTTGAAACTTCATTCAGGCAACATAACGGCCATTGTCTCGGTAGCCGACGATGGGGGATCCTCTGGACGGCTTCGCCAGGCACTGGGGCTGCCACCGCCCGGTGATATCCGCGCCTGCCTGGCTGCACTCTCCGCAGATGAGGACCTGTTGACCCAGCTCTTCCAGTACCGATTTCGCCAGGGGGAGGAACTGCTCGGCCATTCCTTCGGCAACCTGTTTATCGCCGCGCTGAGTTCGGTCACCGGCAGCTTCGAAGAAGGAGTACGCGAAGCCGCCAGGGTCCTTAACATTGCTGGGCAGGTATTGCCCTCCACTTCGGCCAATATCGAATTAATTGCAGACAAGGCCATCGTGGTTGCCGGTGAGGTTGTGCGCATCGAAGGCGAGAGCCACATCCCCTCCGCTCCAGGTCAAATTCGCCGAGTTCAATTGGAGCCGATCGATCCTCCGGCGTACCCGGCTGCAATCCAGGCTGTACTCAATGCTGATATGATTATCATTGGGCCTGGGAGCCTGTATACTAGCATCCTCCCGAACCTGTTAGTTCCCCGGCTTGCCGAGGCGATTGAAGCCAGTCGGGCTTTTAAAGTATTTGTATGCAATGTTGCCACGCAAGCTGGTGAGACAGAACATATGGATTGCGGGCAGCATCTGGAGGCAATCCGGGCGCATATAGGCCGGACGCTGGTGGATATGGTCGTAGCAAACGACCGGCTGGATTGTAAGATCCCGGAGGGATTGGAATTGGTACACCCTGGGCTGGGTCATGACAGGTCTGTTCCACTCTATACCAACGATTTGATTGATGAGCATATGCCCTCGCGGCACGATCCTGAAAAATTGGCGAGCACGCTGATTGCCTTGCTGGAGGAACGCACAGGGCCTCTTGATCTGACACCGGTCGGAGGTGATCTGCAAGCCAACGGCAACTAGCCTCACATCCAAGGAGAAATCGCATGGCAACAAAAGTCGGAATCAATGGGTTTGGCCGTATCGGCCGGCAAGTCATGAAGATCATGAAAGAGAATTATCCTGACACCTTCGATGTGGTCGCATTTAACGACCTGGGTGATCTGCCGACAATGGCCCATCTTTTCTCGTATGACTCGAACTACGGAAAGTTCGACGGAGATTTGGAGATCCGGGAAGATGGCCTCGTGATCAACGGGGATTTCGTCAAAGCCCTTTCTGAACCCGATCCGGAAAAGCTGGGATGGGGTGACCTGGGGGTGGATATTGTCATCGAAGGGACGGGGGCATTTCGTGACCGGGAGGGGGCGGGCAAGCATCTCAAGGCAGGGGCGAAGAAGGTCATCATCACTGCCCCTGGCAAGAAACCAGATTTGACGGTTGTGCTTGGCGTTAATGACGGGATGTACGACCCGGACAAGCATCATATCGTCTCGAATGCGTCCTGTACGACCAACTGTCTCGCGCCTGCGGCTAAGGTCATCCAGGACTCCTTCGGGATTGAATACGGATTGATGACCACAATTCACTCCTATACCAACGATCAGCGCATCCTGGATCTGCCGCATAAAGATTTACGGCGCGCCCGGGCCGCGGCGTTGAACATCATCCCGACCACGACAGGGGCGGCACGGGCAGTGGCTCTTGTCATCCCCGAATTGGAGGGCAAGTTTGATGGGTACGCACTGCGGGTTCCCACCCCGACGGTCTCGGTGGTAGATCTGGTCGTGACGCTTCAGCAGGAGACGACGACCGAAGCGCTACACGAGGCATTCCGCACAGCCGCGAACGGACCGATGAAGGGCATCCTGGGCTTCTCGGAATCCCCACTCGTTAGCATGGACTACAAGATGGATTCCCGGTCGAGCATCGTGGATGCCGAGTTCACCTTCGTCCTGGCAGGCAAGATGGCGAAGATCGTGGCCTGGTACGACAACGAATGGGGATACTCCTTCCGAACCGTTGACCTGGCCGCGTTGATGGCGGACAAGCTCTAGGCGCGCGCAAACTCCCTCACGAGCCGGGTAAATAGCACAGGTAAAAAACATGTTTACAAAAAAGACGATTCGCGATGTCGACCTGACTGGGAAGCGAGTTCTGGTACGTGTCGACTTCAACGTTCCGCTCAAGGATGGGCAGGTAAGCGATGATACCCGCATCAGGGCCGCACTCCCGACCCTGAATTACCTCATCGAGAAGGGCGCACGGGTGATCCTCTGTTCGCACCTCGGCCGTCCAAAAGGGCAGGTCATCCCTGAGATGTCCTTGCGCCCTGTTCTCAAACCTCTGGCAGATCTTCTAGGAATGCCTGTAGCGTTTTCCTCTGATTGTGTCGGGGAGGAAGCACAGCAAGCTGTCAATAAACTTGAGGATGGCCAGGTTCTTCTGCTCGAAAACACACGCTTCCACGCTGAGGAGAAGGCGAACGATCCCGGTTTCGCAGCCAAACTTGCCTCACTGGCAGAGATCTACGTCAACGATGCATTCGGATCTGCACATCGTGCACATGCCTCTACCGAAGGTGTGGCTGCGTACCTGCCGGCGGTCGCCGGGTTTCTTATGGAGCGGGAACTCCGTTTCCTGGGCGATGCGCTGGCCGACCCCAAACATCCTTTCGTCGCCATCCTGGGCGGCGCCAAGATCTCCGATAAAATCGGGGTTGTCGAACGCCTGTTGTCCATGGCCGACTCCCTGCTCATCGGGGGCGGGATGGCAAACACCTTTCTCGCTGCACAGGGAAACGAGATGGGTGCCTCGCTGGTTGAAAGTGAAGTTCTCGATCAAGCCAGGAATTTTCTGGCCTCCGGGGGTGCGAAACTCCACCTTCCAGTCGATCTTGTCGCAGCAGACAGCTTTGCTGCGGATGCCGTGCATAAAGTCGTCCTGGTTGATAAGCTCGAAGCTCCCTGGCAAGCACTTGATATCGGACCTGAGACGATCAAGCTGTATGTAGACATCATCAAGGAAGCGCGGCTGGTGGTTTGGAATGGCCCGATGGGGGTCTTTGAGTTTGAGGCTTTCGCCTTTGGAACGCGTGCCATCGCCAAGGCGCTTGCGGATTGCACCGGTATAACGATCGTCGGTGGAGGAGATTCTGCCGCTGCGGTGCGGCAGGCTGGCTTGATGGATGCCATGACCCATGTCTCAACCGGGGGTGGAGCATCCCTGGAATTTCTGGAGGGCAAGACGCTTCCCGGGGTGGCCGCACTCGAGGATCTGCCCTCCAAGTAGGCAATGAAAGTTACGATAAAAGCAGGCTCCCTGGCACGCCAGGGAGCCTGCTTATCATTCGTGTGGCGGACACTTCACAATTTACTTACATTTCACACTCGTTTATTGTGGGGGAATCATGCGTCGTCTATAATGAGTCCGTTCTTGGGAAGGAGCCCTGATGAGCTTCAGCGCGGGTGAGAACGTCGGCCCCTATCGAATCATCGAACAGCTCGGGCAGGGGGGAATGGCCTCCGTTTTCAAGGCATACCACCCGGCACTTGACCGTTACGTGGCCATAAAAGTTCTCCATCCTGCATTCAATGGGGATCCCAACTTCCTTTCCCGCTTTCAACGCGAAGCGCGTGTCGTCGCAAGGTTGGAGCACCCACACATCGTTCCGATCTATGACTTCGCCGAGCACAAGGGTCAGCCATATCTTGTGATGAAGTTCATCGAGGGACAAACTCTCAAAGCGCGCTTGTTCGAGCGACCGCTGTCCAAGACAGAAGCCGTGAAGATCGTTGAAGCGATTGGGAGCGCGCTGGCTTATGCTCATACCCAGGGAGTGCTTCATCGCGATATCAAACCCTCCAACGTTCTCCTGGGGCCGGACGGTGGTATTTTCCTGGCGGATTTCGGTCTTGCACGGATCGCACAGGCAGGTGCATCCACCCTGTCGAAAGATGTGATGCTTGGCACTCCGCAGTACATCTCCCCGGAGCAGGCGAAGGGGACTGGTGAGCTGGATGAAGGCACCGATATCTACTCACTCGGTGTGGTCCTTTACGAAATAGTTGTTGGCCGGGTGCCGTTCAATGCCGATACACCATTTTCGATCATTCACGATCACATCTACACCCCTCTCCCACCCCCAACGGTCGTCAACCCGCATGTTCCACCGGCCGTCGAACAAGTCTTGATGAAGACGTTGGAAAAGGCGCGCGCGGACCGGTTCGAGAATGTCGATCAGCTTCTTCAGGCTTTCCGGGCGGCCGTCCTTGGCACAGAAGACGTCAAAAGTGAGGTCCCTGCGGCAACGAAAGTTATCGAGCAGCAGCCCACCAAGGTGACCGCACCGGATGATAAAACAGCCCAGTCTGAACCAGTTCCCACGGAGTCACCCGCAGCCTCGCAGGACGAGCCGGTCAAGCGGCGTCGCTGGCCCTGGGTGGTGGGTGGGATCGCGCTGAGTGTTCTGTGCCTGTTTCTATTCATTGCGAGTGCTGGAAATCGCGATCAGGCACAACCCGAACCTGGCGCAGTGCAGGGAACCATTGCTAGCGAGGATATCAGCGTACCGACACTCGAGCCCGGTGTACGCGATAATCCAGAGCGACATTTCGAGCGTGCTGAACTTCTTCTCCGCATCGACAGGTCACTGCTGGCAGCGGAGGAATTTATGAACGCGGCTGACCTCTATACGATGCATGGACGCTTCGTCGAGGCAGTTGAAAGCTACCTGCGGGCGATCGATATCAGCCCGCTGCTCATTCAGCGAAATCGTGAGTCGGCGGATCTCATCACTCAGGCTTTCTTTATGGCCGCCGAGGATATTGCCGTGGCAACCAGGCTCGGTCAATTTGACCAGTCCAGGGTGGAATGGCAAGCCCTCCCCGCGATCATGGCTCGTACGCAACTGCTTCAGGGTCACCCAGACAATGCGCGCGCGCAGGTCCTTGAGATATTGGACTCGGATCCGAACAATCCCTATGCGCTCGCAGTCCTGGCGGAGATTCATCTCTCGACCGGCGAACAAGCCGAGGCTCAACGTGTGCTAGACAAGGAAATCAGGCGGGGCGATCAACTGCCACAGTGGCTGCTCGATCATCTGGTTGGTATGCGGGAACAACTCTAGAGCGGCTAGGTTTTGCCAGAGGTTTGCAAGCCCAGCTAGATACCCCGTTTCACATCTGAGCGGCTGAAATCTAAATCATCCGGATCTCCTGAGTTGACAAAAAGCAGGCCGCCTGATGGCGGCCTGCGCGTTTGGTTAGCTTGTTTGTAGGGTTGCCGGCCTCAGGCGGTCCCGAACTGCCGATCACCGGCGTCTCCCAGCCCGGGCAGGATGTAGCCGTGCTCGTTCAGTTCACGGTCAACTGCTGCGATGTGAATGGGGACATCCGGATGCAGTGAGTGAAGGGCTTCGATCCCTTCTGGTGCGGCGATCAAACCCACAAATTTAATCTTGGCAACCCCCCATTGCTTGAGGATGCCGACGGTTGCCACTGCCGATCCACCGGTTGCAAGCATCGGGTCAAGGATCAGGCAAACGGAGACGGTAGGCTCGATCGGGAGCTTGTTGTAGTACTCCACCGGTTGAAGCGTCGCTTCGTCACGGTACAGGCCGATGTGCCAGACCTCGGCAGTTGGCATGAGCTCCCAGACTCCCTCGACCATCCCCAGGCCGGCCCGCAGGATGGGGACAAGGCCGATCTTCTCGCGCAGGATATGCCCAGGCATCTTCTCAAGGGGTGTCTCAACCTCGACAGGATCGCCGACCAGGTCCAGCGTCGCTTCATAGGCAAGCAGAGCGGATATCTCGCGGATTAGCTCACGGAACTTCTTAGGTTCTGTTGTCTTATCTCGTATTTTTGTGAGCTTATGGGCGACGAGCGGGTGCTCCGATGCATATACGTTCTTCATGATTTTCACTCCTGGCCGTGAGGATTATGAAATCACGCAGCGCGCCTCAAGGTGAGCACGGTTAGGTCATCCAGAAGGTCGCGTTGACCCTGGTGAGCGAAGACGCGTTCAGTGATCATATCTGCCAATTCTTGCGCAGGCAAATTACCTTCTCCCATGAGCGTATTCTCAAGACGTGCCAGCCCGAAGGGTTGCTCATCCTCGTCAAATGCTTCGGTCACACCATCCGTATAGAGCACAAGCGTGTCACCGACCGCCAGGTTGAGTTCATGGTTTGCATAGGTCAGGCTTTCATCGACGCCCAGCACCATGTCGTGTGGACGGATGACCTGTGTTTGCAGCCCGGGGCTGTGGAGGATCGGAGGGTTGTGGCCTCCATTGGCATAGCGAATCCGCCCCGCAGCTGGTTCCCATACTCCATAGAACATGCTGACGAACAAATTGGCACGGGTGTCAGAGATCAGCAAGCGGTTAACCCGCTCCAGCGTCGCGGCCGGGTCGATCAGGGCTGTCGCGACGCTCCTCACGAGCGTTCTGCATAATGCCATGTAGAGTGCGGCCGGGATGCCCTTGTCTGCGACATCGGCAATTACCAGGCCCAGCCGGAGGCCCTGCTCGTCCGGCGGTAGTGGGATGAAATCATAGAAGTCACCGCCAACTTCGCGCGCTACAAACCAGGCGATTCCGAGCTCCCAGCCTGCCACCTGCGGGACAGAATCGGGCAGGAAGCTGGCCTGGATAGAATGTGCCATTGCCAGCTCTCGTTCGATCGATCTTCGAGCGGCGGCTTCTTCAATAAGGCGCGTATTTTCCAGCCGGAGCGAGACCTGATGTCCGATCCCCGCCAGTAATGACATTCTTTTATCGGACAGCTGCTCTCCCTGCAGCAGGAGCAGACCCAGCAGGTCCTGGCCATCGGTCATCGTAAGTGCAAGGGCAGAGTCCGAGTGCAGAATATGGGTCAAGGGGTCAGGGAGCTTCAATCGGAAAGGTTGATCGCTTTCATTGAACGGTGGCTGCAGTCCAAAAGAATCAAGTTTGAGCAAGGAAGACTCAAGCTCGTAAGTCTCGGGTCTGCGCAAGCCGGCGCTGGGTCCAACCACCAACGCATCCGCTTCAGTGCCCGGGAGGAGGAGTACCGCCCAATCGGTACCCGCAAGGAGAGTGGCCAACTGCAGTACGGCCTGCAGTGAGGTCAGAGCATCGCCAGGCTGGGCCGCATGCCGGGCTACCTCAAGCAGCACGGTTGTGATCCACGCTTCCTCCTGGTGCTGGGTATAGTTACGATCCTCCAGCAGGGCAATGCCGAGCTGGGTCACGATCATCTGGATTAGTGTGAGCTGTTCCTGCGAAGGATCTTGCCCGGCCGGAGATAACAAGCAGAGCGACCCAAGGCGGTGACTGCCAACCAGAAGCGGAACCGCAACTTGCATCCTGAACTCACCTGGATCGTCGCCTTCGTTGGTCGCTTGTGGTGGAAGCTGTTCATATTGAACTTGCTTGGTTTCAATAGCGTTTAACACACAGGCCGGGGATGCATCGGGCTGCTCGATATGCGCTGTGCTTGTGGAGGCAAGCAAGCTGATTCCATCATCGGTGACCTCATACAAATCGATGATTTCATAGTCGAGCCCCTGCTTGAGTAGATTGCAAACTTGAGTCATACGGTCTTGGATCGGGGCGAGTGAAATCAATTGCCGGGATATCTCTTCTAATAGATAAAGCCGGGTGGCAAGGGCTTCAACATCAGCGCTGAGCGTTGTCGCCACCAGGCTGGGGGCGATCGTAAGCGCAACCAATTGAAGAAGCTGTAGATGGGTCTCATCGAAGGCAGCAGCCCTCCGGCTCTGGATGGCGATGATCCCCAGGGTGCGGCCAGCGAATTGGAGTGGGACAAAAATAGCTGATGAGGGTGGGTCCGGAGATTCGTAGCTGGGAAGGGAGGGGAGATCACCGGCTTCCTGTTCAAAATCACGGACCAGCAGAGATTGGCCACTACGACGGATCCAACCGATGAGCCCTTCTCGATCAGGATCGATTTGGAAACTCGGGTTGGTTTCACGGTTGCCGTCACGGACCCAGATCAAAGTTCGGTACTCGTCTTCGCGAAAGATTCCAAGCTGGAAGAAGTCGGCTTCGATCAGGCGAGCAGTTTCCAGGAAAGCTGCTTCTGCCAGCTCTTCAACATCGGTCGAAGCCCGAAGGATCGAGCGGCCAATCTCGGACAGGACATCCAATTCATGGTTGATATCAGCGTTCATCGATGCGGCGATGCTCTCTGTCACGCGCTGCTTATTGTGTAGCCACTGGGTTGCACAACCTTCTGTTCAGGCGTAGCCCGCTGGAGACGGGAAACAGGCACCCGGCTCGGGGATCCTGCTCGAAGCTTCGTGTCAATCCTGATCCTGGCTGATGGTTCTTTTTTTCATGCTGAGGTGATTGCGGTCTGCCTCCCGTGCATAGCGGACTTCATCCATTACGCGATGGATGATGATCAGACCGAGTCCTCCAACGGGAGGGTCATCGGGTGACCATTCGGGCTGCATAGGATTCTGTGCTGGATTGAAGGCTTCGGCGTTATCCCAGAGATCTATCTGGATCGAACCGGGCGCGGACTGCACGAGCATTTCGATCGGCCCCTGGTTCTCCCTGCCATATCCGTGGAGGATGATGTTCTCGCAGGCTTCGCTCACGGCAAGCTGGGTGGCATACTGTTCGTCTTCCCGGAAACCAGCTTCTTCCGCTGCCTGATTGACGAGGCTGCGGAGGATCTGGACCTGATCCAGGAAAGCTTGGATCGTGAGGCACCGGCCTTCCATCGGCTCAATAAGCAGCTATAGCGGCTTCACGATTTGGAAATACTTCGAAGAGGACATCGAGCCCTGCGATTTCGAGCGTCTCAACAACCTGGACCGAGGGCTGAGCAAGGCGTACTTCGCCGCCCGCCCCCTTCACTGCCTTCCGGGTGGTCACGAGTACCCGCAGTCCAGCAGAGGAAATAAATTCCACTGCTCCCAGGTCTAACACAAGGTTCACGCGACCTGCCTCGGTAAGTGTATTGAGTTCGTTCTCAAAATCGCCGGATGTGGCACCATCGATCCTTCCAGCCACGGTTACTACCGATACGCGCTTATATTCCTTGACCTCAATATCCATCTCTGCCTCCAGGATGTTCAAACTGAGCGAGCGACGACATAATGTGCCAGTTGGTACAGAGCGTCTCGTTCTGGTGCGGAAGGCATGTTTCTGAGCTGCTCTTCACCTTGTTCAACAAATTGCTGGGCCTGGTCGATCGACCGTTCGATGGCACCAGAACCCCTGATCTTTAGGATAAGTTCCTCTAGGACCTGGTCGCCAGCTTCCTGGCGGGAGAGTGGGTTGAGCCAGGCAGCATCCTCAGGGTGATCCTCAAGGTGCAGGATCGTGGGCAATGTGATTAGCCCCTGCCTAAGATCATTCGCTACAGGCTTGCCTAAATCATGCTGGTCTGCGGTGAAATCAAGGACGTCATCCACGATTTGAAATGCCAGCCCGAGATGATACCCGAAGGATCGCATTGCCTCGAGGGTGTCAGGCCCCGAATTGGCGAGCAGCGCTGCCCCCTCGCTTGCCACCTCGAAAAGTGAGGCGGTCTTGGCATAGATCCGATCATAATAGGATTGCAGGTAATCGTCGGTCTCTTGATCGAAGAGTTGGGTGATCTCTCCGTTTACGATGGTCATCAACGTACGTGCGAACGATTCCATCAAGGTGAGGTTGCCAGTCTCCGCTGCCAGGCGGGCAGCGCGGGCAAAGAGGTAGTCACCGGTCAAGACGGTCGCTCCCGGGCTCCATTGCGCGTTTAAAGTGGGGATCCCGCGTCGCAGGAAGGAGCCGTCGATCAAGTCGTCGTGCACGAGGGTGGCCGTGTGCAGCATCTCGATTGCAGCGGCATGAGTGATCACGCGATCGACATCAGCCCCGAGCATGTTGCCGACGAGGATGACCATGGTCGGCCGTATACGCTTGCCGCCAGAATTCAACAGGTGATCAATCGCCTCAAATAGCGCCGGATGTAGTTCAGCCGGTTCGGACCGCATGCAGGCTTCAACCTCGTCGAGTAAGGGTCGCGCTATATCAAGAAATGTTGCTGTCTGAGCTTTCATTGCACCATCGGAATATCGAGTTGGCGTTATTGGCTGTTATGTTAACTAAGTCGTCAGGTTCCACTTCAAACAGTGCGGCAAGTCGATTAGCGATATGCCGAACGTTAGCAGGCTCATTTCTTTTTCCCCGGTGAGGTTCGGGGGTCATGTAAGGCGAGTCGGTCTCGATCAGCACTCTTTCTTTCGGGACTTGGATCATTACCGTGCGTAGGGGATCTGCCTTCCGGAAAGTTATCGGTCCGGCAACCCCTAAATAGAAACCCTTGGCAAGCGCGATCGATGCGGATTCTGCATCACCAGAGAAAGCATGCAGCACACCGCGCCGGTCCTCGAGATCGCCAGGTGTCTGCAATTCATATTGTAATAGTGTATCAAGGATTTCACCCATTGATTCGCGCTGGTGGACGATTATGGGCAACTCGAGTTCCAGTGCGAGCTCGATCTGGGCTTTGAAAGCGCGGCGTTGGTCCTCCCTGGGGGAAAGATCGCGGTAGTAGTCCAACCCGATCTCGCCGATCGCAACGACACGCTCCGAGCTCACCAGCGTCCTGAGATCGTGCTCGCTGCCATCATTCCAACCAGCTGCATGGTGCGGGTGGATCCCGACTGCAGCATAGATTTCGGGCACATCTGTAGCTAACTTAAGTGCTCGCCTGCTCGATTCAAGATCAACTCCTGGAACCAAAATATGTGAGAGTCCGGCAGCGCGGGCGCGCGACATCACCAGGTCAAGATCCGCATCATAGTCGGTCGAGTTGAGATGGCAATGCGTGTCGGTAAGCCCTGACTGCATCCGATCAACTCACTCCCACCATCTTTAGGCCTGCGTCAAGTAATGGCTTCACCCGACCAGGGTCCGTAGTTTCACAGTAGACCCGGACGATAGGTTCGGTGCCTGAAAACCTGATCAGCAGCCAACCACCGTCCTCGAGTTCAAATTTGTAGCCATCGACCGTAATGATGTCGGTTACCTTCATGCCGGCCAGGCTGGCCGGTTTTGCAGCTGCGATCCGGGCACGATGTTCGTCACGTTTTTCCGGGGCAAGCGGTGTGTCAATGCGATCGTAGTAATGCGGTCCGACCTTGGCAAATAGCATTTCAACAAGTTCGCTGGGCTTTTTGCCAAGCTTCACCATCATGTCGAGCAGGTAGAGTCCGGCCAGGATACCGTCCCGCTCCGGAACATGTCCTCGAAACGCGTAGCCACCTGACTCTTCTCCCCCGATCAAGGCATCTACTTCAAGCATTTTTGGTGCAACGTATTTGAATCCAACCCCAGTCTGGATAACCGGGACGTTATAGAGTTTGCCTAACTTCTCAAGCATGGACGTAGTTGAAAGGGTCTTGACGATTGGGCCGCGTTCGCCCCGGACCTCGAGCATATAGAAGGCGAGCAAACCAAATACGCGTAGCTGGTTGACGAACTCACCCTTCTCGTCCCCCAGGCCGACACGATCTGCATCCCCGTCGGTGATCAGCAGCGCATCCGTTCCGAGCTCGAGCGCTGTGGCCAATCCAACGTCGATGTTGGGCGGGATGGGTTCTGGCCGAGACATCTCTGGAAATATGGGATTGTGTTGGTTGTGTATCTCGCTGACCACGGTCGATCCTCCCCGCAGCAGGTTCGAGAACCAGCCAGCCCCGTTGCCCCACATTGGGTCGATCAAGAGCGACAGCCCGGCACCACGCAACGCACCAAGATCGACCAGGCTCTCAATCTGGCGGGTATAGGCTGGCGCCGGGTCGAAGATCTCGATTACCCCTGTCTTAAGACCTTGCTCCAGGTCGACGTGAGGGACTTTTGCGTCGGTATCGGGTATATAGGCTTCGATCGCCTTAAGCCCCTCCGGATTTACAGCACCACCATGTCGATCCCGCACCTTGAAACCGTTATCTCCCGGGGGATTGTGGGAGGCGGTTATGTTAATCGCCCCAGCCGCTTTACGTTCCACGACGGCATAGGAAATGGTCGGGGTGGGGGTGGGCCCTTTGGTAAGGAAGACCTTCAGGCCGTGGCCAGCGGCGACTTCGGCTGCAGTTGCCGCGAACGCCTCCGATGCGAAGCGTTTGTCGTACCCGACAACAAGCGGCTTTTCAGTTCCCTCAACCTCGAGCAGGTAGCGTGAGAAGCCATGTGCACAGCGTCGCACAGCCTCAAACGTGTATGTATCCGCGATACGGTCGCGCCACCCGTCGGTACCGAAAATTATGGGTTCTGCGGTCATTCCAGGCCTCCTGAGTGTAATGCCATATTATCTTGGGCTAACGACAATCGAGCCAGGTATATAGTGACCTGGCATCGAAGTACTTGGTCTTGCAGATCCAAAGAATTGTGCATCCAAGCGTAGATCAACGCTCGAACCCAATGCAGATCGAAGTCATGGAAAATTATACCGTGAAAGAATATTCACGACCAGCCGCGGTTGTCAGAAATTAGCCTTTATGTTAGACTCTCTGACGTTGCGGCGCCTGCACCCAGGCGCTCTTTCCACTCTCGGACAGTCACGCACGTGACTGGATCGGGGGTAATCCCGAGGAAAGGAGGATTAACATGCGCAACTACGAAATTGCTTATATCGCTGACCCCGATCTCGACGAGCAAGCCCTAGAAGATCTTCAAGCCAAGATCATAGGTTGGATCGAGGCCACCGGTGGCAAATCTGGCCAGGTCGAATCCTGGGGCCGTCGCCGATTAGCATATCCCATCAAGAAAAAGACCGACGGGTACTACGTCTTTCTGCAAGCTGAGATGCCTGCCGATGGACCATTCAAGGTCGAGCGGGATATTCGCCTAAGCGAACAGGTCATCCGGTACATGCTTACCGCACAAGAGATCAGCTAGACTGCATTTCCCTCCGGTCTGCAAGCAGAAGGATAGAGGCATAATGCGCGGTTTAAACAAGTTGTTGATCATAGGCCATCTGGGACGTGATCCTGAGATGCGCTATACGCCCTCAGGACGCCCAGTAACGACCTTCAGCGTCGCCACTTCGCGCAGTTGGACTTCAGGTGATGGGGCACGGCATGAGGAGACCGAGTGGTTCAATGTCGTAGCCTGGGGAAACCTGGCGGAGATCTGCAACCAGCATCTCCATAAAGGGCAGCAAGTTTATGTTGAGGGGCGTCTACAGACCCGCCGTTGGGAAGACGCAGAAGGAACCAAGCACTTTACTACAGAGCTGGTCGCGCAGGAGATGATCATGCTCGGTGAGAGGCGGGATACACCCATTCCCGCCGATGATCCAGCCGATCAGGAGGAAGCCCTGCCGTTCTAGCCTGCGATGAAGGATCAAAACAACAAATGCTTCCGTTCAAACCGGAAGAGGAGAGCATACCTTGGCTTACGAAAGAAGAGATTCAAGAGATTCAGATGACAGCAACGATGAGGGCAGCGAACAAGGCGGTGGCCGACGAAGATTTCACCGCCGACCCCGCGTCTGCCAGTTCTGCGCGGATAAATCGATCGTCATTGATTACAAGCAAGTTGACCTGGTACGACGGTTTGTAACTGAGGCAGGGAAGATCCGCTCACGGCGCGATACGGGAAACTGCGCCAAACATCAACGCCAGGTGGCAAACGCAGTTAAACGAGCCCGGCATTTGGCCCTGGTGCCCTTTGCGGCGGATCGGATGCGCTGATATAGAACCGGATCCGCCTGACAGGGGATATCCAAGCGCCGCCGCTGCAGGCAAGCTACGACCGGGAAGCGATTCGCATACAAGACTGGAGTTCACACTTTATGGCTAAAAATCGGCCCGCAACTCGGATCTCTCGCAAGCATATGGCCCGGGCAGAGCGGGAGCGATTGCAGCGGCGCTGGATATTGGCAGCAGTCATCAGCACTATCGCTATCGCGGTTGGGGTGATTGGTTATGGTGTATATGATAGCATGGTGGTCCAGCCACGGATGACTGTCGCCAGCGTGAATGGGGAGGTCATCACCAAGGTTGATTTCCGTGGTCGAATGCGCATCATCCAACGCGAGTTAGCTGCTCAGCTCAATCAGTACATTCAGATGGAGTCGTTTTTTGGCAGCGACCCGAGCATCCTGCAAAACCTGCGCTCAGTTGAGACACAGATTGAAACTCAACTTGCCAACCCGGAAGTGCTCGGGAGGGACGTCCTCGATACGTTGATCCAGGAGGCGCTCATCCGGCAGGAATCTGCCCGGCGGGGTATTTCAGTTACACCGGAAGAGATAGCGAATGATATCGAGGTGAGTTTCAACTTCTATGCCAATGGCACCCCTACACCACTTCCTTCTTTGACACCGGCACCGACAGCGACGACCGACCCTACAGCTGCAGATGAAATCTCACCAACCGAGATTGCCACCCCTGCGGAAAGCCCGATGCCTATTCCGACCTCCACTCCATATACACGCGATCTGTACGACCAGGACTACCGCGCTTTCATCGCATCTCTCTCCGATTGGGACGTGCGCGAACCAGATTATGTGGCCTTCATAGAAGCCCGGCTCCTGCGCGAGAAACTGCGGGCGGATTTCGATCCAGAAATCGAGCGGGAGCAAGAGCATATCCAGTTGCAGCATCTTGTCGTCGATGATGAAGCAACAGCCGAGGAAATCCGGGTGAAGCTCGATGAAGGTTCCTCCTGGGAAGAACTTGTAGCTGAATCCAGCGTGGATTTCGCAACGGCTGACACCTCCGGTGATCTGGGTTGGATGGCGCTTGGGGAGGTTGTCCGAAAGTTTGGCCAGGCAGGGTTGGCAGTATTCGCTGCCGAGGCTGGAACCATCGTCGGGCCGCTCCAGACTACAGATGGCTGGGAGCTCTTCCAGGTTGTTGCCCACGAGCAGCGCCCACTTTCGGATGAGGCATTCCAGCTCGCAGCTGATCAAGCTTTCGATATATGGCTCAACCAATTACGGGATGAAGCCGATGTCGAGATGGTGGACGATCTAGCAAATCATGTTATCAACGCTCCCGGATACGGTTTCTAACCGGGCTCATCATCCACCAGTAGCATTACCAAGGCTGAGCGCTCTCCGCTCAGCCTGTCTGATTCCTGGCTGTTGATCTTGAAGGGCACTGGGCCACAGGCTATACTTTCGTTAGGCGAAGCACATGAACATCGAAAGCTTCCTGAAGGATCTCCCCCCGGAAAGCTCACCCGCAGATGTGGAGTTGATCAAACGCGCCTACCGTGTCGCCGAAAAAGCCCATCGCCGGCAAAAAAGAGCTTCAGGTGAACCGTACATCAACCACTGCCTAGCGGTAGCATCAATCCTGCTCGAGCTTGGTGCACCCATTCCAGCAGTCGCTGCTGGTTTACTGCACGATACCGTCGAAGATACGGATATTACGATCGAAGAGTTGGAACGCGACTTCGGGGAGGAGATCGCAGGACTGGTGTACGGGGTCACCAAACTCACCCAGCTGCCGCGCGTCAGTCACCGCGGAAAACGGTCGAAAGACCCACTTGCTGCAAAGGGCGATCTGGCCAAGGAAACCTTGCGAAAGACGTTTCTCGCCATGGGCGATGACGTGCGCGTGGTTGTGATCAAGCTGGCCGATCGCCTGCATAACATGCGTACCCTTTCTCATCTACCTCCTGATAAACAAGAGAGGATTGCACAGGAAACGCTTGAAATCTTCGCCCCGCTGGCCAACCGTCTCGGTATCTGGCAGATGAAGTGGGATCTCGAGGATCTTGCCTTCCGCTACGTCTACTCGGACAAATACAAGGAGATCGCAACCAGCATATCTCAGCGGCGGATTGATCGCGAGCAGGCCCTTGATAAGATCTGCAAGCACCTGGTGGATGTTCTTTCAAAAGGCGGTATCCAGGCGGAGGTCACCGGCCGTCCTAAACATCTCTACTCGATCTACAAGAAGATGGAGCGAAAGGGCGTCCCATTCGACAGGGTGTATGACGTGCGCGGAGTACGGATTATCGTCGCTGACGAATCCCAATGTTACCTCGCACTCGGGCTCATCCATAGCCACTGGAACCCCGTCCCGGGTACCTTCGATGACTACATTGCCACTCCAAAGGATAATTTTTACCAATCGCTGCATACGGCCGTGATCTACGACGATGGGAAAACGCTTGAAGTCCAGATCCGGACCCTGCACATGCACGAGAATGCAGAATATGGTATCGCAGCGCACTGGCGTTATAAGGAAGGCCGCCCACGCGATGGCACTTTCGAACAGCGCGTCCTCTGGCTGCGGCGGTTAATGGAGTGGCGCCAGGACGTTGATGACGCCGGCGACTTCGTGGCTGCGATGAAATCTGATGTTTTTGATGATCGCGTTTTCGTTTTCACACCCAAGGGTGACATTATCGATCTACCAGCAGGCTCAACACCGATCGACTTTGCCTATCACATCCACACTGCGATTGGCCATCGCTGCCGCGGGGCCAAGGTGAACGGTAAGCTGGTTTCCTTGGACACCAAGATCCAGACCGGGGATTCGATCGAAATCCTGACGGCAAAGCGAGGTGGACCCAGCCGCGATTGGCTCAATTTGAGCCTTGAGATGGTAAAGAGCCAGCGTGCAAGGAGCAAGATCCGGCAGTGGTTCCGTAAACAAGACCGGGAACAGAATATCTCCCATGGCCGACTCCTGTTGGAGCGTGAACTGCGCAGGCTGGGACTGGAAAACGTCTCGTATGATAAAGTGAGCAAGGAATTGGGTTTTCCCAACGTCGAGGAACTCCTGGCTTCGATCGGCTGTGGCGATCTGAGTTTGAGCAAGATCGTTTCGGCTGTTGTGCCTGAAGAAGACGAGGGATTCGAGACCTTCATCGAATCAGAGTTCCCGGGCCGCGAACTCCAGGGCGACGAGATCAGTATCCTCGGCGTGTCCGGCCTGCTTACGCGGCTTGCCGAGTGCTGTAAGCCAGCCCCGGGAGATCCGGTCGTGGGTTATATTACTCGGGGTCGTGGTGCGACCATCCACCGTCAGGATTGCCCGAACGTTCTACGCATCAAAGACCGGGAACGCCTGGTCCAGGTGAGCTGGGGACGGCCCGAGCACACGTATCCAGTCTCAGTGCGGATCAGGGCTTACGATCGTGATGGTTTGATGCGTGATGTGTCGACACTGGTCTCGAACGAGGGGATAAACATGTCGTCGATCCAAGTCTCGACGAAAAACAGCCTGGCGACATTCGATTTGATCATGGGGATCAAAGACGTGACGCAGCTAAGCCGGATCTTGAACCGGCTCGAAGCCCTTCCGAATGTATTGGAGGCCCGCCGCCTGAGGCCGGGATAGCAAGCGGGAAGGCAAGTGATATAATCTCGCCCCTAGCTAGCGCCGAGGTCGGATCAACCCGTGCCCATCAACCTGCTCAGCGTCGACGAAGCCCGTACGATAATCCTGAATGCTCTCAAGACCGTTGAAGCGGAGACGATCTCATTTGCAGAAGGGACAGGAAGGATACTTGCTGAGCAGGTCGTTTCTGGATTGACTTTACCTCCCTTCTCGAACTCTGCCATGGATGGCTATGCTGTCCGCTCAATGGACCTCGAACACGCCACCCCGAAAGCACCCGCGTTGCTTTTCATCAGCGGAGAGGTCGCTGCCGGCCAATCCCCTGGGTTGACACTCGCCCCCGGGGAAGCACTCAAGATCTCCACTGGAGCTCAGATCCCGCCCGGAGCCGATGCTGTCGTCCCGCTTGAGTGGACAAGTGCTGCGCATGGCCGTGATCCATCGCCAGAAATCCGAATCCTGATCGAACGCTCCATCGAAGCAGGAACATTCATCCGCCACGCAGGCCAGGATGTTCAACATGGGGATATCTTGCTCGAGCCTGGCCGGAGACTCCGTCCGCAGGATATCGGCATGCTGGCCTCGATCGGTCAAACACAGATCCAGGTATATCGCCGGCCGCGTGTGGCCCTGTTTTCAAGTGGTGATGAACTTCTCGAACCAGATCAGGCATTGCAGCTAGGTATGATCCACGACTCGAATCGCTATGCCCTTTCCTCGGCAGTTGCACAGCTTGGTGGGGAGGTTGATCGTTTGCCCATCGCAGCCGATGCATTGGACAAGGTCAGTGCAAGGTTAGATGAGGCTGCTTCACGACACCCTGATATCATCCTTTCCTCGGCTGGTGTTAGCGTCGGGGAACATGATCATGTGCGGGCTGCTGTCGAGCAGGGTGGTGAACTATCCTTTTGGCGGGTTAATATCCGTCCTGGCAGACCGCTCGCCTTTGGCTTTTATCAGGGTATACCTTTTCTGGGCCTCCCGGGCAACCCGGTTTCATCGATGGTCACCTTTGAAGTCTTTGCTAGGCCGGCAATCGCTAAGCTTGGTGGCCTGCTAGATTGGAAACGGACGACCATCCCGGTTCGTATGGGCGAATACGTCTCCTCGGATGGCAGGGAGACGTACCTGCGTGCGATTGTCAGGCGCATGCCAGACGGGTTCGTCGCTCGGCTTACGGGGAATCAGGATTCTGGGGTTCTTAGCTCATTGGTACGTGCAAATGCCATCGTCAGGATCCCGGCGGCCCGGAAGCAGGTTATCGCCGGTGATCCGTTCGAGGCGTGGTTGATTGGGCCGGTCACCGAGATGGAACAGGGGTGAATGTGTCTGTAGAACAAAGTTCTGAAATGCTTATCACCGTTCAGCGCACCCGATCATGGTGGTTGGGGATAGTTTTTTCCCTTATCGGGATCGGAGTTTCAGCCTACTTGGCATGGATTAGACTTACCGGAGATTACGCTTCCTGCGTCGGTATTGGCAATTGTGAATCGGTGAATAGCAGTCGGTTTGCCGAGATCGGTGGGGTGCCAATCGCATTGATCGGGTTGATCGGATATGTGTTAATCCTATTTTCCTTGATCATCGAACTGCGCGCACCCGACAGGATTGACTTCTTGCGTTTGATCCTTTTTGGGTTTACTCTGACAGGAAGCTTGTATTCGCTGTACCTTACCTATCTGGAGGTGTATGTACTCCACGCGGTCTGTCCATACTGCGTGATCTCAGCAGTCGCGATGCTGGCACTTTTTGGAATCAGCATCTCCCGATTGAAGGCAGCATTCCAAACTACAGACTAGAGGAGGACCAGAACATATGCCTCGAATCCGTTGCCGGTATGTTGATTGTGTTTACCTGGAAGCAGGGTACTGCAGCGCACCGGCGATTGAACTTGATCCAGATGAGGGTTGCCTCACCTATACCCACATAAGTGATGTCGCCGAGGATGACACCTGGGAAGATGAGGACCTGGAAGAAATCTGGGAAGAGGATGATGACGAGCTATTCGTCGAGGAAGAAGAGGACGAGGATTGGATCGAGGATGATGATGTCTAGATCGGCCTGCGAGTAGCTCACTGGGCAATCTGGTTGTGAAAAAAAAGGGGCGCTGCGTAAGCAGCGCTCCTTCTGCATGTTTAAGTGGTTTATGGATCAACTGGCTTTTGAACTGGTGCTGACTTTACGCTCAAGCGTACGTGCCAGTATGTCTTCCATCTCGTGGCGTTGGCTAGCCTTCTTGCCTTTGGCCGGTTCCTGGTTCTCGGTCTTGGCCTCGCCCCCATCCAGTGCTTGGCGTAGGGCGAACTCCATCGCTGTCGGGATAATCTCTTCAGGCTCGTCGGATGCAAGCTCTTCCGCAATTGCAGTCGCCTTCATCGTCAAGCGAATCTGCTTTTTCTTGGAATCGACCTCGAGCACGGTGACATCGACTTTATCGCCTGGTGAGACCAACTGGTTTGGGTCAGGGACAAAGTCATCCCGCATCTCGCTCACATGGACCAAACCCGGTCGGCCGGCTCCGATATCCACGAAAACGCCGAACTTCTCAATCCGTACAACTTCCCCTTGGAGGCTCATCCCCGGACGTACGTCTTTCCACTGTAGCGATTGTGGCTTCACCATGGTCAATTCCAGGCGGCCGCCAGCTGGATCGACCTTCTCAACCCAGACCTCGACCTGATCGCCTTCCTTGACCTGATCTTCTACCCGATTGACTTTGCCGCGCTGCAATTTGGATATATGTACCAGCCCGGGGTGCCCGACACCGACGTCAATAAAAGCGCCGAAGAGCTCCACTTTGGAAACATGGCCAGCGAGCTTCTGACCAGGCTTGAGGTCTGCCAGGGAAGCTGGCGCATGAGTACTCTCGGTCTTTTCCACTATTTCACCTTCCTGAATACAAGTGTTATCGTGTTCTGGGATCGGAAATTATACCATGCAGGCTGTGGGTCTCTTCAGATACCCAACCTGTCAAGGCGTAGTCGTAGGCGCAGTCGCAATGCTGCGTCTGGCAAGCAAGTGCCAATTGGTTATGTTGTTAAAGCGGTCGCTAGGGTTGAAAACTGGCCCGATGCTGACGCCTTGAATCTGAGAATCGATTGCAAAGTTATAGATCGGATAGTAAAGCAGCAACGAGGGGAGCTGGTCCTGAAAGCGATATTGAAAGCTGACGTACAGCTCTTGGCGGCGGCCGGCATCTGGCGTAGTGCGGGCTTGCTCGAGCCAGATACTTGAGTTCCGATCCACAAACCCGCTGTAATTTTGCCCAGTTTCGGTCTGCGAATCATGCCAGAAGGGATATGGATCAGGATCGGGGCTATCGCTGAAGTTGATCTCCGTGAGTGCGGCTTGATAATCACGCGGAGTAAGGTAGTTCTCCAGGATTTCGTTCGGATCGGCGGCAACCAACTCAACCGAGACTCCAATCGCTTCCCACTCAGCCTCGATAATCATTGCGATCTGGGTTTGTTCTTCAGTCTCTGGGTAGACGAGCTCTATGTTCAGGAGCTCCCCGTCCTCATTGCTGCGGACGTATTCACTGCTGCCGGGTACCGCTCCGATGGGAAGTTCCCAACCTTCGGCGACCAGCGTCCGCGCGGCTTGCTCTGGATTGAATTCATAGCCAGGTAGATTTTCGGTATAGGCCCAAGTCCCTGGCATAAAGGGGCCTTCAGCAACGATAGCTTGTCCCTTGAACGCCTGATCGATGATCCACTGACGATTTATCGCGAGCATCAATGCATGTCGAACTTGCTTGTCGCTAAGAAACGTTTTTTCGGGATGATTCAGATTGAGGAAGATAATCCCGAGCCGTGGCAAGCGAGTGCTGTAAAGGTTCAGACCAGGCTCCGCAAGCACTTCAGACAGGACTGGAGGGTCTACTTGCTGGATGCCGAGTACCTCGCTATCAAGATATGCCTGGTACGCGGCTGCCTGATCAGGAAATAGCAAGAATTCTACCCGGTCCAGAAAGGGCCGCTGCTCGTAGTAATCTTCGTACGCGGTTAGGCTGACCCCGGTGATGACATCTCCCTCAAGCAAGAACTGGCTGAACTTGAAAGGCCCGCTCCCCACAGGCTCCAGGTTGAAGGGATGATCTATCAAGTCGCCGGCCGACACACCCCGCAGCAGATGATCGGGGAGCAAGGGTTGTGATAAGTAATCCAGGAAAGGGGCAAACGATTCGGGGAGCTGGAACTGCACTCGTCGTTCGTCGAGGCGGATGATGGTGATCTCGGACCAGAGTTGGTTGAGATCGCTGGAGCCGGGATAGTCATCATCCTGGATCTTTGAGAAGGTGTAGATCACATCATCGGAACTGACCGGCACGCCATCATGCCAGGTGGCATCTTCACGAATCGTGAAGGTGAAGAGCGAAGCGTCGGCCGAGATATTCCAGTTTTCAGCCAGATCCGGGACCGGGTTGCCGCGGGCGTCAAAACGCAGCAATCCGCTGAAGATCAAGCGGTCAATATCATGATCGACCTGGTTGTACGTATCAAGAACGGGGTTGAGGCGCATGATCTCACCGATCATCGCCTCAGCATAGACACCGCCGGCAACCGGTTCGGGTGAGACAGCGCTGGGCGTGGTCGACTGGCCGATGAGCAACCCGATCACAAGGATCAGGCCACCGACCGCGATCAAGAGTTGCCAGCGTAGATTTCGCATAGACTTGGGGGTGGGAAAATTAAGTTATTGTGGAAAACTGACGTCACCCCACCAGAGTGACGGTAACCAGAGCCAGGACGAAGAAAATCGCGCTCAAGATGACCGTTACGTTGTAGAGCAGCCGTTCAATACCACGGCGGACATGGAAACCAGCGCCACCCATATCAGCGCCACCACCGAGTCCACCCAATCCGGCTTCCCGGCTCTGGAGCAGAATAACAGCGATCAAGGCGATGGATACGATCACCAGCGCAATATTTAAGTAAGTCGCCACGCAAAATCCTCCTCAATGTGACAAGCCGCCGGATTATAGCAGACGGGTTGGGGCGCGACAAGGTTAGATGCTCCATGCCTGCCTGCGGAGTGAAGCATTTGCCAGTAAATGGTCAGGCTTTTGCCTCAGGCGTTCGCGTCGAGCGCAGGTAGCTCTCCATGAAACCATCCAGGTCACCATTCAACACTGCCTGGGTGTTGCCCACCTCATAATCGGTGCGGTGGTCTTTAACCATTTGGTATGGGTGCAGCACATAGGAGCGGATCTGGCTTCCCCATTCGGCTTTCACGTAATCGCCCCTAATTTCTGCCAGCTCTGCCTCCTGTTCATGCCGCCTGAGATCGAGTAAGCGGGCACGCAGCACACGCATCGCATTTTCCTTGTTCTGCATCTGGGAGCGCTCGTTCTGGCAAGTTACTACGATTCCGGTAGGAAGGTGGGTGATCCGGATTGCCGTTTCGTTCTTTTGTACATTCTGCCCACCTGCGCCGGCTGAGCGATAGGTGTCCACGCGCAGGTCGGAGGCGTTGATCTCGATTTCGTCATCCGTCTCGACCTGGGGCAGGATCTCGACCAGTGCGAAAGAGGTATGGCGGCGATTGGCTGAATCGAAGGGAGAGAGGCGGACGAGACGGTGGACTCCCTTTTCAGAACGCAAGTAACCGTAAGCGAAGTCACCTTCGATACCAATGGTGACGCTTTTAATCCCTGCCTCCTCGCCTTCGCTATAATCCAGGATCTCGGCCTTATATCCACGTGTCTCTGCCCAGCGGAGATACATTCGCTGGAGCATCTCAGCCCAATCTTGCGAATCGGTCCCGCCGGCACCAGCATGGATCGCCAGGATCGCGTCTTCATCATCATACTGGCCGGAGAGCATAGCTTCGGTATCGCGGCGGTCGAGCTCTGACTCGATGGCGTCGATCTCCGCAGCCAGTTCGTCCTTGATCTTGGCGTCTCCGAGATCCGCGAGTTCGGCGGCATCCTTTGTACGAGCCTGTAGGACTTGCCAGTTGCCAAGCTCACGCTGATATCTGGTGAGCAAGCGCATCGTACGCTGCGCTCTCTTCTGATCGTCCCAAAGGTCTGGCGCCTCGGCTGCTTTCTGGAGCCGGATGAGCTGATCTTCTTTTTGGGTTAAGTCAAAGACGCACCATCAGGTCTTGCATGCGTTCATTGATCATTTCCAGTCGACTCTCAAGGTCTTCCATACCCGCTATTCTCCTGAATCTTACGATTTGTGCACTGCCAATTTCCGGCTGCGTGATCAGATGGCAGCGGTGGGCAGAAGGCCTTCCACGTAGGCTTGCGGATCAAACACGCGCAAGTCTTCGATGTCTTCACCCAGGCCGACAAAGAAAACCGGTAGCCCGAGCTGTTCTCGCACTGCGACCGCAATGCCGCCTTTTGCTGATGTATCCAATTTGGTAAGTACCACGCCATCGATCGAGATTGCGGCTTGGAACGCCTCAGCTTGAGCAATTCCATTCTGCCCGGTCGTGGCATCGAGCACAAGCAAGGAACAATGCGGAGCGCCGGGGGTTGCTTTCGCTGCAACCAACTGAAGCTTCTGCAGTTCCGCCATCAGATTGTGTTCCGTATGCATCCGTCCGGATGTATCGACCACGAGTGCGTTTGCTCCACGAGCGGAGGCGGCCTGTGCGGCATTATAAACGACCGCACCCGGGTCGCTGCCTTGTGAGCCGCTGATCAGGTCGACCTGCAGCCGGTCAGCCCAGACGGCTAACTGTTCCTGTGCTGCCGCCCGGAAGGTATCCGCCGCAGCAAGCATAACTTGATTCCCGGCTTGCTTCCAACGATTAGCAAGCTTAGCAGCTGTCGTCGTTTTCCCGGACCCATTTACCCCTAGGAGAAGCACTAGCCAGGGTTTATCGGAACGAGTAGGCTCAGGCGGTATCTCAGGAGGGAAACGGGAGGTTAGGGCGTCTCGCAGCGCAGCGCGGACGGGTGCATCATGGATCCAGCCACCATCCCTTGCCTGTTCTCGAACCTGGTCCAGGAGTATGCTAGCGGTCGTGATGCCCACATCGGCCTGGACGAGGGCTGCCTCCAGTTCATCCCAGAACTCAGCAGTTAGTTCGCTCGAGCCAAGCAACGTAGCGACGCGCCCGAATGCGGCGCGTCGTGTACGATCGAGAGCTTGCTGCCATGATACCTCGGGCACGGAAGGGATTATACCACCGGGGAATCACCAACAGTGGGCTGGCTTTGACCAAGAATTTTGCGCATAGCCATTATATAGGTGTGATTATCCCATAATATAAGCGAGAGGATGCTAGGAATAAAGCCCGGGGAACATAACCCGGGCTCATCTGGCTGGGGGTCGAGGATTCGAACCTCGGCTGACGGATTCAGAGTCCGCTGTCCTACCACTAGACGAACCCCCAGAGCAGCTTGGATTCTAACACAACCCCTAGACGAGTGTCCACAACACGCATCATGCGTGTCCGACCGCCCGCAGGCAAGCTGCTGCATACTCAATACGTTCTGCTGTGGTCTCTAAACCGAGAATGGCCATGGTTTCGATCAGTGGTGGACTAACTGATTGACCTGTGACGGCAATTCTCAGGATGCCAAACAGTTGTCCCGCTTTCAAGCCAAGCTCATCCGCCAGGTTGCGCAGCGCACTCTCAAGCTCTGCGTGATCCATTTCAGGGTAGTCTCGGATCACAGCCAATGAACGTTCGGCGGCTTCAGCGGAGGCTGCGTGGGTCATACCTTTCCCGATCAAGTCCTCGGCCACCGGGTGCTGGAAGGGTCTGAAGAAGAACCCCGCCATTTCAACCGCTTCATCCAGCGTCCGGATACGCTCCTGGATCAAGGGTGTTACCGGGGTGAGAGCCTGCTTGCTGACCTGCAGGCCTGCTGCATTGAACACTCCGAGCAAGCGATCGGTTAACGCCTCCGGACTCAAGTGACGAATATGCAGGCCATTGAAGTGATCCAGCTTGCTGAAATTGACAGCAGCTGCGCTGGGATTGAGTTTCTCGAGTGTAAAAGCGTTGATCAAGTCTGGCATTGTGAAGAATTCTGTGTGGTCATCAAAGGACCAACCCATCAAGCTGACCCAATTAATAACTGCTTCCGGTAGATATCCAAGCTCCCGCAAATCGAGGGTAAAGATCGCCTGTGCACCAGCTTTCGGATCCACGGCATCACGCTTGCTGAGCTTGCCCTTACCGCTTGGATTCAATAAGACCGAGAGATGAACCCAGACGGGTTGTTCCCAGCCCAAGGCTTTATAGATCAACACATGCAGCGGAAAGGTCGGCAGCCATTCCGAGCCACGTGTCACGTGGGTAATGCCCATGAGGTGATCATCAACCATCGCGGCGAGATGGTAGACAGGCATACCGCTCGATTTGATCAGGATGTAATCGTCGATGCTGGCGTTCTCAAACTCTATTGGACCGCGCAGCAAATCAACTGCCCGCGTGACCCCCTCGGTGGGAGTCTTGAAGCGAATGACATAGGGTTCTCCGCAGTCGATCCGATCCTGCGCTTCGCGCGCCGACAGCCACCGGCATAAGCCGTCATATCGAGGTGGTTCCTTGCGTTGCTGCTGGAGCCTACGGACTTCTGCCAGCCGTTCTGGAGAACAGAAGCAGGGGTATGCATTACCGAGATCAATGAGCTTTCTGGCGTGTTCCTGGTAAGTGCCCATCCGCTCGGATTGGCGGTATGGTTCGCAGGGGCCGCCGATGTCTGGCCCCTCATCCCATTCGAGGCCAAGCCAGCGCAAGGACTCAAACAGCTCCATCTCGGCTTTTGGATCAAACCGTTTCTGGTCTGTATCTTCGATCCGAAGAATGAACGATCCACCCGTTTTACGGGCAAATAAGTAGGTGTAAAGTGCGGTCCGTGCACTGCCGATATGGAACCTGCCTGTCGGTGACGGTGCAAAACGCATGCGCGCCGGTTGCGATGAATTCATGCAAAATCCTCTCAAAGACGGGCTTATAGCTCGATCTGTTTGTGGCGTAAAACGACGCTCTCCACGAGTCCGATCGCCAGCAGGCTCGTAAATAACGATGAGCCGCCATAACTGAAGAAGGGCAGCGGCAGGCCGGAGACCGGGAAGAGCTTGAGGTTCATGCCGATGTTAAAGAACCCCTGGAAGAGCATGAGGACAGCCACGCCGTAGCAGACCAGCGCCCCGAAGGTATCACGTGCCATGCGAGCTGCACGCAGGCAGCGGTAGATGATGAATGAGAATAGCAGAAGGAGCAAGAGTGCCCCTATGAACCCGAATTCCTCGGACATGGCGCTGAAGATGAAATCGGTATGGCGAACCTTTAAAAAGCGGAGCTGAACCTGTGTACCACTCCCATAGCCTTTCCCGAACAAGCCACCCGATCCGATGGCGATCAGAGCCTGGAGGATGTTGTAGGTCGCGCCGAAACCGGCCTCGGGATCAGGGAAGAGGAAGGTGATTACACGCGCTTGCTGATAGTCCTGCATGAGGGGCCAGGCCAGGATTGGTGCCAGCAGTGCGATTCCGGCCAGGATCGCCAGGTGTTTTGGCTGGGCACCGGCCGCCCAAACCAACGCGATCCAAATCACGCCCAGTACAATCGCCGTGCTCAAGTCGGGCTGGATAAATACCAGTAGGGCAGGGACGAAAACAAGCATCAAGCTGCGGACAACGACGCCTACTTCGTGGATGCGGTACTGGTTTCGGGCCAGGTAATTGGCCAGAATCAACGTCATCAGGATCTTGGCCAACTCGGAAGGCTGGACGGTAATGATCCCAACCTGGAACCAGCGTGCCGATCCAAAACCGGCGATGCCTGAGATCGGGATCAAGGCCAGGAAGGCAATGATAAAAAGGAACATTGGCCGTGAGAGCGCTGACCACAACCGATAATCGATAGCGGTGAAAACAAACAGCACAACGAACCCCGCCAGACCGAAGATCACCTGGCGAGCAACAGTATCCTGATCAACCAGGAATTCGTTTCCAGCGATTGCAGACTGGATCATCGCAACGCCGGCAATGGTGAGCAGGGCTACGCCTGCCAGCAGCCAGACGTCAAAATGACGCCATGCATGTGAGGCTTGCATCAATCAGGGGGCGACTCGGCGGCGGCGGTGCGTGGGTGCTAGTGGAATGTCCGCCACAAGACGCTGTTGCTCTCGCTCACGGGTGAAGGTGATTTCCACGTTCTCAGTGTCGATCTCCAGGTGGCGGGAGATGACATCGATCAAGTCATCTTTCAGGGCCGAGAGCTTTCCGGGAGATATACCTGCCCGGTCGTGGACGAGAACAAGCTGCAGGCGCTCTTTGGCAGAGTCGGCACTGCGTGAACGCCGGAGGCCTACTTTTTCAAAGAAGCTCATCCCTCGCCTCCTGCACGCATCAAGCGTGAAATACGTCCGAAGAATCCATCATGGTCATCCATGTTTTCGAAGGGTACTTCCTCTCCGGTTAGCCGGCGGGCGATATTGCGGAATGCCGAACCAGCCCGGGTACGGGGGTCGAGAGCGATCGGCACCCCCTGGTTAGTTGCCACGGTCACCTTCTCGTCCTCCGGTACGATACCGATTAATTCGATTGCCAGGACGTCAAGAATATCTTCCGTCGCAAGCATATCGCCCCGTTTGACCATCTCCGGTTTTACACGGTTGAGGATCAGACGCCCAGGCCCTTTCTCCTCAGCCTCGATCAGCCCGATAATCCGATCTGCGTCGCGCACCGCGGAGACTTCAGGATTGGTTACGATTAAAACGGCGTCAGCCGGGGCGATGGCATTGCGGAAACCACGCTCAATCCCGGCCGGAGAGTCTACCAGGACCCAATCGAAATCCTCCCGCAGCTCATTCCCCAGACGAACCATATCCTGTGGCGATACGGCAGTTTTATCACGGGTCTGTGCGGCGGGGATCAGGTACAGGTTTTCGAGACGTTTATCGCGGATCATTGCCTGTCGCAGTTTGCAGCGTCCTTCCACAACGTCTACAAAGTCGTAAACGATGCGGTTCTCGAGTCCCATGACCACGTCCAGGTTGCGCAAGCCTATGTCTGCATCGATACAAACGACGCGCAGCCCCATCGAGGCAAGCGCGACCCCGAGGTTTGCAGTAGCGGTCGTCTTGCCGACACCGCCTTTGCCGGAGGTGATTGTTACGATCGTTGCAGCCATACGTTTTTCTCCACGCTCGCAGCAGGCATTAACTGCGTTTTTTCTCCCAGGCTTCGGCTGTCAGTTGTCCCTCGCGGATGTGAGCCATCTCCGGCTTGGGCTTGCCTTTGCGCGAGGGGGATACCGAGACGTGCCCGGCAATCCGCAATTGGGTTGGCGCAAGGTCAAGTGCACAGACGACGGCGCTTTCATCCCCGGCTGCCCCGGCATGCGCGACACCACGCAGCCTGCCCCACACGAGGATGTTCCCCCCGGCGATAATCTCTGCGCCTGGATTGACATCACCCAGGACAAAGACATGGCCCGGAAACCGCACACTGTGACCGGAGCGCAATGTCCGTTGAATCAGGATCGCCTCTTCCCCGGGAAGCGCAGTATCAAGGGCAGTAGCGGATGGATCTGTGGGATCAGGATGGGCGGTCAACTCGCGCGCCAACCCGAGGTCAGCGGCTGCCATCCGGGTCGATTCAGCACCCGAGAGCACTGCCCAGAGGCTGACCTCGTGTTCGGCAAGCTCATCGCGCAGGGTTCCGAGGTCCGCCGCTCCCAATTCACGATCAAGGACTTGCAGCGCAACCTTCGCCCCGCGGAAGAAATCGCCCTTGGAGGTGACGGTCACGAGCAGCTGCTCACGCGCCGCTGGCCATTCGCCTTCAGGCAGCGTCACAAGCAATCCATCCCGGATGCCCTTGATCTCGATCGTGGTGTCCATATCGATCCTGAGTGGCGATTATAGCACTACGAGGGTGTTGCGGCGAACCAGAGAAGGCGGCTAAATAGCGTTATGTCAAATTATAGGGGTGCTTTTAGTGGGATTGGTGGCCAGCGCTCTCAATTGTTTCGTATAGCCACACACAATCATGGTGGGGGAGATGCAGATGTCTCAGCTTCAATGCAGCCTTACTCGGCCCGGGCGGCGTCGATTGCCTTGATCTCGAAGTAGGCTTCGAGAATCTGCCTGACAATGGGGCCGGAGGTGATGGCACCCTCACCTCCGTAGTAGACGAATGCTACCACGACGATTTCCGGGTTCTCGTAAGGTGCGTAGGCAGCATACCAGGCGTGTGTGGGAAATTCACCAGGAACACACAACCCGCGTTCAAAGAGCACGGCATCGCAGAACTCCCCTGTGCCGGTTTTACCGGCGGAGGAAATCGTTTCAGAATCGGTTGGTTTGGTGGCACCGATCCGTGCATACTCATACGCTGTGCCGCTGCCCTGATCCCCTATTGGTGGGAGACTCACCACCAGGCGCATGCCCTGCTGCACCCAGTTGATGACTTCTGGATCGACCAGGACGTCCGGGGTGGTCAAGCCCTGATCGATGCGGCTCGAGCGGACAAGGTCACGCAGCTCTTCCGGCATCGTCGGGCAATCAGCTCCAATTTCGGCGGAGGGAGTGAGTACATCATCTGCAATGTCCCACAGCACACATGGCTCGTATCGCTGAACGAGGTTTCCCTCGCCGTCCCGCACCTCACGCACAAGGTGCGGCCACATGACCTTCCCACCATTGGCAATCGTAGAGACCGAACTAAGCACCTGGAGCGGCGTCGCGCCGACAAAGCCCTGTCCAACGACGGTGTTGTAGGTATCGCCGGTGGACCAGTTTTCACCGAGATTGATCCGCTTCCAATCTTCGTCCGGGATCAGGCCATTTTCTTCGCCAGGCAGGTCGATTCCTAACGGGGCACCATAACCGAGGGCGGGTGCGTAGGTATTTATCCCACCGACCCCCAGCCCGCCGCCTTCAACCTCACCCTCGTAGCCACCGCCAATTTTATAGAAGTAGACGTTGCAGGACCAGGCGATCCCGTGCACAAAGTCGACTTCCCCATGCCCGTCCTCTTTCCAACATACAAAATCCTTCGCCTTGCCCGGATCGGTGGGGAAGTATTTGTTCGTGATCGTGATCTTGCCAGGATCAAATAGCTGCTGCTCGGGAGTCACGACGCCCTCATTTAATGCGCCGATGGCGGTGACAAGCTTGAACGTTGAACCTGGGGCGAACTCACTCGAGATGGCGTGGTTGGTCAGCGGACTGCCGCGAGTATTGCCTACGAGCTGGGCGTAATAGTCCTCCGGGATGAACCGTGCGAAGCGATTGTTCTCATATGTGGGCAGTGAGACCATGGCCAGGATTTCCCCGGTCTGTGGATTCATGGCGATCACGACGCCAAGAGGGCTGCGCTCCTCCCCTGCGACCCGGTTGATAAACTCAAGCCGGTTGGCAAGAGCGGTCTCTGCAGCGGATTGCAGCCGGGTATCGATGCTGAGCTGCAGGCTGTAGCCCGGCAGTGGCTGCGTAAAGGTCCCGACGTCACGCAGTTGTTGGCCAGCGACGTCGCGCTCGACCTCTTTCAGCCCGTTGCGTCCTGCAAGGATATCCTGATAGATACCCTGGTATCCGACTTCGATCCCGGCGTACCCGACTTTATCGCGGGCAGGAATGAATCCGATGCCCCGGTAGTATTCTTCAAGGCTCTGGGGGATAGGCCCGAGGTAACCAATCAGTGCCGCGGTCAATTCCCCGGTTGTGTAATCGCGCACCGGGATGGCTTCGACTCTCACCCCGGGCAGGTCAACCTGTTCCTCACGAAGAATCCTGGCAACGGTCTCATCAACGTCACACGCGACCGGCCATTCATCATAAGGCGAGTTTGTCAGACCTTCTTCAACCAACTGGATGATTCCCCGGCCCGGTACACAGGGCGCGGCAAGTGGACCTTCCTGGTCGAGGGGAACTCCAGTAAGCTCAGCAATTCGGGTATAAATCGCATCGACCTCAGCCTGGCTATCCGGCAGGAGTGCAGGGATGATATTGACCCGGAAAGAGGGAATGTTGGTTACGAGTTGGAAGCCATTACGGTCGTAGATCACGCCTCGTGGCGCTGGAATATTCACATCATCCAAACGGTTGGCATTGGCCTGGGCCAGGTAATCTGCGCCTTGCAGAATTTGCAGGCTGAAGAGGCGGATGACGTAGATAAAGACAGCCAGCCCGAGGATGACATAGGTAACGATAAGCCTTTGAGAGGGGATCTTCCCGCCCTTATCCGTTTGCATCGTGCTCCCTATTTAGATATCGATCTCCGCAGGATAAAGGCGACCCCTGATGTTGGTCAAGAGTTGAACTGCAGGCAGAGCAAGGATGAGATTGAGGAAGATGGAGGGCAGGATTACCCGGCTCAGGGCAAAGCTCAACTCGAATGGCCTGCCCATAAGGATGATAACCATAACATTCCAGGTGTGAAACGCAAGTGAGGCGATCAGCGTGATGCCGAGGGGCATAAGCAAGTTTGCTTCCCAGACACGTCCTTCGAAGACTGTAACCAGGTAGCCGATAAATACGAGTGCGATGGCGCTGGTTCCGAAGGGGAGCCCGGAGAGCAGGTCAATCAAAAAGCCTGCCCATAGGCCCCAGACCAGGGTCTCAGTCTTCCCGCCCGCCAAACCCCAACCCACGACCGCCAGCAACAGCAAGTCAGGCCGTCCGTCGAGGAAACGGAAAGCCCCCAGGAAGGTCGACTGAACAATGGCCAGGAAGGTGAGCAGTGGGATTCCGATTAGATATGCCATGGGATCAAGGTTGGCTTGTGTCCAGCCTAAAGGCCTGGAAGTTGGTGATGATTAACACGATATCCAGGTTGTCGAAGTCCACCGTCGGTTGGATCGTTGCGGTCTGAAAAAGATCGAAATCCCGGCGACGGATGCTGACAATCTGACCCACAGGTATATTGGCAGGGTATTTACCGCCCAACCCGGAGGTCAGAACGAGTTCATTCTGCGTGAGCTCAGCGTTCAGATCGATCAAGTCTACGATCAGATCCCCGTTCAATGCCGCGGTCAGGATGCCTTCTGTGCGCGCAGTCTGGAAGCGCACGTTCACAGCCGTACTCGGATCGGTAATTAACTCGACGCGGGCATAACTAGCGAAGACCTCGACCACCCGCCCCACCAGGCCGCGAGCAGTGACGACCGGCATGCCCGTAGCGACGCCTGCATCGGATCCCTGCCCGATGAGCACCGAGCGAATGAAGGGGCTGATATCGCGCCCGATGACGTTCACTGCCAGATAGCGGTTCTCAGGTTGTGAGCGGGCGTAATTAAGCAGTGCCGAGAGAACCGCGGCTTCAGCTGCCTGCTCACGCAGGCTGATAATCTCTTGCTCGAGCCGGGCATTATCCGCCTCAAGCCGGTTGATCTCTTCCCGCAGCGCGGCAACGTCTCGGGGCGAGGCCAGCAGATCTCGCAGCGCGGAATAGCGCACTGCAAACCAGGATTGGATGGCCGTTACTGGACGCATGCCCAGATCCTGAACTGGTTGCAGGAATCCGCTCGCGTTCAGAATTAGTAACGCGCCAGCCAGGATCACGAGGGCTGCGGCAATAATTACGCGGGAATTGAGACGTTTCATGGGTAGAATCCCGGGTGTGCTAGGGTTGCCGGGGGGAAGGGTTTACCCCGGGGTACGTTCTAGCCCGACCAGGAACCGTCCAAAGATGTCGAAATCATCCAGGATCATCCCAGCGCCACGGGCCACGCAGGTCATCGGGTCTTCGGCTTGCCAGACCCGCATCCGGAGTTCGTTCGTAAGCCTTTCCGTTAAACCCTGCAGCTGGGATCCTCCACCGGCGAGACAGATACCCTCCTCCATCAAGTCGGCGATCAACTCGGGAGGGGTCTCGTCGATTGCGTCGCGGATTGTGTCGACGATGATCTTAACGGATCCGGAGACCGCCTCGCGGATTTCGACCGAGGAGACCTCGATAGCTTCCGGCAACCCACTCACCAGGTTGCGCCCGCGCACACTTATCGTATGCTCTTCCTTCAATGGGTAGGCAGATCCGATCGCGATCTTGACCCGCTCAGCCATTCGCTCTCCGATGAGCAGGTTGTATTTGTTGCGGACGTAGTTAATGATATCTTGATCCATCTCATCGCCGGCGACCCGCAGTGAACGCGAGATAACGATACCGCCCATCGAGAAGACCGCCATCTCGGTCGTGCCCCCCCCGATATCGACGATCATCGAACCACGAACCTCGCCGATAGGGAGGTTGGCACCCAGTGCGGCTGCGGTGGGCTCCTCGATTAAGTGGGCCTCACGAGCCCCGGCTGCCATGGCTGCGTCATAGACTGCGCGCTTCTCCACCTCAGTTGCACCGCTCGGGATTCCCACAACAACGCGCGGGCGGGGGACAGGTACGATGCTCTGCTCATGAGCCTTGGCGATGAAGTATTCGAGCATGCTTTCGGTGATATCGAAATCTGAGATCACACCATCGCGCAGCGGGCGGATAGCGACGACATTCGCGGGGGTGCGTCCTACCATCTGCTTGGCCTCCGCACCAACGGCCAGTGTTCGTTTGGACTTCTTATCGATCGCCACCCAGGAGGGTTCGTTGATCACAATCCCCTTCCCGCGCACATTAACCAGTGTGTTGGCTGTGCCCAGGTCGATGCCGATATCTAGCGAGAATAGGCCTAGAAGCCAGTTGAGCGGATTGAACGCCAAAGTGGAAACCCCTCCGTCGTGGCCAAAGCGGGATTATACCATGGGGGGGTATCTGACACCCTCGGCTGAATACGAGCCGGTGAGGCAATCGAGATGCTCGCGGATGCTATAATCTCGCCACGATGACCCTGTATGAACAAGTTGCCGGATTTATCGAGCGCTTCGAACTCCTCGAACCGCACCAGGAACTCGTAGTGGCCGTCTCAGGTGGGGCGGACAGTCAGTGTCTGCTGGATTGCCTCGTAAAGTTGGAGTATCGACCGCTCGTTGCGCATCTGGATCATGCCTTGCGACCTGAGAGCCATCAGGAAGCTGATGCGGTCGCTACGCTTGCAGCACAGAAGGGGTACCAGGCTGTTATCAGACGCCTTGAGCAGGGGGAACTTGCCGGCAGCCATCTCTCGATCGAACATGCTGCCCGGCTGGCTCGCTACCGTTTCCTTGTCGATGTGGCCGTTGAGCATAGAATGCAGATTATTGCGACGGGACATACGGCCGATGATCAGGCCGAGACCGTACTGATGCACATCCTGCGCGGGACTGGGTCGAGTGGATTGCGGGGGATGCTCCCCCTGACATCGCTGGATCACCGGTCAGATTTACCGGGAGGGCATGGCATCCAACTCGTGCGGCCTCTTCTGGGTGTTACGCACGAGATTACCCTGGCACACTGTGAGCAGATCGGCCTGGCTTTCTTCGAGGATGAGAGCAATCTCGATCTGGATCTGACCCGCAACCGCATCCGGCACGAGCTTCTGCCTTTGCTCGAAACATACAACCCCGCGATCCGGGGGGCGTTGATCCGGCTGGCGGAGGTCATGCGTGCCGATGTGGCCTGGCAGGAGAGGCAGGTCGACACACTTTGGACGCGCCTCATCTCCTGGGATTCGAGCGAGTCTCTGGAGCTCGATCTTGACCTATTCGCGGATCAACCCGAGGCGCTCAGACGGGCAATTCTACGCCGTTCGTTGGTGATGCTTCTTGGTGATAGGGTCACATTAGATCTGGAGCTGACGGATAGAGTGCTCAACTTCCTGAGTGGGCCGAATTCATCTCGAGCGATGGGCCTCCCAGAGAGCATCCGGCTGGAACGATCGGCTGAATACGGTCGGTTTTTCCGTCCGGGGGCCGTGCTGGCAAGCGGGAAATACCCACAGCTCGGGAGCAATGAAACGCGCACTCTTCAAATCCCTGGTGAACTGGATCTACTCGAGGGCTGGCGGATCCGAGTTGGTTACGAGCAGCTGCCAGCCACAGGTCGCCAGGCGGAGTTATTGTCCGGCGGAAGCACTCGGGTCCTTTTCGACCCTGTACTCGGGCAGGAAGAGCTGGAAGTTCGAGGCCGCATGCCTGGCGATCGCATCCGGTTGCTGGGTTTGGCGGGATCTCAGAAACTTTCCGATTTAATGATCAACAGCAAACTCCCCCGTCGGGTGCGTGCCCAATGGCCGCTGGTCGTCAATGGAGACGAAATCCTGTGGGTGGCCGGTCTGGCACAAGCGGAGCGGACAAAGGTCCCGGAGGGCGCCGGGCAGGCGCTGGTGTTTGAACTCATCGCTCCTGGCGGGGAGGCGCCTGACCGGATGGACACCGGCGGTTGACCCACCCATCCCTCTTTGCTACAATCAACGACAATATAATTGAATAGCGGGAGATCAGCGTATGGGTCTCGCCAGCATGGGCGAGATCACGAGGTGGAGGTTCCCCTTTTAATTCAGGGGCTAACCCGGTCGAGCAAGTTCGGGGAAAATCGAACCCATCAGCGGATGCCTCCGAAGCCAGCCACAGGCTTCCCTCTCCCTTCCAGGTAAGTCAGCCCCGGAAAACTACCCGGCGACGGGTAAGACAGCGGTGCGGGCAGTGGCCAGAAGCGCTGGCAACACTTGCCGCACTCTGAGTATGGATGGAAGGGCGATTCTCCCACACCTGGCACGCCCTGCGTGCCTTTTTGTTTATACGAATAGGGAGGAGGGAAGCGTGGATCATGTCCAATGAGCACTTGAGCGGTTCAAGAATGGAATTAGGGGAATGGATCCCCGAATGCAGATTGGAGGAATCAGATGGCTCGTGAGGTGATCGAACGCGCGAATGAAGATGATGTGAAATTCATCAGCCTGCAGTTCACGGATGTCACTGGCACGGTGAAGAGCGTGGACATCCCAGTTGGTCGGCTGGCGATTGCATTGGAAGATGGGATCTGGTTTGATGGATCATCGGTGGAGGGTTTTGCCCGCATACAGGAAAGCGACATGCGGCTTGTGCCTGATGCCGACACCTACTCGGTGCTGCCCTGGTCACAGCCCGAACGCCGCCGGGCGCGCATCTTCTGCGATATATATACACCGGATGGCACCCCCTTTCCCGGGGATCCGCGTGGGGCGCTGAAGCGAGTGTTAGCCCGGTTGGACGAACGTGGGTGGAAGTTCAACGTGGGTGCCGAGCCGGAATTCTTCCTGTTGCGACGAAATGGGCCGGATCAGATACATCCCGTTCCGCACGATGTGGGCGGGTACTTCGATTTCTCGGCCAGTGACGAGGCCCAGCGGGTGAGGGCGCAATTGATGCTTGCGCTCGACAGCATGGGCCTGGAGGTCGAGATGGGGCACCACGAGGTTGCGCTCGGTCAGCATGAGATCGACTTCCGCTTTTCGGATGCGCTGCGAGCAGCCGACAATGTGGCAACTTTGAAGTACACAATCCGGGCGCTGGCTGCACAGCAAGGCCTGGTGGCCACGTTCATGCCCAAACCAATCTACGGCATCAACGGTTCCGGAATGCATACTCACCAATCGATCTTTGATGCAGATGGTGGGAATCTTTTCTTCTCGCCCGAAGATCCCTTCCGGCTATCCAAGGTCGCGTACGGGTTCATGGCAGGGCAGCTCGAGCATGCTCGTGCCCTGGCCGCCGTGGTTGCCCCGACGGTAAATTCCTATAAGCGGATCGTGCCCGGCTACGAGGCGCCAGTTTATGTCTGTTGGGCACAGATTAACCGCTCCGCGATGATCCGCATCCCGAGCCACACGCAGGGACGCGATGCCTCGACGCGTGCCGAACTGCGTTTCCCCGATCCATCCTGCAATCCGTATCTGGCCTTTGCGTCTATGCTCGCCGCCGGGCTTGATGGGATCGACCGTGAGCTTGCCTGCCCTCCACCCGTTAACAATATGAACATCTTTGAAATGACCGATGCCGAGTTGCAGGCTGAGGGGATTCAACAGCTGCCCGGGTCATTGGCAGAAGCGCTCAAGGAACTGGAAGTGGATGAGGTGATCAAGTCCGCCCTGGGTTCAGAACTCTATGCGGCATTTACACGCGCAAAGTGGGCCGAGTGGGATGCATACCGCACGCGTGTGACCGACTGGGAAATCGAATACTATCTTGAGACCGCGTAAGAGGCGGTTTTGAACTACTCACATGGACGGGGCTTCCGGGAGGAAGCCCCGTTTGATTCAAGCCTGGAGCTGGAGTGGGTTGAAGCGCGTGCCCTCATCAAAAGTATCCAGTCCTTCCATGCGTTTAAGGTAGTTCACGACCAGGTATGTGAGTGGTGTAGCCAGGATTTCGTAGGACGTCTTCACGGACCACTGGGCGAGAATCGCACTGAGCAGGATATTTCCAGGAAGGACTCCGGAGAAGGCCAGGCTGATGAAAAGTGCGGAATCGATCCCTTGGCCAAGGATCGTTGAACCGATCGTGCGAATCCACAGATATCTCCCGCGCGTGGCCAACTTGAGCTTGGCCAGGACGAAGGCATTCAGGAATTCGCCAGCCAAATACGCCGCGAACGACGCCAGGAGCAAACGCGGTGCGAATCCCAGGATAGCCTGGTAAGCCTGCCCGGCGGTCTGGGGATTGAGAAATGCTCCAGCAGTCCAATTGGGGTCTGCAGGCAGAAGACCAGAGATCCAGATCGCGATGACCGCAAGTAGATTACATCCGAACCCGATCCAGATTGATTGGCGGGCAACGCTGTAGCCATAGACCTCGGTAAGGACATCGCCGATGATGTAGGCAATCGGGAAGAGGATGACCGCTGCAGGAAGCGTTAAGCCAAGAATGGAGACGACTTTGACGGCGATGATGTTCGACACGACCAGAGTCGTGACAAAGAATGCGAGGACGATGGGATAGCGGCGGGGCAAGTGAGATGATGCCATTTACTCGATATTCCCATGCTCCGCTTCAACTGTGATACTGATCCCACCCCGGATGTTAAATTCTCCGACGACACGGCACCAACGCGGGGCGAGAGCAGCCACCAGGTCATCCAGGATCATGTTTGAAACGTGCTCATGGAATACACCTTCGTTGCGGAATGACCACAGGTAGAGTTTGAAGGATTTCGACTCGAGCACTTTATTGTCAGGGATGTATTCAACCAGGATGTGCGCAAAATCGGGTTGTCCGGTTGCGGGACAAAGGCAGGTGAACTCATCGCTCTCAAGCCGGACCAGATAATCTCGCTCGGGGTGGTGATTAGGAAAGACCTCCAGCTTTCGGGTCGGTTTTGAATTCCCACCCAGGAGCGAAAGCCCTTC
>DAOUEJ010000024.1:0-1885 GCA_034430615.1 Anaerolineales bacterium | reverse complement strand
CGTTCGTCAAGGTGCTGCCAACCTGTTCAACCGGGAGTCTGTGCCATGAGAATCACATCGACCGTTCTTGCCCTCGCCCTCGTATTGGCCGTCCTGGCCCCCTCTACTCTGGCGACTGAGGTCCCAGCCGATCCCAACCGGTATCTGGACGCCGTGCGGGAGTTTGCGGACAACGTGCTCAAGTACGGCCGGGATACGTATGGGCCAAAACATACACCATTGTTTGTCGATGGCCTGAACATCCATACTCACGAGCCGGTGAAGTGGATAAGCCCTAACGGTGGTTGTCAAGTCGGATGAGACAGTTCCTTTTTGGAATTAAGCTCTAATACGGATTAGGATAAATTCATGGGCGTTATCCACTGGGTACGACAGATCGAACTGAGTTGCTCGGGGGTCAATTGATTCCAGGCGGTACCGCAACTGTTGAACAGATCATCGTAATCCTCGTAAGCGCGATTGCTCAGGTAATGGCTGCGGAGATAAGCCCACAGTCGCTCCACCGGATTAAGCTCAGGGCTGTACGGCGGCAGGTGCAGCAGGGTGATATTGTCCGGTACCTGCAAACCTTTGGACAGATGCCAGCCGGCTTGGTCCAGCACCAACACCACATGGACCGCTGGTCCGACCCGTTCGCTGATGAAGCGTAGATGATGGTTCATGCACTCGGTATGGACCGTCGGCGCCAACCGGGCCGAGGAGTCACCCGTGATGGGATTGACGGCCCCGAAGAGGTACACCCATTCGTACTCAGTCTGCTTGATGGCCGTCGGTCGCGACCCTCTCAGGCCCCAACGCCGCGTCAAGGTTCCCTGTTGGCCAACCCGCGCTTCATCCTGGAACCAGACCTCGACCTTCTGCCGGGGGTGCGTGGCCGTGACTTCCTGGACAAAAGGGGGGCGTCGTCCCGCCATTGCTGCATCTGCTCGGGATCATTCTTTCGATGCCGGGGACGCGGCGCCAAGCAGGAGAATCCCAAGCGATGGAGCAAATCATAGACACCGCCCAGGGTGTACTCGACCCCGAATTCTTCGCGGAGAATGCGTTGGGCTTCTTTGGCCCGCAGGGTGCAGACGCCGTCAGCCTCGGTGGGTCCGGCCAGGAAACGCGCTTTGAAAGGCATCTCTTTCGCGGGCGGCAGGTTTGGAGGTCGACCGGTCTGTCGCTGGGGAGCGATGGCTTCGGGGCCGTGATCCCGGTACGCATACACCCAGCGTTGCACGAACGCTCGGCTGCGTCCCAGGGTCCGTGCGATCGCCGGGGCGTCGTGACCTTCGAGAGCCAGCAGAATGGCTCGATAGCGGTCTCGTTGCTTGGCATCCCGTTGCCGGCGGCTCTGCTGACGCAGTTGCGTCAGGTCTTCTGGATGGTGGAGTTTGATGTGCATCCGACAGTTCCTCCTGTTTCTTTGAGAGTATGTCAGATGCTTGGAGCTGGCGCTACCCTATTTTAACAGGCGCGCGAGAATTTTTCCAAATCCGTATAAGTCGGTCGGGCCGTACGACGGCATGACCTCGGCCCAGATGTCGACCATGGCGTTGCCGGAGACATCACACCCACAGAAGATGGGCAAAAGCCACCGATAGTTCGTGCGATCTACCAACGAATCCGCCTTCCAGTACAAAGCTGGATCCGGGAACCAGTAGGCAGACCCGCCATGGCCCCATGCAATAATGTCATCGGAGGATTCATTGAGGACATAGGATACATAAAGATGTTCCCCAGCTGGCAATGGAATGCTGACGTTGACACCGTGATGTGCCAGTCTTTTAGTCTCCGAGTAGTGACCAAAATCCACTGATTTAACTCCACTGAGATCGTAAAAATCGGTCTTTGGTCCAAAGAAGTCTTCTGTCCAGAAGAGATCCTCAACGGAGGCTCCATC
>DAOUEJ010000023.1:0-21363 GCA_034430615.1 Anaerolineales bacterium | reverse complement strand
GGAGCAAACAGGGCAACGCTCATATGCACGCCCAGACTCAGGCCGCCCAACAGGCCAGCGAGGAACAGCGTCTGTGGCCGCCCTCCCTGATTCCAAACGAGGAGCAGAACCACAATCAGAGCCAGGAACGCAGCTCCCGGGGTGTAGACTTCGGCGATAACAGCCTGCGACCAGAAGGTCGGTGAAACAGCCAGCACTGCCGCTCCAGCAAGTGCCGGCGCACGGGATCGGACCAGCAACCTCCCGGAGAGATAAATGCTAGCAACGACCAGAGCACTCATAAAGGCTGAGAAGAGATTGACGCGATAGGCGATCGTGCCCAACGGCAAGAATGTCATCAGCCTGGCGAGGATCAGATAAACCGGATAGCCGGTCGGATGCGTATCACCTAATAAATAGGCCAGGACCTGAAATTCGCCGCTGTCGCCCCGCAGCAGACCCGGCGTGAGCGTCCGCACATACAACCCAAATCCGACCACAAAGCAAGATGCTGCCAGCAGCACATCCCAGTGGTCAAGCCGGACCGAAAGCGCGTTGAAATGACGGCCGGCAAATCCTTCGCTGGCCTTCCTCAGGGGCATGTTTGAACCCAGGCGTCCAGATCACGGTGCTTGAGGATGGTGCTGAAACCAAGTGCCTTCGATTGACGGCAGAAAGCCTCGAAATCACCCGGTAAATCTGTGTACTCGGCGGCGAAGACGGGCTTTCCCGCCTGGATGTAGGATGACATCTCCTCCGCCCAGCCGTAGTAAAAAGCATCCTCGGTGATGGCAAAATCAAAGACATCCACCAGATCTTCCGTCTGGTCGGGCGCGTTCTTCTGACCGATCGCCAGGCCGCGCCGATGGGCTTCGTCGGCCAGCCAGAGGGCATAACGCAATTGATCCTGGTATGTCAGTGGAAACCCCGTCTTGTTGGTGTAAATTTCCATGTTGTCGGGTTCTGCCGCGTCGAACCCTTTTGCAGTGCACTCATCCAGGCGGGCCAGCATGATCGGCGCCAGGAGATCGATGCGGCGTATATCGAGCCACTTCTCGCCGCTCCATCCCTCATAATCTTTTCCAATCACTTCCGGTGGGAACTGATCAGCGTCCGGGCGCCAGTTCTCATAGGAACCGACGCTGATGTAGCAGATGACTTTTGTGCCCTGGCCGTGGTAATGTTCGACGACCGATTGGCCGACATGCAGGTCGACATCGATTACATCGGTACGCAGGTCGAGGTCCAGCTTGCCGGTCAGTTGCCATTGCCAGGTGAGCCCGGATGTCGGTTGCCAGCGGTCCCGGGCCGGGGAATCTTCAGAATCTGGCAGCATGCTTAGATTATCTCCCGTTGGCGATGGAATCACAGGCGAGGGCGATTTCAAGGCTGTATCCAGCATCGCACCACAAGCGGCAAGAGCCAGGCTTACGGCCAGGCCGAATATAAGCCATGCCTTAGACCTCATGATGCTTGAACTGCGGCAGGTACTCTTTATGACGGGCGAACAGCTCGTTAACCATATCCTTGATCTCGCGCAGGGAGAGCACAGAGGCTGTCAGGGGATCATGGCAGATGGCCTTGTAGACGAGGGTCGGATCACCTGTGATCGAAGCCTGGATCGCCATCTCTTCAATCCCGCTCGATAACTGCGTGAGCAGAGCTGTCTCGGCAGGCAGTGCGCCGACGTGCAGCGGCTGAAAACCGGAACGGTCCACCCAAACCGGGACCTCCACACAAGCCCCATTTGGCAGGTTGCTGATCAGATCCCTGTTCGGAACATTGCCATTGAATTTGAAGGGCTCGCCGCCCTGAAGCGCGTCGATAATGAACGCCGCGTATTCCTGGCCGCGCTGCAGGTCTTCGGGAGTAAGTGGCTTCTTCAACTGCGCTTCGATCTCACCCTGCCACGTATCCTCCCGGTGCTGATATTCCTTCAGGATATAGGCGTACTCACCTGGGTTCCAACCCGTGCCATGCGTGCAGTATTTCTCGATCAGATCAGGCCGTTTCCGAAACCACCAGTTGTATTCAGAGTTATGACCACTTGATTCGGTAACATAGTATCCCAGGGCGAGATACATCTCGTTGCGGACCGGCTCTTCGTTATAGATCTCGGGCCGCTCGGTGATCGCTTTATTTATGAGGGGGTAGGCATCCTTGCCGTTCCACTTGAACTCCAGGTACCACGCCTGATGATTGATGCCGGCGCATAAGTAATCAATCTCCTCGAATGGTGCGCCGATCCAATCAGCGAGCATCATCGCCGATCCCTGCACCGAGTGGCACAGCCCTGTGATCTCGATAAAGCTCTGCTTCTGCATCGCCGATACCAGCATCGCCATCGGATTGGTGTAATTGAGAAGCACCGCTTCAGGGCAGTATTTCTCCATATCACGGACGATGTCCATCATCGGGTTGATCGTGCGCAGGAAGCGGAAAATGCCGCTCGGGCCGCGTGTGTCCCCGACATTGATGTCCACGCCGTATTTCTTGGGGATCTCGATGTCATATCGCCAGACATCGGTGCTCCCGGCCAGGATTGTCGTCAGGGCGACATCCGCGCCCTGCAACGCTTCGGCGCGATCCATCGTGGTTTCAACCCGTGCGGGATGCCCGCCCGCCTCGACCAGTTTCTTCACCGCTTTCGAAGCGAACGATAAGCGCACGGGGTCGATATCCATCAAGCGAAGGGTCGCGTCCTGCAGTGAGGGGAAAGTGAGAATATCGCGCACCAGCTCGGTCGTGAACTCGTAACTTCCCGCCCCGATAAATGTAATTATGGTCACGGTTTATCCTTTCATACCGGAGAGAGTGATCCCCTCCACAATCCAACGCTGAACGAGCGTGAAGACAAATAGCACCGGCAGGACAACCAGCACAGCCGCCGCCATGGTCAGGTTATATTTGTTGCCCATGCGGGTGGAATACCAGGTCAGGATGATCGGCAGCGTTCGCACATTTTGCTCCGTGAGCACGATCAGCGGCCAGAGATAGGCGTTCCAGTTGAACATGAACGTAAGCATGCCGAAGGTGGCCAGCGCTGGACCAAATTGCGGCAGGACAATCCGCCGGTAGATCTGGAATTCGGAGGCGCCATCCACGCGGGCCGCATCGAGCAGTTCATTGGGTATTGAATGCGCAAATTGGTGAAACAAGAAGATGCCAAAGGCATCAATAGCCGAAGGCAAGATCAACGCCCACAGCTTATTGATCAGCTTGAGTTTCGCCAGGATGAGATAACCCGGGATCATGGTCACCTGCGAAGGGATCATCATCGTCGCGAGAATGAACCAGTAAAGGGATTTCTTCCCCTTGAAGCTAAATTTGGCGAAGATATAGCCAAACAATGAGCTTGTGAACAACACCTGGATGACATTTGCGATCGCGATGATGGCCGAGTTGCGATAGAAAGTCATAAGAGGCAAGCTGGGCTCTGACAAAACAGTACGGTAGTTGTCCAGTGTGAACTGCTGCGGGAAGAAGGTTGGAGGGATCTGGCGAATTTCCGCACCCGATTTAAAGGACCCGAAGATCATCCACACGAAGGGAAGCAGGTCAATCAGGCTAAGCGGGATCAGCAGGAAATAAGCCATTCTAAGGCGAAACTTGATGCGCCGTTCGTTCTGCACGGGTATTGCTGCAAAGCTCATGCTAATACTCCCACTCGGCGCGCAACATGCGGCTTTGGATCAGGGATATCGCAAGCACCAGCAGGAATAAGAACAGGGATACCGCAGCCGCCCATCCCATGCGCTGGTAACGGAAGGCATAGCTGTAGATATTCAACAACAACACCTGTGTTTGATTGTTGGGTCCCCCATCCGTCATGACTTGGATGATGTCGAACACCTGAAACGCCGAGATCATGGTCAGGATCGCTGTCAGCATGATGGTCGGCATGAGCAGCGGTACGATGATACGGCTAAACATCTGCCATGCACTTGCGCCGTCGATGCGCGCGGCGTCTTTCAAACTCTTGGGAATCCCCTGCAGGGCAGCGATAAAAATCACCAGGTTGTAACCCATGTCCTGCCACAGATAGGCAATCACGATTGCAAACAAGGCAATCGGGACTCCGCCAATCACCAGGTGTGGGTCGCCGACCCAGTTGATACCCACCAATTTGCCCGTGAAAAGGCCAAGGATTGCGTTAAGCAGGCCGCGCTGTGGGTGATAGATATATCCCCACATAATGGCCACACCCACCGAAGGTGCCAGCACCGGCAGGAAGAAAATCGTGCGGAAGACGGGTTTCAAGCGCGCATGGACGGATTCGATCATCACCGCTAGAGGAAGCGTGATTGCCAGATTCAGCGGTACGTCCAAAAAAGCGAAAAGGAGCGTAATCTTCACACCGATATGGAACTGTCTGACAGTTAGGGGTGCATCGGGCGAGAAATTGAGCATGTCGCGGAAGTGCTGCAAGCCAACAAAGGGATTGTCGCCGCCCAGACCAAGGAACGGTCCGCCAGCCTGACGAGCATTGAACTCAAAAAAGGCTAGCACAAAACCCCAAAGCAGCGGCAGCAACGTCCAGAAGGCCATATACAGTATCAGCGGTGATACTGTGCCGAAGACAAACCGGCGCTCCGCCGAATCTCGCCTTGGAGCAAGACGAAAGAATCCTTTTTTCACGTGCTGCCTCACAGGACGGGGGAGGCAGCCTTCAGCCGCCTCCCCTGCTCAAGGTGTCTTGTCAGCTATTCGAACGAACCCTGGACCGAGTCTTCCATCGTTTGAAGCGTATCCTCGGCGCTCGCGATGTCCTGCAAGAAATTCAGCACATCTGGATAGGCTACCTCATACCAGACAAAATCTCGATCGGGGAACTGGCCCTCGTATTGCCCATATTCCAGGATATCCAGGAACGGCGCAAAATACGAGAACTCCGTGATCAATCTTTCCGAATTGGCTCCGCTGATATTTTCGTCCAGGGCGGGAAGTGTGCCGGAGGCCAGATTCCATTCCACGGCGTTGTCCGCATTCAAGGTGACGAATTTGACAAAGTCCCATGCGGCATCCTTCACCTTGCTGTTTGTCGATACCGTCAGCCCCCAGCCGGAAGCTGCGACGAAGACCGGCGTCTCACCCACACTGGGCAGGGGTACATAGATCGTCGCCGCAGCGACATCCGGGTAATCCCCACTGTACTCGGGAATCACCCATGGTCCCACGAGCCCTATCGCCGTGGTTCCATCAAAGTATGAATCACCCACCCAGTTTTCTTCATCGTTGTACAGCACCGCATCCACCAAGCCTTCATCGACGAAGCGCTTCATGAGGTCCAGTGTTTTCATCCCTTCCGGTGTGTTGACGGAGTACTCGCCACCGATCAGGTATTGGCCGCCATACTGCAGAATCAGGGAATGGAACATCGTGGCGATGCCATCTGAGCCGGTGAAGTTGAAACCGGCGCGCGTCATCACGCCATCCTGAACCACGGCCATGGCCTTTGCGTCTGCGATGAACTCATCCCAATTGGCCCAGCCGTCTTCATAACCCGTCACACCGAGTTCCTGCGCTAAGTCGGTGTTGAACAACACTGCGCCGTACTCGATGTTGTACTCCTGCGGGAATCCATACAGTTCATCATTGCACATGTACCCGCCAATCGGAGCAACCAGGAAGGTAGCTTTGGCCTGCTCGAGGGTCGCGACCTCAGCGGGCACAGTGGCCAGATTGCCACCATCGGCGTAGCTGCAGACCCATGACCCGAACATTTGCAGTATGTCAGCCTCAGTCCCCGCGGGTAGAGCGGTCTGCAAGGTCTGGATGTAGGTGTCATAATCGAAGGTCTCGAATTGAATGTCCACCTCCGGGTGATCGGCCATGTACGCATCCGCCAATGCGTGATAGCCGGCATTGAAGGACTCGTTCTGGTGTGTCCACACGCGAACGGTGACCGGCTCGCCGGCAGCAGGCACTTCACCTTCCGAGGGCTGCGCAGTATCCCCGCCACCGCAGGCGGCCAAGAGCAGCGCCAGAAGGACGAACAGCATCAGCATCTTCTTCATTATCCTAACTCCTTCTAAAAAGCGGCTTGAATTTCAGTTTAGGGTCCTCCCAATGGGTCTTCAGCCTCCTCTCTAAATTAGAGGTCCAGGGTAATAACTGCTTCCAGGTTCTTTGGAAGGTCGGGGTTCAACCCCTTGGCCTGCGATCGATGGAAAGCCATCAACTGCAGCGCAGGAAGGTATAGGACGCCGCGCAGGCATTCTGGCAGCCCGCTCGCGAACACGATATCCGCCTGGGCTTCGCCGAGCGCGACAACTTTCCCTCCCAGTGCCTGCATCTCACTGAGGACAGCCTGTTCATATTTAAATTGCGATTCGGACAGCAAACCAATGACCACCGCACTCGGGTTCAACATGCTCATCGGGCCGTGGCGGAACTCTAGAAAATGGAAGGGTTCACTGTGCGTCAGTGTCATTTCCTTCATTTTGAGGCTTGCCTCGCATGCCAGCCCATAACGCGTGCCGGAACCGAGGAAGTAGAAGCGATCAAAGGCCAGCTGTCCTCCGACCTCATGTGTGAAGGATTCATACTTCGTGATCAGCCGAGATCCTATATCAGGCAGCCTCTCCATCGCTGACAGCAAGTTGTCGCGTCCAGACATACGTGCCGCGAATGCGACTGCAGCGACATACATCGATGCAAAGGATCGCGTCTGGGCGACCGATTTTTCCTGCCCCATTGGGATGACGATAGCCGTGTCGGCCAGGTTGGAAAGTGCTTCGTCATAATTGCTGATGACGACCACGTGTTCGTCGCGCGCTGACTTGAATGCCTCGACCGCTTTCACCGTTTCCGTCGTTGAACCGGAGCGGCTGATCGCGACGAGCATCGTGCTCTCATCTGTCAGCGAGAGCTTTGGGTAGAGCAGGAGCTCCCCTGCGGGCACGGCTCGGGCCGCACGGCCGGTTAGTTCCTGATAGAGCGCGGCAGCCGCCAGCGAGAGGTAGTAGGTTGAGCCGCAGCCTGTGAATAGGACACTCCCGACATCCGTGCGCGGCAAGGCAGCCCTGCGCGTTACGTCTAAGGCCTGTGCCCACGCCTCCGGCTGCGATGTGATTTCACCATAGGTTGCATACTTTTCCTCAGGCATCATGACTCCATTCCGAAGACACGCATTGCATTCGAGTAGTAGATCTTCTCCAGGACATCATCGGGAAGAGACATGCCATAGACATACCAACGTCCTTGCTGTGGTACGTCCCCTGGGCTGTAATTGAAGTATTCGTCATCGGTTTCAAGGAAGCGGTAGTAGATTCGATAGGCCTCCAGATCGGGGCCCATATCCGAGCCAAACAAAATCCGGTCGGCATACTCGAGAAAGAAACGGCGTGCCGAATAGGGCTGGCGGCCAAGCTCACCGATCCGGGCACTGATATCCACATAGAAATTCGGACAGTTGTCGAGCAGAGCCCCCACCCAGCCCAGGTTTTCCGCATAACAACCCACGTGTGCGCCGATGAATGTCGTATCCATGTGCCGCGTGATCAGATTCGCCAGACCATCCAGGATACTCCTGAGGGACGGGAAGGCAGAGCCGGTGAACGACCAATCCGGATGGGCGGTTAATTCTTCCCAGCGTTCATTTTTTTCGTCCATCGGATCGAAGAACGCCGCGGGATCAGCCACATGGATCATCACCGGGAGGTGCAGCTCTGCCGCTGTCTCCCAGATGGGGCTCAATCGCGGGTCATCAACTCGCGCCAGATTACCCTCGCCGTCCCGCACATGCAGCCCGAACCCCTTCCAGATCTTCAGCCCCTCTGCACCGCGCTTCTTCTGGAGCCTCAGCCTCTCCGCCGCCCAGCGTGGAAAGTTATCGCCCTCTTTTGGCCAACATGACCAATCGACACCGCCAAAGACCTTGAAACGATCGGGCGCCTGCGCCTTGAAATATTCCAGGTGCTGATTGAGGATCTCCTCGCTCCAACCGCCGTCGAGGTCAATCAACAGGCGAACCCCGGCCTGATCCAGCCGATCAAGCAGTTCCGGGACCGGCTTCTTGTCCCAACCTCCACCGAATGGTTCCTTGAGGTGATTGTGGGCATCAACAACCGGGAAGCGCGCTTTATCCACCTGTGTGGTCTTTGTCACCAGCTTTGAAACCGGGTGGAAATCGCGAAGCAGCATCACATGGCTCATCTAGGCGATGATGACTTCGATTCCTTGCTCTCGAAGGGAATCTACGAAGGCGCGATCTGTCTTGTCATCTGTCACCAGGATTTGGATGCTGGTCAGCGGGGCGACCAAGGCCGTGGAAATCATCCCGCACTTGGTGTGATCGGCCACGATCACGACCTTCCGCCCTGCGCACAGGATGGCGCGATCCGTCATCGTTTCAGGAAGGTAATCATTCGACAACCCGTTTGCCAGACTGATGGCGCGGATGCCGATGATGACCCAATCGGCGTTAATCTCGCCGAGCGTTTTTTCCGTGAGATACCCGATGAAGGAGAGCTCGCTGTCCCGTACCTGCCCTCCCAAGGCGATAACGGTGATGTTCTCCAGCCTGGCGAGCATGTTGATCACCGGGAGGGAGTTGGTTATAACTGTCAATCCAGTATGCTGGCGGAGGTTGCGCGCCACATCGAGCACCGTTGTACCAGAGCCGAGCAAAATTGTCTCGCCGTTTTGCACCAATCCTGCGGCGGCGCGCCCGATGCGTGCTTTCTCCTCCCGCTGCTCCTGTTCACGCAGAAGGATGGGAGATTCAGGGGGCGCCTGACGCAATGCGATTGCCCCGCCGTGAACCCGCTGAAGTTTGCCTTCCTGAGAGAGGCGCTCCAAATCGCGCCGTGCCGTGGCCTTACTGACGGAGAATCGCTGGCATACTTCCGCAACGGTGAGGCGTTGTTGCTGATCCAGCAGATCGAGGATGGAATTTTGCCGCTCAATGGGTGCGATAAAATCGCTCATTATCGCTCAACATACGCTCACGATCGATCATACTATATGTCATTTTGTTCTCCTTTTCAAGCCATTCTTCTAAATCTGACCCTTCGGGTGAACTTGGTCTGCAACCCACAAGGTAGCGTGCATCTGCAAAGCGCCTGGGGCAATCTTCATCCGATCTAACCGGCGAGGGGTCTATGGATTTGCGTAGAAAGCCCGAAGCCCTGGCCTGTTTTCAGAAGCTCAGGAAGCGGAATTTCTACAGGGTCTAGCTCTGGGGACCATGATTATGCATATCCATGACTACACACGGGGCTTTGGTGCAAGCCAACGGAGCTGGCAGAGGGGTCTTGAACAGTGCACCTGTGGGGGGGATTTTCGAATAAAGGGCACCCTTTCAGGCGCTTTCAGGTAGCGAGGCTGTGATTGCGCAGCTTTGCGCCCCGGGGTAGGTGAATCCAGCCCTTTCAGGGGACAAGTCTGGCATCATGCAACGTATTCCTAGGAGTTCCACTAGGCTCTATTGCACTAGATAAGAATTATTGAACCAATCGTCCATTAGAATCCGATTATCTACAATTATGCTTCCGATTATTGGCCAATGTATTACTTCCAGGGTCCTACTTCCGATTACTTTCATAATCACTTCCAGTTCACAATGACCACCCGGTCGCCTCTCGTTCACCGTTCGCCCCGCGTAGACGGGATCGTTCATCCCGCTTGACGGGACCCTGATGTCCTTACAGGGCAGCGTTAGGCAGACCCGTCAGACCTAGCGCAGGAGCGGTCTTGCCCGGACCTAACTAAGGGTAGACTTACCTTTGGCGAGGGGACGGACGACATCCAAGATTACCTCTGGGTGGTTCGCGGCGATCTGGAGAAGCACTCGAGCAGGGCCATCTGGAGTGCGACGGCCCTGTTCCCAATTCCGAAGTGTTCCAAGGCTAATCCCGAGCATAGCTGCGAACTGGCGCTGCGATAGGTCATAGCTTGAACGAATCTGCTTGACATTCGGACCGTCGACAACAAACGCCCGAGAAGGCGATCGCTGCCCTTGGCGAATCTCACCCGCCTCTCGAATGCTTTCCACGAGTTCGTCGAACAGTTCATTCTTCATCGATACTCTTCCTTTACGATCTTCTTAAGAATCTTCAGTTGCGCCGGAGTCAGATCGTCCTGTTCGGACTTTGCATACATAAGCAACATATATAATTGGTCCTCTTTAGTTGCCCAATAATAGATAACCCTCACTCCGCCGCGCTTGCCTCGCCCAGGTAATCCCCATCGCACTTTTCGCAGTCCACCACTCCCCCTAACAAGCTGGCCTAGATTAGGATTGCCCACCAGCGCCGCTTGTAGCTTCCGATACTCATCATCCGGGAGTAAGTCTTCAACTTGCCGGGTGAAAATGGATGTCTCAATGATGACCACGGCGGAATACTTATGCTGATCTGTTCAACACAACAGTACGTCATTGGCGCACTGTTGTCAAGTGTCAATCTCTGCTGAATTTAGGGAAACTGGGTCTGCCTAACTACCTCGAGCTTCGCGAAGCACCCAGTGGGGATGCGCCGGGGCTACACTGCCTGCCAGGAAATCCCTCCATGCACTACCGCTGTCAACTATCGCCCGTAACTGGTCCACGCGTTATCGGCCAAACTGGACCATTATCGCCCGATAGATGACAACCGCTCCATCGCTGGCAAATCGCACCGCACTGTCCGCCCTGCAGGTTCTGAGCAGGGTCCCCGGTCGTCTCTCGTTCACCCTAATGCTCTTACAGGGCAGCGAGATGTTAGATGGTCAGATTTTTACTTGAGGAGATTTCGTAGTGCTTCGTCGAGTAATTTCTCTAAATCCTTATACGTCTTCTTTGATCTGCGAGCAACTTTGCACACCACAACCACAATCTCGTCATCGAATACAGCATAGATAATTCGATATTCCCCCACCCTTATTCGATAAAGATCATCCTGGAGATATTGACAGTCATGTGGTCTTGGCTCGAAACGCAAGGAGCGCATGACTTCTACCAAGCGCTCCTTTTGCTTTCTCGATATTCGACTCAGCTGTTTCTCGATATCTCGATGCAGCTTGAGAGTATATTCCATTGCTATAATCCCAGACGCTCAAATACCTTTTCTGCATCTACGATTTCATCAGGATTTGCGCGGTAATCCGCGATTGCACGTCGACCATCCACAAGATCCTCGAGTAATTCAATCTTCTCGATTATTGAATCGAACATCTCAGGTTCAACCAAAACGGCTGCTGGGCGACTATTAGATAAGACAAGTATTGGCCCTTCATTTAAATCTCTCAGAAAGGTTGAGAGCTCAGTGCGTAGAGTTGAGACATTGGTTGTGCGAAGCATTTCGTACTCCTAGGTATTCCCAGATTATTGTTACATTATTTAGTACTATATTATGTACGTATTTTAGTACGTAATCTTGGGGTGTCAAGTACGATTTATAAGGAAGGCCATCTAACACGTGAATATGCCGACTTCTCCATATAATACGGAATAGGCTATTCATACGTGGCCTCAAGGATTATCTGTTGAGAGCCTCCGCTTTCTAAGGTACATGGGATATGAGTCAAATTCATAGGCCAGAATAGAGCAACTAACCAATCCCCTGGTGTACCTTCAGGGACTCAAAAGAACCACAACAGGAGGGGGAAACGGTTGGCAGGAATTATTCGATGATTCCGATTATGGAAAAAATATGAACTTAGATTGACTGACGCGGAACGAAGCAATGTAAGGAATTAGGGGAAATACCTGTCTTGGATTTAGCGATACGCTTGATCTCTTCGAACGACATCCAAGATCAGCACAAGCACCCGGTCATCTTCAATCGCATAGAGGACGCGCCAATCGCCCTCACGAATCCGATATAGATTTTCGTATCGGCTGCTTCTCAGCTTCTTGCAACCCGCCGGGCGGGGAACTTCGGCCAAAGATTGAATTCTCGAATCGAGACGTCTGATGAGCTCTCTTTCCCTTTGCAGCCTCTTCAGGCTTCGTTCTGCATGAGCAGTCACTTCTACTACATACGTCTTTGCCTTGCTCATAGCCCTTCGCCTTTAATCTTTCAGAATCTCGACTCGTATCTCCTCATAGGGCTTTGCCGTTGTCTTCCCCTCTAGATAGCTCTCGTAGAGACTCTCCGCGAGCCTCGAAAGCCTGATCTCTTCGAGTTCATCCAAAATGGCGTAGTAATCGCGCGCAGGTATGAGGACAGCAATTTCATGACCATGGCGTGAGATCAAAACATCATTATCGCCGGACATTACGGCGTCGAGTACTTCGCGCCAATTCTTGCGCGCATCGCGACTGCTAATCTCTCGTATACTTGCCATCTCGATCTTTGTCCTCTCTTCATCCGAATAATTACTTATGTACTCAGTGTACACAATGTACACGAAATGTCAAATCTGTGATCATCGTCACAACAGTCAGCTGCTTACCTAGGATCTGTGCTGGAATTACTTTTATCCATCTCTCTGCTATGTTTCACTCGGGCTTACCTTTTCAACTGGGGAGCTGTCCCGATATCAGCAATTGCTCCCGCTCACTCTCTGGATAATAACTCAACGCCTTCTCAAGCAACTGCTTCAACTCAGGGAGGAATGCATATCTCGCATTGAATTGATACAAAACCGTCTGGCCCACTTGCTTACTGGTCAACACACCCCTTGTTTCAAACTTGACGAGCTGTTTTTGAATAGAATCAGGGTCAGCACCCCAGAATCTGGCAATCCCACGTGCGTATCCTTCACCCCTTGCAAGAAGAAATATGAGCACCCGTTCCGTATTCACTGACCCGAGGATTTAGATCCGGTCTCGCTCCTATTTCGGGCTTATTAGACCACGATACCAATTATCCCTAAGACGAGGAGAAGAAATATCTTGAGCAGAAGGATTTGTCCACTTAATACATTGGTATCCTTTCCCCTGAAAAGGGCGCGGGAGATCCTAACAAAGAGGCAATCAGCCATTGTCGCAAGACTGAAATCCGCTCATTGTCCATGGAAGCTCAGATTCCGGATGAACTCATGGGTACCGTGCTACAAAAAATGGCCTCCAGCAGCTGAGAGGCTTTGCTCTCAGCCATCGGTTACCTAGCACCCGCAACCTACATAGCAACTCTGCCCCCATGGCTGCAACATCACAATTCTCCAAGTTGAGGAACTTGCCAAAGAATGTGAACACGCCACTGCGTGATAGCGCTCCCACTTGTGGAGCTATCCTAGCATATCAATACCATCAGCGAGCGAGCGTGACCAAATATGTCGGAAAGAATGGCGACTCAAGAATTTAACGCAAGCAAGGCGACTCATCGAATATCTGTCGCGCGGAAGGACAATCCTAACCATCCTGGTAGACTCCGACATTGGCACAATAAGGAAGCCGTTCCCCCTTCAAACCTGCCTCCAAGTTCTCTGCCGCCATTCTTGCCATCTTATTGCGAGTTGCCACACTTGAACTGGCGATGTGCGGGACTATCAAGCAATTCTGTAGGGACAGTAATGGGTGATTCTCTGGAATAGGCTCAGGATCTGTGACGTCCAATCCCGCATAGGAAATTTCCCCTCCTGATAGTGCATTAAATAAGGCCTCTGGGTCCACGACAGGACCGCGGGAGGTGTTAATGAGCACTGCAGTGTTCTTCATAATCTGCAGTTCGCGTTCGCCTATCAAATGCCTCGTCTCCCCTGTTAAAGGTACATGAAGGCTCACAAAATCGGATTCAGAGAGCAGGTCATCGAGCACTGATTTCTCTGCACCCAGCTCTCGCCCAATGATTTCTGTAACCTGATCGTCATAAAATAGAATCCGCATGCCGAAACCTTGAGCTCGTCGGGCGAGTGCCCGACCAATTCGTCCGAATCCAATAATGCCGAGAGTGGCATGATGGATATCATGCCCCATGAGCAATGTTGGTCCCCATGTCTTCCACTTGCCGGCTTTGACATAGCGTTCACCCTCAACAATACGTCTACCAGCAGCCATCATAAGGGCAAAGGCAAAATCAGCCGTCGTCTCCGTCAAGACCCCAGGTGTGTTTCCGACCGGTATGCCACGCTTCGTTGCTGCAGAGATATCAATGTTGTCAAAGCCGACTGCCATCTGACTAATAACACGCAGTTGCTCTCCAGCCAGATCCATCAACTCAGCATCAATCTGGTCGGTGAGTAGACAAACTAAACCATCGAGTCCTCTCACCTTTTGGCGCAAGATGTCGTGCGGGGGAGAAAGCTCATCCTGCCACACCTCGGCATCAGCGATGGTCGAAATTAAATCCAAACCTTTCTCCGGCAGCATTCGGGTAACAAAAACCTTTGGCTTGGACACGATATCTCCTTTCTTATTCCGATCGACGCGGCAATCGCAGATGCAAGATCAGACCCCTTGCCAGACCCGTCTGGTCCCCGCTAGAGCCTGGTCAGATGTTTCACTCTTATTCTGTTGTATCACCTCGCATCCAATCCAGGGTCGCTCTCTTCTATTCTCATACAGATAGCCGATGCTGAACAATGCTCGAAGGAATTCAACTAGCTCTTCGACATCGTTACAGCCTTCTGGCCATTCGAATCTCGGGTGAAGGTCGCCATACCCCTACATATCAAAATACGTCTTCTCGCCAAAAATACACCTCCCTTACCCGGTCTTTCACTTAACCCTTCCGTAATTTGACTATATTCTGTGGATTCACGGAAACATTTTCAGGAAGGGTTACACCACCTTTCTCCTTGCTCATCTCGGCAATGCTCTTATGACCGGCCAGAGAATCTGCACCATTCAATGCATTGTACTCATCGTAGTAGAGGTCAAACCAGGGATACCCGGCCTTTTTGTTTTTACAAGACGTGGAGATTGCTCAGGATTAACGTACAGGCCGACGATCGGATTACTTCATCTTTTTCAATCCCCCCTCAAAAACCCCCTTTTGGCACCCCTCCGCTTCGCTGCGGGGGTGCTACAAAAAGGGGAGAAAGCAGGGGACATAAAGCGGACCCCAAAAACTAATACCTATCGAATTGGGAATGCGGGTTACAACTCGTGGATTGGATATAACATGCCACTCTATGATGATCTATAGGCGCGGTCACAGCGAGCGAATATTAAAGCACCCATCCAAGGAGGGATCAACACAAGCTGAGCTTCACCAAGCTCCTCACATCGCCCAACGCGTTGGTTACTCGGCCTTCGTCTGATCCGATGTTAACCGACGGTGATGACCTCCTCCAGGATGTGGATGTCCCTCTTCTTGAGCTCTTCCAGGAAACGCTCGAATACTTCACCTTCGAAGCAATCCTCCGGAGGCACGATGCCCTTCGCTGTTATCAAGCCGCGCCCAATGAACGTCGCACCGATCGCCGCCGAAAAGCCTGTGACGCGCGCCATCGACGAAATACCACGCTCGGTGTCAGCTTCGTCCCACAGGTAGCTGTGGATCTCAGCCGCCTTCCCATCTTTAGTCCCCGCGACGGTGTTCCACATCACGCATACATCCGTATCGCCTTCCAACGGCTGGAGGCGCGGTTCAATCAGGGCCAGTAAGAATTCACGGGGAACAATCGAAGCGCCCTCGATCTGAACGGGCTCGAGGTCCAGGAGGCCGCACTCCTTAAGCGTCTGAATGCCTTCCCAGTGCTCGGGCCATCTCACGGTCTTCTCCGTGAATTCCTTGAGTCCCGGACGGGAGTAAATGAAACTGGGCATGCCGGGCGTTACCGCGCACTCGAGCGCTTCGTCGACGCCAAATTGTCGAAATTGGAAGGGCTCTAACTCGCTGGCCGCATCCACCTCAACCACCTCGCCGGCCTTGATCACATTCAGCTTCACCATGTATTCCCGCAGCACATGGTCGAACGCCCAGGTGATCATGTAGCGCAGGGGATGTCGGGCAGCGGCTTCCTTTGATGGGATGCCGCCGACACGGGCAACGGCTTTTTCCGCCGTATCCAGAGTGCGGATCGCATGCCCGACCATGATGTTGCTGAGTCCGGGCGCAAATCCGATGCCGTCCAGGAAGGTAACCCCATTCTGGATTGCCGTCTCGTGCAGGAAATCCCCATACTCATTCAGCGTCATTGCACCTGGCAGTTCCAATCCCTCGATCTCATAGGCATCAGGGCGGCGGTGATATTCCTCGAGCATGTCCACGAAGTGCAATCCAGACTTGACAGCCGTGTCGACCACCTTATAGCTTGTTTTCCGATCCGGCAGGGTGCTGATTCCCACGTCGTATTGAGCCATCAATTCTGCAACGGCATCGACGTCGTGAATGTCGAGCGGGTGAAGCACGATCTTCGTGCCGCCGATCCACTCGCGAGTGCGCGCCAGTGCCTCCTCCCGGCGGCCGACAAGCCCGACGGTTTCGACGTCATCCTGTTGAACGAGATCCCACGCGACGGCAGCTCCCATCTTTCCGGAACCGCCAAAGATTAGGATTTTCATGGACCTCTCTCCTCGAATCTTGTTTGCGACACTCTGAACACGCAGCAGCCATTGTGAAGTTCATAATAAGTGTATCCCAGAATGTACAGACTCAGAACAACAGGAGGGACAACGAGCACAAACAAAGTGAGTATTTCCCCCTGTGGAATGAGGGGAAAGCCGGCTGCGAGTGGCCGATGATTTCCCCGCCCGGAACTTTAACTTAAGCCAGATGATAGAGATTGGTCAAGCGATACACGATTGACCTTCACGGTGGATCGATAAACCTTTGCAAACAAAGCCCATCAATCTAATCTTCATAGACAGGTGATGAGTCAAACGAAACTCCTTGATCCCAGCTGTCAGGGAGAGTATCTCAGGTCCTCATTGATTGCAGTATGATGAAGGCAATCCGTCCAAACGAAGGTGCCTATGCCATCCATACCTCCTCCATCTCGCGAGACATCTTCAGGGCGCAGTTGGACCCTGCGCGGCCGGTATATACGCGTCCTCATTTTTTTTGCCCGCGTTTTCCTGAATGTCATCTGGTGGGATCTGATCTTGCGCCGGATCGGTCTGCGCAGGTTATCACAGAGAACTGCCCCTAGGCGCTATCAGGGGGCAGCCCGACGGTTTCGCTCCCTCGCTACCCGCTTGGGGGGGGTGTGGATTAAAGTCGGCCAGTTCCTTTCTGCCCGCCTCGACGTCCTTCCTGAGCCAATAACATCTGAATTGGCCAACCTTCAGGATGAGGTCGCACCAGAACCCTTTGATTCGATACGCCAGGAGCTGGAAGGATCGTTGGGTTCGATCCTTGAGTCCAACTTCACCTGGTTCGACGAAACTCCGCTTGCCTCGGCCTCCCTCGGACAAGTTCATCGAGCGCGCCTTATCGGTGACGAGCATGTTGTTGTCAAAGTACAACGTCCCCATATTCACGATCTCATCAAGGTAGACCTGGCTGTGCTCAAGCGCGTGCTTGGCTGGTTGAAACGATACCGACCGATTACCCGGCGGGTTGATCTGGACGCCCTCTTTGATGAATTCAGCCGCACGTTGTGGGAGGAGGTTGACTATCTCGCCGAAGCGGAGAACGCCCGCCGTTTTGGCGCTATGTATGTTGACGATCCCAGCGTGCGAATCCCTCTTGTGTATGCCAGTCATACTACAGAGCGTGCGCTAACACTTGAGGATGTTTATTTCATCAAGATCACGGATTTTACCGCGATCGATAGCGCAGGTTTGGATCGAGCAGAAGTCGCCGATCGGCTGTTTCGCACCTACTTACATCAGATCTTTATCGAAGGCTTCTTCCATGCGGATCCACATCCTGGCAATCTTTTCGTCGAGCCATTGCAGGATGGCGCATGGCGTTTGGTATTCGTTGATTTCGGTATGGTCGGTCGCGTCACGCCCGAGATGGTGCAAGGGCTTCGCGATCTTGTCATCGCCATAGGAACACGTGATCTGGATCGGTTGATGCAAGCCTACAAAACAATGGGGGTGATCCTGCCTGAAGCTGACCTGGAGCGTATTCGTCTCGCCGAAGCAGCGATGCTCGAACGTATCTGGGGGAAAAGCATGCGCGATCTCATACGCACGCATCCAGAGGAGATGCGCCGTTTCGCCAGTGAATTCCGTGATCTGCTCTATGAAATGCCGTTTCAACTCCCGGCTGATTTACTGTTCCTCGGCCGATGTGTAGCCATTCTTTCGGGGATGTGTACAGGCCTGAATCCAGACTTCAATGTGTTTGAAGGGATACAACCGTTCGCAGAGCATCTGCTCACCGAGGAGGGGGAAGCATGGTTGTCGGAACTTATCAAATTACTTGTGGAGCAAGGTCGGGCATTGGTGACCTTACCGACCCGACTCGATGCTGCGCTCACTCGCATGGAGCGCGGAGATCTAACCATCATGGCGCGTGCCGCCCCAGATCTGAAAAGTCAATTGAATTTGCTAACCCTGGCAATTCAGCGCTTGGTTGGCGCGGGGATATTTGCGGCGCTGATTATTGCTGGCAGCCTGCTTTACACCAATGACAACCAGCTTGGGGGAGAGATTAGCTTCGGGTTGGCGTTTATTACGCTCCTTTGGACTCTTATCGCCAATCGTCCAAGATGACTTCCCGATCATGATCGCTGTTGAGCAAGCTTCATGATAAGCACACCACCCTGGAGTGTGAAAATTCCAGGGTGGCGATAACCTGTCCTTGAGTCTGGTCTATTGCTGAGATGCAAGTACGGTCAGACGTTATTACGCTCAATTGCCCGATCAAGGAGCGCGCGGGCAGCGAGGAGCATTTCTTTCCGGGCCGAGCGTCTATGTTCAAGGAACGCCGGCGGGAATACTGCCTTTACGCTCTCCCGCATCTCAGCCCTCGCTGATCGCATGTGTTCTCGAACCTCTTCGGGTATCCACTCACGGTGTTCGCGCTGCTTCTTATCCTCGCCCATGCTTACCTCCCAATGAGAGAGCCAACTTTGTTTCATTATATCGAAGATTTCAATCCATCTCGTCCAGAGGATGTATCCAGTTCCGGAAACAGACCCGTCTCTGAGTTGTTATTTCTCGTGTGATCCAATCGCTAATATAGAAGGCAAGGGTTTTGGAACGATCATTAGAGAATCGATGCTGCCGAGATCAAACGCTTGTTGAAATAATCTCAGGGAACAAAAGCAACTCTTATCGACCAACCATCAGAACTCTGTTTTGAGTAAGTTGGCATAAAGAATCAAACAGGGAATTAATGCGGATTCGTCGCATACTTCATTGCAAGAGAGCCTGCACAGAGCTATCGATTATTTCCAAAATCCCCACGAGAAGTTTAATTACCTGATTTCTTCCTACAACAGGTCTTGCTCCGCCGATTCAAGGTGAGCGGGGTTCATGACGAGTCGAGAGTGGTTTTCAGGGGAAACCATTATTCCTCTTCTGTGTCCTCCGGGTTTAATGGACCGGTATGGATCAACTCGTCGGAAATATCCTGGATTTCGCTTGCCCGCTTGAGATAACGGACATTCGAATCACGCAGGCGGTCGCCCAACATTTGGGCTAACCGGTGCCAGAGACGGGCTGCTAACTCAGGATCGCTCGCCATCAAGGAGGCTAATGTACGTCGGGTGATGCGCATCACCTCCATCGGTTCCATGGCGGTCACCGATGCGGAATGCGGCGAATCGATCAGCAGCGAAACCTCACCGAGCGTTTCACCATCGCCGGCTTCGGCCATACCCACAGCCTCATCGGCATGGTTGATCATCGTGATCAGTGCCCGTCCACGCAAGATGAAAAATAGATCATGCTCTTGCGAGCCTTGCCGGATTAGAACCTCATCTTTGGCGAAAAATTCACGACGGCTGATGGCGATCAGCGCATCGACTTGCCGTAGGCTCAAACCCTTTAGCAGTGGGAATTTCTGAATACGGTCACGCATCTCCTTTGCGCTCATTTCCTGGAATTTCTCGCGCATAACCTGTGTTTTGCGTTCCTCTTCTTCCTTACGCAAGTTTCCCGACAGGATGACTTCCTGCATCTTTTGACCGAGTTCGCTTGCCGTCAGCTTGCGAAGCTTGCGCCAACGACGTTGAAAAGTGAGATAGGATTCGAATGGGTTATCCGTCGGAATTGCTTTGGTCTTCGCCAGCCATATATTGCGGATCGTCTCCTTGGCATCGTCCACGCGATCATTCGCCAGGTAATCTAACGCCAGGATTAGATTGGACTTCAAGATCTTGTCATCCAGCGTGTCACGAAGGAATTGACCCGGGTAGGGATCGAAATCCTCTGCCTCGACCAGGGTCATATTCACCTGTTCCGTTTGGCCGTCGATCTTTGCTTTTGAGTAAAGCAGCCGGAATATATCCTCGCGGAAACGCTGCCAGGTGGGATGGGTATTCGTGGGGGGGCGATGCTGGATCCAGAGCTGGTTGTCCAAGAAGAATTTGAACCCAAACATGCGCGCGTTCAACACGTAATCAGTGTCCTCTCCGCGTGTGATGCGCGGGTCGAAGGGCACCGTCCTGAAGAGGGCGCGGTGTATCACCATGCAGCCGCCGAAGGCAAAGGGGGTAAGCTTTAATCGAGGTTCACCCGGAATAACTTTGTCGAAGGCCTCGCGTTTGCTGCCGAATCGATCCCAGTAGGTCATCCAATGAATTTCTTCGGGGACGTCATCATAATATGTCCCCTTGGAATTCAGGTAATATCCAGCCACGCCATCGATCGTCTGACCCATGAAGCGGTTACCGATAAATTCGGTTGCCTTATCCACAAAGCTTTTATCATCGAATAGCTCATCATCATCAATGAGTATTGCCACCTCTGCGCCCATGACATATGGGACAAACAGGCACATGTTGCGGATATTGGAATAGCCCCTCAATGAAAGAACATCGCTGAGGTCCTCTTGACTATTGTTCATTAATACTTCGTGAAATCGATTCAAATGGGAATGAGAAATGACGTATGTTTCAACAGGCAGATCAACCGCCTGGGTGATCTGCCGTACACGCGCCTCAACCTCCTGCTCGATTCCCGCCGCGGTCGCACAGGCAAGAATGATAAGAGAGAAGTCGGTGTTGTCGAGGGTGCGCAGCGACTCCAGAGTCCTCGCCAGGGTACCTTCTTCTTCTAGCGGTGTGGGGTGATCGTAGACTGCATCCCCCGGCTGCCACCCTATTGCTGATTCACGAGACCAGTAGGAGGGAATCATCATGACTGATTTCATCATCTTTTGCGCTTCCGGATTGCTTTCATAGTTTGGCAATCCAGATCCGCCATCTCCTTTCCTCGATCAAGGTCAATTACTCAGCGAGAACCTGGCCATTCAAGACGAATTGGAACTACCTTCTCTATCTTTCTACACCATGCCGACACAGCGAACAAGTTATAAAGAACGTGAGCTAGGAGGCAAGCGATTGGGGTCAGGACGCCAAGCGCAGATCGCCAGCGTCGAGATCTTCCACCTCGCTGGGCGGTCGTTCTTGCCCGATCGCACGAAGAAAGGCCTGCCAGCCCTGCATCAAGCG
>DAOUEJ010000022.1:0-9021 GCA_034430615.1 Anaerolineales bacterium | reverse complement strand
AGCCTATCGATTTTCGATTGTGTGAAACCCGGGCGGCTTCTATTGCCCCGATTCTAACTGACTTCATCCTTTATTGTAAGCGGACACCCAATTCGGCTGCAGATCTTCTATGTTGCTACCTCACGACTACGATCGCTCGACGCCCCACCGATCATTTGCCGCACCCGGTCCCCCTGCCCGTTGTAGGTGTAGGTGGTAGTCACCCCACCCTGCGCCAGGCTCGCCAGGCGGTTGGCGTGATCGTAGGTGTAGGTCGAGACCCCGTCATAGAGCAGGTTGCCGTTGTCGTCCCAGGTGAACGACACGCCGCCCACGGACGTCAGCCGGTTGGCGTTGTCGTAGACGTAGGAGGTCGAGCCGCTGTTCGTCACCTCCGTCAAGCGGTTGCCCGTCGTATCGTAGGTGTAGGTGAAAAAGGTGCCGTTTCAGTAATTTACTTGCTGTTAATCGTATCCAATAGTTCCAGTAATTCCGAGTTGTCCGGAATATCAGCCATGGAGTGGCCATAGTGCACAAAACGGGCTATGCCTTCTTTATCCACGATCACCTGGGCAGGCATCCTTCCCAACTTAAAAAGGTTGACTTCCTGCCCATACAGTTTCAATACGCTGGCAGTAGGGTCAGGCAGACCAATAAAGGGCAAATCATGCTCCCGGAAATAGGCATCGAATGCTGTGGCATTCTCCGGACCGACGACGACCACGTAGGTCTGCCGTTTTTCAAATTCAGCGAAGTCCTGGCGCAACTGCGCCATGTGCCGTTGGCAGAATGGTCAGGTGAACCCGCGGTTGAAGACAAGCAACACGTTGGCCTTGCCAGTAAAATCGGCGAGACTGACGGTTTCGGCTTTGAAATTCCTCAGGGTGAAATTCGGGGCCGGGGTGTTCAAAGATACTCTGGGCATTGTAACCTCTCTTATTGACCCATCGTACTCAGAAAATTGCGAACCGCTCCTATGAAGGCGGCGGGGCTTTCCTCGTGCGGCACGTGGTCGGCGTGTGCGATGATCGCCAGGCGGGCATTGGGCAGCTCGCCTGCCAGCCGGATACTGCCGTCGGTGGGGAGACGATGCGGTCATCGTCGCCGGTGACCACGAGGACCGGCTGGGTGATCTCAGACAGGCGCCCGGACAGGTCCAGGGGACGGGTGCTGGCGGTGAATTCCGATAACGCTTTGTCCCAGTTATCGACATGGAGCGGCTTCTGGTAAATCGCGAGCGTCTCTGTTGTCAGCACCCTCGGGTCGTGCCAGGCCATCTCACTCAGCTCTGGCCCGCGAGATTGGATCTGTCGGGCGTTCAACGGGTCCAGGTGGCGCATCTGGGGGGGTGTTGAGCAAAGGAAGCGCCCAGGCTGGCACGTCGCCAGAACTGCCGCCGTGGTTAGTCCACCGATACCTGCTCCGATCACAATCCCACGCGTCACTGCTGCATCCTTTTCGTTTCCAACGTCTGGAAGAAACTATTCCTGCTCAGCCAGATTTTGCAGGGCTGCGCGCTTCCGGCGGTATTCGATGATCGGCAGATCGCCCTGGATGAGGATTTCGTCGATCATTAATCCGCTGGCTTTAGGCTGTTGGGTGACCACCACCCGCCGGTCTTCGTGGGCAATGTACACGTTGGACGGCATCGCCAGTCGGGCTAACAATTGGCCAAGCAGGGGCAGACGCATGAAATTCTGGTAGAACCGCAGATAGAGGATGGTGTGCTCTTCATCCACCGGGACAAACGCCGCCAGGATGCGCACGTTCTCGCTGATGTAGTTCTGCCATAGGTTGGGGAAGATAAATTCCAAGTGGACACTGGTAGCGGATTTCGGCGAAAGTTCGCTGGGTTTACGCGGCTTCGTTCCATCATCTACCCGGTTGAAAACGTAGGTGTAGAGCATTTTGTCACCTTTCCATTCCACTACCGGGCCGTCTACCAGGGTGCGGTTTCCGCGCCCGATGGTGTTGCGGTGGATGAAAGGCAGGTGGACAACGTCCAATTGGTTTTCAATGACGCGTGAGTAGTGCGCATTCCATGGATCGTGGGCTGAGCCATAGGCGAAAGAATCATCCAGGTTGTCGAAGAATTCCGGGGCTGGCAAGTCTGCAGGGACCTGGTTTCCCCACCAGATCCAGATGAAACCGTGAGCTTCATAAGTTGGGTAAGTCCTCAGGCGCATGGCATTGGGGACCACCCCATTGCGCCCATTGGCAGGGATCAGCACGCACTTACCGGTAGAATCGAATTCAAAACCGTGAAATGGGCATTGCAGATGTTCATTTTCGATCGCCCCAGCGCTGAGCGCCACACCCCGGTGCGGGCAGCAGTCCACCGCCGCACAGACCTTGCCAGCTTGATCGCGCCAGAAAACGAGTTGCTCGCCAAGGCGGGTGACCCCCATGGGACGATTTCCAACTTCGTTGGATTCCATAACGACGTACCATTGATTGCAGATCATTGGAACATTCTCCTTGTCTTGCTTGCTCGAAAAGCGAATAAAAAGGGCAGGCCGGCCCGCATTCCCATGCCCACTAACCACCACAAGGGATGGGGGCGGAGCCGCAGCCTACTTTCATCTACCACTTCGATGGTCTGGCTGTCCAGTGCGTTGAAGCTATGCCGGTGAACCCGAAATCCGTCTGCGTAATCCCTGGCATGAAGCGCCCCTCCCCATACGGCAGGTAGCGCTACTCAGACACCAGATCCCCATCCGAATCCGCCACCGCCACCACCGAGCCAAGGTGATCGGTGAGCAGGTAGTAGGTATCCGTCCCGTCGAGCAGCCCCCGCTGCCCGGCCACGCCGTAGTAGCGCCGGACGAGTGGCTCCTGCCCGCCCGCGCTCAGATGCACTTCATAGCTGCCGCCGCCCAAGAAGAGTGTCATCGTGCCGTCCGGGTTCTCCTGCAGCACCCGCACGCCGTCGCCATCGCCGTTCGCCCTGCATGTCTTAGCAGGGTAGGTGAAGGTCCAGGTATCCGAGCCGTCGCTGATCGTCTGGAGCCGACCCTCCTCGTCAAAGCCCTAATCCCAGGCGTCGCCGCCTTCCTCCCGGTCAATCATGTTCCCGCTGGCATCGCCGTCCGCCCTGCATGTTCTTAGCAGGGTAGGTGAATCCCTCCGGCGTCGCATCCCGGACGATCGTTGCCACGGCATGCGGATGGGAGGATTCGTAGCTGTAGTAGGCGTACTCCCAGCCGGTCACCGGCGTGGGAGTGGATGTCGGTGTCGGGCTTGGTCCGGGCGCGGGAGTGACCTTACCCTCGGTTTCTCTGTGTGGAGTTGTCATCTCATGCCGAACCATCGATCCCCCATAGCACAGTGATCGAAGGATAGCATCAAGAATAACGATCGCCAATCCACTCGATCTGTACGATGTCCTCTACGGATTCGAATTCGGGATCCCCGGTGATCAGCGCCCCCTCGTGCTCCTGCGCCGCGGCGATGGCGAAGGCGTCGGCGCAGGCTACTGGATAGCCTGCCTTGATGTGCGCGGCCGCGAGCACGGTCTGGCGCTCGACCGACAGGATCTCGATCGGCAACTGCTCGACTAGCGCTAAAACCTCGTGGGCTTTCGCCAGCCCGCGCTCCCGCTCGGTGATGTAGGCCACCTCCCCCAGGTTGATCAGCGACATCAGGGCACGATCCGCTCCACGGGAAGCTTCGAGCAAGACTTCACGGACGCGCCCCTCCCCTGCTTCGCCGCCCAGGTAGGCCAGCAGGGCGTAGCTGTCGAGGACGAAGACCGTGCCGCTATCGCTCACGGCGGCGGTCCCGCTTGCGCTCGTTCAGCAACGCGCCGGTGAGCGAGGTGTCCCCGTAAAGCATGCCGGCCCCTGCCTCGAGCGGATCCTCCGACACCGGGATCAGCGCCAGCACGCCGCCGTAGTCGACGACATGTACTTCATCCCCCGGCTTGAGGTCGTACTTTCGGCGTAGGTCGGCCGGGATCACGACCCACCCCTTTTGAGAGATCTTTAAAGTCATGGGAACTCCCTCTCTTTTGACGTTATACTTTCGTGCTTTATAGTATAACATAATTTGGTAGAACGATATCTACATAGTTAACGAAGTAGGTTAATCTATCCAGAATGACAACAAAAAAACCGTGCCGAGAAATCGACAAGTCTGACGAGCTCAAGTTCATTCTATCGATCGAATTTGGACGATTCGGATCAGGACCAATAACCGCCCGATCCTTGGTTCGTGTCCTAAAATGGGGGGCTTAGAAGGAAAAAGGCACCCTTTCGGTGCCTCAAGGTAGCGGGGCTGGGATTCCCTGGCCTAGCCCGCCAGGGCAGGCGAACCCAGGACCTTCAGGTTATGAGATGGAATCCTAAAACAAGGAACTTGGACCGTCAGGCTGGATTTCCAGGGGTGGCCTTTTGATTTTCAATTCCTTCGAACCCAGCGAGGTTGGTTATATCATCTCACATGCATAGAGCCATACTGGCAACCTTTCCAAACGGCTTGAATATCGAGGCAATTCAGATCCAATCTTTAAAATGCCTGTTCCTAGGAAAGGATTGGTATAAGCTTCTATTCGATAATCTCCCCGCTTATTGCATCGATTGTAATATATAGTGGTTTGTCTCCACCTAAGGCCGGTGACATTCGTATTCTCCAGGCCGTTGCGATCGGATCTCCTTCAGTTGTGTATGATGTTGTCCCGATAGATTCAGGGTGCCTTCCGCTGATGCCGACTACCCTCAAAGCAATTTCAACAGCTTGATCTGAATCAATCATGTCCGAAATATTGATCGCTTCCATTACGTTTCTGATGCTTTTCACATGCCCTGGATTTGCGTCTACTCCGATTACGATTTTGTCATTTATCAATGTCACACTTGTCGCTTGCAGCTCGCCTGGGGACTGAATAGTAAAGCTCCACAAGGGCGCTTTTCCATCATCGCGAATGCGCCATATTTCATCATCTGTAAGAAGTGAACCTAGATTAACAACTATTGCATCGCTATGCCACTCTGCAATTGCTGATCTGACTGTCTCGTATGCATCATGGGCCGTCCGGTAGGAAGTGGGTTGATCCGCAGGGTAAGGTACGTCAACCTGATCCCTCCGCGAACAACTTGCAGTGGTGATCACGCAGAACGTCATGACCATTCCGACACACATTGCTCGATTGCCATATCTAGTATTACTTGCTCTGCCACTCATCCTGCAATTCCCTTTTCATCAATTCCCATCATGAACAACGATAGAGCCTTTATCTATTGGTAGATAGTCGGTTGCGGGACTGGCAGGAATGGTATTGAAGATGAGCTCTCCATCAGCGACTCTCCAGATACGGAGACCGATTCTATCCACGCCATCGCTCGAGTTGCCACTGCCATCAATTGCATTAACCTCGAATGCGTAGCCCCCCTCGCTGTTTAACTTTCCATGGCCTACATAGCGCGCCATGTCTGATGAAATGATCAGCCATTCATAGGCTATGCTGTGAAACTCGAAATCGCTGCCATGGAAACTGAGTTGAGTTTGTCCAATCGGTACATCCTCGTCCCTATTGTATTTCGCATTCAACCCAAATGTGACTTTGCCAGTCCACTCGGTATCAATCTCCAATGATCCCAACGGGGACATAAACCACCCTCCGGCCGTCACAAAACCTCCATTTGGATCATATACAACTATGAAGTCATAGATCTTCTCAGCGATTTCCCCATCGTCATCCTCCAGAATTAGGGTAATGGAGTAAATGCCTGATTGTGAGTAAGTATGGAAAGCTTGAACTTGTCCAGAGCCCTCCGCCTCATCAATCACTCCGCTACCTGTCAATCCATCACCCCAAACTACCTCAGCCGTGTGGGTATCCAGAATCCCGGTATCACTAAACACGGCGCCAAGTGAGATGGCAGTGCTGACTTTAACCGGATCCACCACACTGCTTACACTCTCAATCTTGGGCGGAGCATTTAGTACTGTAACAACTACGTCGTCGGTACCGACATTTCCATAGGGATCACTTACATCTAACCTGAAGTGATACACACCATCATCCAATGCAAGAAATCCGGGAGTGACATCAATGTGTGAGGAAAGCTCGACGATTGGGCCAGAATATTCAATTAACTCCCATTTAAATTCCAATGGGTCATTATCAGGGTCGGTGGATAGCACTCCAGACAAGACTACCTGATCGCCTTCCGTAACTGTCTGATTTTCGCCCGCATTGGCAATGGGCGATTGATTATCCTGGAATATTTGGAAAGTCACTTCTTGAATAGCGTCAAGGCTTCCGTCAGAAAACACACCTCGGTAGCTAAATGTGTGTTCCCCATTGTTCACAACGACAACAGGGTCTGTATATGTTACCCAACCTTGACCAAGGTTGTATTCGAGCTCGAGGATTTGAGGCATATTCTGCTTATTGGAAATGGACAACGAGACCGATACATTGCTGACGTACCATCCATAGGGAGACTGTTCTCCTGCTAACGCAATATTAACCGGGAGGTCCATCGAACCGCTCTTAACGAATGTGGGACTGATCACGGTCCCGTCTTGTCTCCAGAATTGGAAACCCGTAGAAGAATCAGGCTCCTGGAATGCGACGTCACCGATACTAACAGGTACATCTATATAAGCCACCTGGTATTGTGTACCTTCGATCCGGTCCGGTAGAAATAGGAAAAGATCGAACGTACCATCAGCTGTCGCCTCGAAGAATATCTCCTCAAGCTGACTCAGATCCTCTGCGTAAATCGAGATCCTTTGGGCGGGATGGGGTACCCCGTTCTCGTCGAAAATCTCCACGGATTCTAGTTTACTGCCAGGAATTTGGAGGTCATACCCCCCATCGAATGACGGACCAACATGTCTTCCCTGAACATCGTAAATGTGTATTTCGATCGGAGAAGCGACGTAAATATCTACCCCTTGGCCACTGCGAGCCAATTCAGAGCATTCGACTGATTCCCATCTGTACCATGAGAAGTCCTCTTCTTCTATTAAAGGTTTCCAATAGCTATAGTTACAATGAGGATTCTCGATTCCTACTGCTCCTCTAAACCATGGACGGGTTGGAGATATCAACCGAATCCTTGTCGCTTGCTTCCATGCATCCACCCACTCTGTTCCACTTGAGTAGTTGTCAGCTAATGCGTAAATTGCCTTATAGCCTTCATCTTCCTCAACTAATGGTGCGAGTGCTTGAAACCCAAGCCATGTGCCAATTTCGGGTGCCTGCTCAAGCCATGCAATTCCCGGAGAGTTATTTTGCCCATTCCAGCCGTTCACATTACCAATATCCAATACACTACAGCCAAACAAGATAATCGTATCCAACCCTTCGTTCCATCCTTCACCAAGCTCCTCAGGCCTTGCTTCAGTCGCATCGTTTTCTAGCACAATAGTATTTCTATCATGCCACCCATGGCCGATGTAGAAGAGAGTATCCGCCTGATGTTGAAGGAAGAATTGATCTGGCTCCGCCGTGAACTCGACAAGATCAACCTCGGCATTTTCAAACCCCGCAGCACGCATGAACTGAACACTTGCAGGAGGTCTGCCAAGCGCCTCATCACCGTCTCCCCATGCAATACCCAGCAGTTGGTTATTGGATACACCGAGTCGATCCAGGAATTCCTCGGTGACGCTATAGTCAAAAGGGTCTTCTACGTCAATTACACTCGCGATGGATTCGCCATTTAGCTGGCCAATCAAACTGCTTGCCGGTACCGTTCCAAGATAACGATGCAGGCCATCGGACTGTGTTCCTTGATATACAAGGGAGAATGTCGTTGTCCTTTCACTTTGCTGAGTTACAACTCGAGCTGTCACTGTTTCCGGGAAGATATCACCAGGGACGATAGCCTCCACCACGAAGGATTCGTCAACCAACCCATCCCAAGGTAATGTTGTAACCCCGTCCTCGGATAAGACACGAACTATAGCCTCAGGGGCAACAAGCGGGATGAGTTCCTTGGAAAAAGCTGGTCCATCCCACGTAACCTGGAGACTCGCAACATAGAAGATGCGTTGTTCATAAAGAATCTCGACGGAGTGCCATCCGGACGAAAGGGTCACCGTCTGCGGGGAAGGAGCGACATCTGCTATCGGCCAGTACCAACCCTGATCAACAACTCTTTGCCCATCAATGCGAAGCATCGCTCCGTCATCTACGTTATCAAGATAGAAGGTGTAGTTCCCATCTTCAGGGACTAAAAGATTGCTTGACTATTGAACACTAAAGTCTCTGCCATCGGATAAGGCATCGATTAGCTTACATCCGGCATATGGATCAGTTTCCCCCTCACAGTTAAGGTAAAAATCGATGGTACTTGAATATGGCTCTGATGCAACAAAATTCCTAAGATCTACCGAATTGAAATACGTCGCATAGAAATAATCGGGGTCAAAACCGCGCCCACCCGCAGTCTCCACAGCGCCCAAAGGCACCGCAGCTTCCCCCTCGATCGCATTGACACCCATAGAATCAGAAGGGGTTGGGGTTGGTTCTAATATTGGCGTTGGTGTCGGTGTCAAAGTTGGCGGGATTGGCGTTTCTTGTAAATCATTACTCGCGTAAGCGTCCCAGTAAGATGAAAGGAAAAGGATTGATATAGCGATTATCAAGGAAATGATTGTCCTTCTCAATGTATCCGATAGAGTGTCAGATCGCATTTCGACTCCTCTCGAATTGGTAAATTAAACGCTACAACGGCCAAGGTTATGGCCGTTGTTTGATTTGCTTTTCTGTGTGTATGCCGTAGTCGCCCATCAGACTCCCCCCGGCTCGTTATTCAATTCTATACCTTAATCCGCGGTCATTCAATAATAGTCACCCGACGATGATTCAGCGAATTCCCTCCTGTCTTCAAGGATAACACGCCTTACGATTAAGGCCTGTAATTCTATCGACCTCTGCATGTTGTCATCGTGATATCAGGAATAATCGCCGATAGTCCTGACGGTGTTTAGTGATCCAATCGCAGGCATCTGATGCTTCGATAACACGCTCATAACCGCCAGATCGTGAGTTCTAATCCCAAAATAGGGGGCTTGGAAGGAAAAAGG
>DAOUEJ010000021.1:0-11916 GCA_034430615.1 Anaerolineales bacterium | reverse complement strand
ATGGAGCGACCCCGACCTACGGCCGGATGAGTTGAAGATCTATCCCTGCCAATTGCTTGAAAACGCCGAGCTCTATAAAACCTGGCAAGCGGGGGACTACCAGCCCTACACAACGCAGGAGCTGGTTGAGTTGATCGCCAATCTCAAGCCCGCGATTCCGCGCTACTGCCGGGTAAATCGTGTCATCCGCGATATCCCATCGACGAATGTCGTCGATGGCAATAAGCGGACAAGCCTGCGGCAGGACATCCAGCTCGAGCTCAAACGGCGTGGTGATCGGTGTGAGTGCATCCGCTGCCGCGAGGTGCGTGGGGAGGTCGTTGAGACAGGCGAGCTAAAGCTCGAAGACCTTGTCTACACCACCGGCGGCAGCGAGGAACATTTCATATCCTACAACACGCCGGAAGATAGGCTAGCCGCGTTTTTACGTCTCTCCTTCCCGAACAGCGATGCTCCAGAGCACGGTCTCAATGATCTGCGCGGGGCAGCGATTGTGCGCGAGGTGCATGTTTACGGGCAATCGCTTGAGGTGGGAGAGGATGTCCCGGGTGTCACCCAGCACAGCGGGCTTGGCACGCGCTTGATGCTCGAAGCGGAAACGGTCGCGCTCAAGCATGGCTATTCCACCATCGCCGTCATCGCTGCCCTAGGGACACGCGGCTACTACCGCAAACTGGGTTATTCACTGGGTGAGACCTATATGGTTAAGACTCTGGTCGAATAATGCAGCTGCGTGGCTGAGAGCCTTCCGCAACCCGTACACACCGGCACAGGGAATCCAGTTGGGATCGATCCCTTGGACTCAAGCAGCATTGCTGCTTGCCAGCGGCAGAGCCGCTGAACCCCACACTTTGCTTGGTCAGCAGGGCATTTGGACCCCCCAAGAATTGTCATCGGCATCACTCAATTCATCCTCGAGTGATGCGAATAACGGTGCCATCTTCAACAGATCCCAGGCCCCGCAAGTCATCCTTGATCATACCGAAGGGATTAACCGCTGAAGCCGCAACCGGTGTCTCGTCCGAGCTGGCCGGGGTGGGTCCCCAGAAGATACAAAAGGCGTTGCCAACCGGCCAGTATGCGAGCTCCCCGACCTTCATCTCCGTACGTGCATCGGCCGCGCCTGCGACCTGCAAAGGGATGGAGAAGTAGATCTCGTCCCCCCAGCGGCTGACTACGGCTTCAATCGGCAGGATGGAGCGGATTTGCCTGGCAGTCACATTTTCATACAGCTCAGCCTGAACCGTAACCCCGGAGGCGGTGATGATGAGTGTTTCCATGAGCATTCTCCTTTATATCCCCAGCAACCAACTGCATTGGGCTTAGTTTGCAGCGCCCAGATCTGGATCCAGGCCGAATGATCGCGCCAGATTTTACATAACTTGGGGGGTTGAGTTGTCCGTGTGGAATAGCGCTGGGCGGCCGACTCGGAATCAGCGATCAAACCCAGGGTTTCCGGTGCAGGATAAGTGGGTTGGAACGTGCCTGGCACGAGTTGAGCAATCCCAAAATCGGTATAACGGCGGCTGGCGAGGTCGATGGAGAGGACCGACATGTGCAATCCTTGGGTGAGATTGTGGCGTAAAGAAAGTATAGCATCCAGGCATACGTAACCCGTGCGATATAATGCCCAGACGTAGATCGTCTTTTCCCTAGAGAGGTTCAGCTTATGGGTTTTCATGGTGGTGGTTGGGGGTCCTTCATCCGCTATGATGAAGAGCAGGATCGTCCCAAGATTAGTCGGGACCTGATCCGCCGTGTGGCCGGCTATGCCCGCCCCTATACACGGCGCGTCGCCATCATCTTGGTTACGATGCTTGCCATTTCGCTGTTAAGCCTCGTGCCACCACTGCTGATCCGCGATCTGATTGACAAGACGCTGCCCGAAAAAAATATTGTCCGTCTGAACCTGCTGGCGTTGGGGATGGTGCTCATCCCTGTGGTTAACGGGTTGATGGGGGTCGCGCAGCGAAATGCCAGCGCCACGATCGGGGAAGGCATTATCTATGATCTGCGACGCTCGCTCTACGCCCACCTGCAGCGGATGAGCCTTCGCTTCTACACAAACACCCAGGTGGGCGAGGTCATGTCGCGGCTGAATAATGACGTGGTGGGTGCGCAGCGGGCCATCACCGGCACGCTGGTGACGATCGTGAGCAACATCTTCTCGCTTGTTGCCACGCTGGTGCTCATGTTCACCCTCGAATGGCGTCTAACTTTGCTCGGGATCGCTATTCTGCCCCTCTTCGTGCTCCCGGCTCGCCGCGTGGGTGAGCTGCTGCGCGACGTGGCCCACAAACAGATGGAAATGAACGCCGGGATGAACGCCCTCATGAACGAGACGCTCAATATCAGTGGCGCCTTGCTGGTGAAAATCTTCGGGCGCTACCGCTCCGAAGTTTCACGCTTCGAAGGCAAGGCAGCGGATGTGCGCGATATCGGCATCCGCCAGGCGGTCATTGGGCGTTGGTTTTTCCTCGCGCTCAGCCTGGTCAGCGCATTCGGTTCGGCACTCGTCTTCTGGCTCGGGGGTCACCTTGTGCTGCAAGGCGTGTTCAGCATTGGCACGGTTGTCGCCTTCAGCGCCTACTTGGCTGACCTGTACGGTCCGTTGATCGCCATGACCAATGCCAGGGTCGAACTGGCGACCTCGATGGTTTCCTTCGAGCGTGTTTTCGAGGTGCTCGATCTGCCTATCGAGATCAAGGATGCTCCCGGAGCGCTCCGCCTGGATCGGGTTCAGGGGCAGGTTCGTTTCGAGGACGTATGCTTTAGCTATACAGACGCGACGGGTGCTCCGGTCGGGCTGGAAGAACTTCGACGATTCGGCTGGGGTCGAATGTCGGGCTCCGGCTACCATCCGCCGGCGAAACAGCCCTCTGATGCTGATGGGGTGGAGGCGCAACACGAACCCGAGACACGCTGGGCCCTGTCCGACGTCTGCTTCACGATCGAACCCGGTCAAGTTGCCGCGCTCGTCGGTCCAAGCGGTGCCGGAAAGACGACGACGACCTACCTGCTTCCCCGTCTGTACGATCCAACCGAAGGGCAGGTATGCCTGGATGGCCACGATTTAAAGAGTTTACAGCTTGATTCACTCGCCGAGCACGTTGGAATGGTGACCCAGGAGACGTACCTCTTCCATGACACGCTGGCCGTCAATCTGCGCTATGCCAAGCCGGATGCAACCGATGAGGAGCTTGAAGCGGTGTGCCGGGCGGCCAACATCTATGATTTCATCGCCGACCTGCCTGATGGGTATGATACGCTCGTGGGAGAGCGCGGCTACCGCCTCTCGGGTGGGGAAAAACAGCGGGTGGCGATCGCCCGCGTCCTCTTGAAGGATCCGAAGGTATTAATTCTGGATGAAGCCACGAGCCACCTCGATTCACAATCGGAGGCGCTGATCCAGGAGGCGATGGAAACCGTAATGCAGGGACGTACGTCGCTCGTAATCGCCCACCGCTTAAGCACGATCATCGACGCCGATTTGATCCTGGTCATGGATCATGGACGCCTGGTTGAGCAAGGCCGTCACTTCGATCTGCTCGCCAGCGGTGGCCTCTACGCTGATCTATACTCCACGCAGTTTAAACACCAGATCTCCCCAGCCTGAAGGCTGCATCGATGGACTCGCAACCTGCTCCCGGGTGTGTGCAACCCCGGGGACGGTTCTGCGTAATGTATGGTAGGGTACCCACAGAGGGCTGTCACACATGGCTGATTACGACCGAACAGCAGAACAAGAATGGGTTCAGCTTGCGCTGGAAGGCGATGACCTGGCATTCTCGAAATTGGTCGAAGCGTTTCAAGGACCCGTTTATAACCTCTGTTACCGCATGCTGGGTGATCCCGTCGAAGCCGAAGATGCAGCCCAGGAGAGCTTTCTGCGTGCGCATCAAAACCTGCGCCGCTACGACCCATACCGTAAATTTGCTACCTGGCTGCTTTCGATTGCTTCCCATTACTGCATCGATCGTTTACGCCGGCGCCGGCTGAAATTGATCCCACTTGAGGATCTGCGTCGTGGTCACGAAGGGGCTAAACCCGGACCAGGCCCGGAAGATCGTTTTGTGCGATTGGAGATGCAGGAACAGGTCAAGTCGATGCTGGGTACACTCAGCGCAGTAGATCGAGCAGCCGTGATCCTGCTTTACTGGTACGACTGCTCCTATGAGGAGATTGGCGAGACGCTCTCGCTTTCGGTCTCGGCTGTGAAGAGTCGTTTGCACAGGGCTCGACGCGATCTCGCAAAGCGCTTGCAGTTCCCGCCTGAAGGCGTCTTGCAAGGAGGTTTGCAGAATGGACCATCTGCAGTTTGAAGCCATGCTGTTAGATCCCCCGCTGGCTGCCTCGAAAGAGCAGGCAGCGTTGAAAGCACACCTGGCCAGCTGCAGTGTGTGCCGTGATCTGGCATTGGCACTCGATCCCTTGGAGAACCACCTGAGGAAGGCCTCCTTGGTCATGCCGGTCGACGGTTTCACCAATCGTTTCCAGTCGCGTCTGGCCACAAAGCGCCGCAAGGCTCAGGAGCGCATTCTCGTCCTGGCCGTCCTGGGCATCGCTGCTGGATTGGTGGGGTTAGCCTTCCTTTTCGGGGGTGAACTCGTTTCCGGCATAGCACCACTCGTGACTGCCGGTTTGAAGTCCATAGGACACGTGCTGCGTATCGGAAGCATGGTCGGGCTGCTGGGAGAATTTTTATCTGTCCTGATCGAGGGCGTGGTTGGAAATGTCTCCCCGGCTTACCTGCTTGCTGCTTCGTTGGCCTCCAGCGGTTTGGTTTCGTTGTGGGTGTTCTCACTGTACCGCTTCAACTATCAACCTATTCGAAGGGAGTAACCATCATGAAAAAACTTAACATACTCGTTCTGACGGTCCTCGTCCTGATGCTCGCCCTGCCGCTGACCGCATTTTCGGGCGGGTTTGCCGACGGCCGGGTGGTCCTGGGCGGGGAGTTTGTCCTCGAGACCGGAGACACACTCGACGGGGACCTGGCCATCGTGGGTGGCATTGCCACGCTGATGGCTGACTCAGAGGTCAACGGAACTGTCTTCCTAGTTGGAGGCAACCTGGTCGTCGATGGAAAGATCTCCGGCGACCTCGCCGTTGTGGGCGGTAATGCTCGCCTGGGTCCCGCAGCGGTCGTTGGTGGGGACTTGCTAACGTTTGGCGGCAACGTCAACCGCAACGGGGGAACGATCATGGGTGATACGATCTCCGGTGAAGAGCTCAACTTCCCACTGAGCACGCAGTTCGCCCGGGACCTCCCGTTTCGTTACTTCAACACGGGCATCGGGACAAACTTTGTTGTTCGCACGCTGACCTTCCTGATCCAGAGCTTTATGCTCGCAGCGCTGGCTGTGCTGATCGTGATGTTCCTGCCCAAGAATGTCGATATGGTTGCCAGCACGATCGTATCCCAACCGGTGATCTCAGGGGCGTTTGGTTTGCTGACGTTCATCGTAGCCCCGATCCTGATCGTGTTCCTGATCATCACCATCTGCTTGGCGATTGTCGGCATCGCGGGTGTGGTCGTGCTTATTGCGGCTGGCGTGCTGGGTTGGATCGCGCTGGGCCTGGAAGTCGGGAAGCGCCTGGGCAAGGCCATGAACCAGGATTACCAACCAGTCGTCGCGGCTGGCCTGGGCACCTTGATCTTCGCGCTTGTCGTCAATGGCATCGGTTTTATCATCCCCTGTGTGGGATGGCTGGCCCCGTTCCTGGCTTCAGCGGTCGGCCTCGGTGCAGTCCTGATGACGCGCTTTGGCACCCGCGCCTACGGGATACAGGTTGCTGAAGTACCTCCAACGGATAAACCCAGCAAACCCGCCCCCAAGAAGCGGAGCTCGAGTACTAAGTCATCCAAGTAGACCCGACTGGTATGTGGGAAAACTCAACCGCCCGGCAGATTGTTGCCGGGCGGTTCTATTTTTTCATCGATATTAGTCCAGGTGGAGGAGGAGTTTAGCAAATGTGTTCACCTGGAACCGCCCAGCCTCAGGTGTCAATATACGCCCATCGATTTCGACGTCGGCGACTTTCCATCCGACCGGTTCGAGCGAGATTTGCGCGTAGGCAAGAGGGTAATTCCCTTCGATGTTTCGTGAGAGGGTAACGCCGTTCCCGGTTGTCTCAAGCATGTAGCGATCGAGCTGCCATTCCCCGTACCCGTCGCCCGCATCTTGATAGTGCAGTCCTGCTTCTCCCTCACCTGGCAGGGCAAGAAGTAGATTCAGCCCACTTTCCTCGTCCAACGGCAAGACGCTCCCTCCCTTGACCAGGATTGGGATCCTATCCAGGACCACCGGCAGGGTGATCCGGGCTGGGCCATTGAGGATCTCGCCCGATTCAATTACGTACCAGGTTCCGGAGGGAAGCGATAGGCTGCGTTCGGTGGCTCCTGGCGTGACCACGGGCGCAACGAGCAGTGCATCTCCGAGCATGAATTGGTCGTCGATTTCCCAGAGTGAAGGATCGTTGGGATCATCCCAGAACATCGGACGCATGAGCGGGATGCCCTCCTGGCAGGAGTGCCAGACCTGTGTATAGATGTAGGGCATCAGCCTGCGCCGAAGCTGCAGGGCGGCTCGAACAGCTCTGAGCGTCTCATCATCAAAAGACCATGGCTCACGCCTGGGTGTTCCCAGCGAAGAATGGGTGCGGAAGAAAGGCGTGAAAGCCGCCATTTGGAGCCAGCGCAGGTAGAGCTCTGCGCTTGGTTTACCACTAAACCCGCCGATATCGCTTCCGACGAAAGGAATACCGCTAACCCCTAATCCGAGCAGCGTGGCGATTGTACGTGAGAGCATCTCCCAGCTGCTCTCGGTATCACCGGTCCAGATCCATGCATAACGTTGGACTCCGGCCCAGCCCGAGCGTGAGAGTAAGAAAGGGCGAGCTCCGGGGTTGTGCAGGCGGAGCGCCTCAAAGCCGGTCTGGTTCATCAACAATCCATACAAATTATGCCCGCTGCGGTGATCGCCTGCCTGTCCATCCAGCGAGTGCTGCGTAGCTAGTGGCAGTGTCGGTTCCCCCCACGCGCTAAAGGCAGAAGGTTCGTTCATGTCGTGCCAGATCCCGGAAATCCCGTGATCGAGCAGACGAGGGTAGAGCGCCGTCCACCACATGCGTGCAGCATGCTTCGAGAAGTCCGGGAAGACGCTCCACCCGGGCCAGACGGGAGCCTGTGCCAGCTGCCCTCCGGGCAAGCGGCAGAACGCATCCTGCATCTGTCCGCTTTCGTACACATCAAACCCGCGTTCCACTTTAACCCCAGGATCGAGGATTGTGACCAGATGGACGCCATGGGTCTCGAGATCGGCTGCCATCGGGGTGAGATCAGGGAACCGGTTTTCATCGATCGTGAATACGCGTTTGCCGCGCATGTAATCAAGATCGAGATGGATCGCATCGAGGGGAAGGTCAAGCTCATTAAAACGCGCCGCAAGGCTGCACACCTCATCCTGCGAACTGTAACCCCAGCGAGATTGATGGTAGCCCAGAGCCCAGCGCGGGGGCAGCGGGGACCGCCCGGTCAGGTCGCTGTATCGGGCCAGTGCGTGCCGGGGAGGTCCGGGCATCCAATAGCTGCGGAGCATCCCGCGTTCAAAATTCAGTTGGGCTCGTTCACCGAACGAGATCTGGCCGTCGTGCGCGTTCTCGTGAAACACCAGGTAGCTGCCCGCATCTTGCAGCACCAGGTAAACGGGGATGCATAGGTAGAGGGGATCGCGTCCGGCGGGGTAGCTCCCGCCCGGGTCGAGGTTCCAGAACCGGAAATTGTTGCCTCTCAGGTTCAACCCGGCCGCTCGTTCTCCCAGGCCAAGGATGACGGCCTCCTCCGGTATATTGACCTCGAGTTCCCAACACTGATCCTTCCTGCGAGGAGCCAACTCTTCGCGCAGCGTACGCCGATCCTTGGTCGCATAATGGATTTCACCGGTCAGCTTGACTTCCACATAATACTGCGTCCCCTCCAGACACCAGAGCCCGTCTTGCTCAACAAGCTCGACTGTATCACCTTCCCAACTCCGATCAGAAATGGCGTATGGCACGGGAGGTTCACCGGGTGTCCAGGAAACACGGATCAAGTCGGGGGCCAGGTAGAGAATTTCAAGCTCAGCCTGCTCAAAATAAAATCGAGCGCCCTGAGGAATGGAGCAAGCCTGCGTGATCTTACCTGGCGCGAGAGTTTCGCCATGGCGACTTGTCCGCCTGTAGCGGGCATCCTGCCGTGACCGACGGACTGCGTAGCGCAGGCTTGCCAGTGTTGTTGACAAGCCGATGAAGCGCACCCCGCGCAAGATGTCTGTCACCGCTCTTGCCATATGTTCCTCTCCAAGACTCTGCCAGGTGAATTGTCGATGACCTGAGCGTATCACGAATAGAATGCTCTGACCGCCAGAAAACCTTAAAGAATTGTGTTTTCGGGGCTTGAGACTGGCGGGGTACCATCCGCTTAGCTATAATCGTCTCCGGCGACAAGTGCAGTACACGTGCCCGAAAAGCAGCCGGGAGAGGTATGTCCTTCGTTCACCTTCATGTCCACTCCGAATATTCACTTCTCGATGGCCTGAGCAAGGTCGATAAACTTGTACGCCAGGCCAAGGCGCTGGATATGCCAGCCTTGGCGATCACCGATCATGGCGCCATGTTCGGGGTCATCGACTTTTACCGGGCGGCGAAGGCCGCGGATGTAAAACCAATTATCGGGATGGAAGGTTACCTCGCCGCACGCGGGATGCAGGATCGGGATCCATCCATGGACAGCCGTTCTTATCACCTGCTTCTCCTGGCCGAGAACGAAACCGGCTACCGGAACCTGCTTTCCATTGCCACAGCCAGTCAGCTTGAAGGCTTCTATTACCGGCCGCGTGTCGACCATGAATTCCTGGCAGCGCACAACGAAGGCTTGATCTGCACCACCGGGTGTCTTTCGGGCGAGGTGCCGCGGGCGATCCAGCGCGGCCAGGATGCCCGGACGACGGAACTGTTGGATTGGTATTTTGAAGTCTTCGGTCGCGATCGGTTCTTCTTCGAACTTCAGCACCATGACATCCCAGAATTGCCCGAGGTCAACCGCAAATTGATCGAACTTGGTCAGCGCTATAGCGCAAAGTTCATCGCCACCAATGACGTTCACTACGTAGAACCCCAGGACGCAGAACTGCAGGATATCCTGCTCTGCATCCAGACTGGCTCGCTATATTCTGACCCGGACCGGATGCGCATGACCGACCCATCCTACTACATGCGCTCCCCGCAGGAGATGCAAGCCCTCTTCGGTGATGTTCCTGGTGCGCTGGAGAATACGCTCTGGATCGCGGAACGCTGTGAGGTCGATCTTGAATTCAAAGGCTACCGACTGCCGCATTTCGAGGTTCCACCCGGGCATACACCCCAGTCCTACCTGCGCGAATTATGTGAGCGAGGTATGGAGAAGCGCTATGGAGCACATGCAAGAGCCCTGGAGCTTCAGGAGCGGTTGAATTACGAACTGCGCATCATCGGCGAAATGGGCTTTGATACCTACTTTCTGATCGTATGGGATCTCTGCCGCTATGCACGTGACGAGAACATATGGTACAACGCTCGCGGTTCGGCGGCGGGTTCGATCGTCGCTTACAGCCTCGAAATCACGCTTGTTGACCCATTGGAGCACGGCCTGATCTTCGAACGATTTCTGAACCCGGGCCGGGTCTCAATGCCCGATATTGACCTCGACTTCCAGGACGACCTGCGCTACCGGGTGCTCGAGTACACGGCACAGAAATATGGCCGCGATAAAGTAGCCCAGATCATCACCTTCGGGACGCTCGGTGCCCGCGCCGCGATCCGGGATGTCGGCCGAGTGCTTGACATTCCACTGGTCGACGTGGATCGCGTGGCAAAGATGATCCCCAACATCCCCGGGAAGTCGATCACCATCCCGGAAGCCATCCAGCGAGAGTCCGGTCTCAGACAGATCTACGAGGAAACACCTTACCTGCGCGAGTTGATCGATACCGCCTCTAAGCTGGAAGGCGTCGTTCGCAACGCCGGCACACACGCTGCTGGCGTGATCATCACCGATGAACCGATCACAGAATATATCCCGCTTCACCGCCCGACTGGCGGAAACAGCGAGGATAACCCGATCGGGTCCGTTACTCAGTTTGAAATGCAGGTCCTTGACTCGCTTGGACTGCTGAAAGTCGATTTCCTGGGTTTATCCACGCTGACTGTGATGGCGCGTGCTTGCAAGCTGATCCATGAACGGCACGGTGTCGATCTTGATATCCACTCCATACCTGTTGATGATCCGGCCACATTTGAGCTGCTCGGACGGGGTGAGGTGCTGGGTGTCTTCCAGGTAGAAGGCGTGGGTATGCGGCGGTACTTAATGGAGATGAAGCCGCGTGAACTGGCTAATGTCATCGCCATGGTGGCATTGTACCGGCCGGGCCCAATGGAATTTATCCCGACCTACATCCGGCGCATGCATGGCGAAGAGCAAGTTTCCTACCGGCATCCGAAGCTGGCCGATATTTTTAAGGAGACCTACGGCATTCCCGTCTACCAGGAACAGATCATGTCTGCCGCGATGGCGATGGCCGGGTACTCTGCCTCCGAAGCGGATGGGTTACGTAAGGCGATTGCCAAGAAGAAGGAGAAGCAGCTCAAGCGCCACCGCGAGAAATTTATCTCGGGGGCGATGGAGAATGACATCGACCAGGGCACAGCCGGCGACGTCTTTGATGAATGGGAAAATTTCGCTCGATACGGGTTCAATAAAGCGCACGCTGCCGACTACGGCGTGATTGCCGTCCAGACTGCCTACTTGAAGGCTCATTACCCGCTGGAATATATGACTGCCTTGCTGTCGGTCTTCAAGCATGACAACGACCGGGTCGCTGTCTATATTGCTGACTGCCGGCGGATGGGATTTGCAATTCGGCCGCCGGATGTGAACGCAAGCGGCCTCGATTTCTCAGCGGAAGCCGCTGAAGATGGACAACCCGCGATTCGCTTTGGCCTGGGGGCTGTGAAAAATGTAGGTGAGGGAGCGATCGAAACGATCCTTGATGCTCGCCAGGAGGACGGCCCGTTTGGAAATCTCGAGCAATTCGCGCGGCGGGTGGATCTGCGCCTGGTTGGAAAACGTGCCCTCGAGAGCCTGATCCGCGTAGGCGCGCTGGATAGTCTCGGTTTACGCATCTCGATGCTCGATGCGCTCGAACGGATCATGGGTTTGTCAACATCGCACTTCCGCGCATCAGAGATTGGCCAGCTGACCTTCTTTGGCGGAGCGACCGGTATTGAGGAGACCCTCGATCTGCCCCAGGTCGTGGCTAATGTCCCGCAGCGCAGATTGCTGAGTTGGGAAAAGGAACTGCTCGGGATTTACGTGTCCGATCACCCTCTCACCCAGCATGTCGACGTTCTGACAAAAGTAGTATCGCACTATAGTTCCGAGCTTGAAGAGACCCCTCATGGGCAGGAAGCGCGTGTAGCAGGGGAGGTGGTCGCGATCCGTCCCTACCAGACCCGAACGGGCAAGGCGATGGCGTTCGTCACCCTCGAGGATCTGCAGGGAAAAATCGAACTGGTCATTTTCAGCCGGGCGTGGAAGGATATTTCCACCTGGCTTGAATTGGAAAGCATCGTCGTTGCGACCGGCAAGATCGATCGTGAACGGGGAGAGCCGAAGATACTCGTCGATAGCATGACGGCCGACTTTCAGCGCTTAAAGCCGCTGAATGGAATTCAATCCCGGCCAGAGTCGGCACGCGCAATACCCGAAGAGCCTGTGACTGCCTTCGTGGATCGACTGGTTGAAGACGAGCCATTGGACATTGGTGTAGGGCCAGTCGTCGAAAACCCGTCGGAAGAAGGTACTGGGCTGCCGCCCGTGACCCAGAAGCCAGCCTCCGA
>DAOUEJ010000020.1:0-37559 GCA_034430615.1 Anaerolineales bacterium | reverse complement strand
ACTTCCACGATCTCCCCCTTCAGCCCGAGGACAGCGGCTGTGTGGACTTTTGCGAGCACACTCTCAGTCTACGTGGACAGGATTAAAAGGTCAAATGATTGTCCGGCGGGAAATTCAGGCTCAGGGGAGAGTCTGCAGGAATGTCCGCGCTTCGTTCAAGTACTCGCGGACATATGCGCGCTCCCACCCCAGGTTAACGAAAGCCTGCAGTTCCTCCGTCCCTTTCGCAACCTGGCCGAGATCGATGTAGCATACGCCCAGAATAAAATGCGGCAGATCGGATTTCGGTGATAACCTGACTGCTTCCTGCGCATTCGCAAGCGCTTCATCGATCCGCCCCAACGACCGTTGCGCGAAGGCCAGGTTGGTCAGCGCTGCCTGTCCATAGGGGTTGAGAGCGAGTGCTTGTTCGGCAAGGTCTAACGCGCGCTCAGAGTTCCCCAGATGGAATTCGACGAAGCTTAAATCGCTTAAGGCTTCAGTATCATCTGGATCCAACGAGATGGCTTGCTCCAATTCTCTCCGTGCAGATTCTGGATCCTGGTTCTGTAGGTACTGGTAGGATCTGGCGATGTGAATGCCACTATCGGGAGGATAGTTCGCTTCGAACGAATCGAGCAGGCTCGCTGCCCGGCCTTGCTGGCCGGTGACCGCATATACCGAGCTCAGGAATCCCGCAGGTTGGCTCGCCCCCGGATAGAGCTTCACAGCTTGCTCCAGAATAGCTTGCGCCCGATCGAAACGCTGGAGCCCCCAGTACAGGTTGCTCATCAAGATGATTGAGTACATATCTTGCAGGGCTAGATCTTCGGCCCATTCGATCTCGCTCTCCATCTTCTCAAGATTGTCGAGTTGAAAATTGGCGAGCCCGAGTAAAGCATGCACCGCGGCCCAATCAGAAGCGAGCCCGAGCAGATCGTTGCCTTTGCTGACCGCCTGCTCAAATTCACCACGGGCGAGGTAAGAAAGGCCGAGATCGAGGTGTGCAACGGGTAGATTCCAGTCGTGCCGAATCGCTTCCTCAAAGAAGGTGATCGCTGGATCCACTTTTGAGCGGGCCATCGCAATCGACCCCAGTCCATAGTAGGCTTGACTGTTTATATATACATCACCGCCTTCAGACAGCGCCGCTTGAAAGGATCCTTCGGCTGCGTCCAGGTCATCCTGGGCAAGGTAGACATAGCCAAGCCCAAGGTGTGGATCCAGGGCGGAGGGGGCGAGCGAGGCGGCCTCGGTAAAGGCCGAGTTGGCGCCCTCCAGGTCGTTCAAGTTGTACAATGTCCAACCCAGGCTCAGATGAGGTTCTAGCAGGGTAGGATCAAGGGCAATCGCCGCCTGATAGGCTGCTGCTGCTCCCTGTAGATCATTCTGATTGTAGAGGTTATCGCCCAGTTCGAGCTGGGCCACCACATCCAGGCTGCCGCGCGAAAGCGTGTTATTCCCGGCGAATGTCGCAGTAGCGAAGGCAATTACGACCACAACTCCTGCTAGAACTCCCCAGGCGGGCAGCAGCGATCGCTCTGGGGTGTCAACCAGTTCCCCTTCGACCAGATCCAATCGCACCAGCCAATGAACGCTCTCACGAGCTGAACGCAGTGTGATCCAAACATAGTAAGCGCCGGCGACTATCAAGATCGTCAAGTAGATGACCCCGAATGCACCCTCCGACCGAATCGAATCACCCACCATCCATACGCCACCCTGGGTCAGCACCGCACCCGTCACCTGAACCAGTTCGCCCAGGTTGGCCACGGAATATCCACCCATCAGTGCGGAGAAGAAATCGGCTAACATGCTGCCCTGGGGAATGCCATACAAGGCGAGGGCTGCGGAGAGGAACGCCATGATCGTCGCCAGCAGGATATTGTCCAGCCGCGTGCGTTCGACCCCCCAGCGGTTCAACTCGGCGATCACCAAGCCCCCGAGGAAGCTCATCGCCACCAGCGGAGCCCAGGTCAGGATGGCGATGATGATGTGGACTTCCTCTCCCAGCACCAACCCGAAGAGCATCGAAATCCACTGATCGAGGACGCCGATCATGATCCCGGTGATCGATGCGCCAACAAGAACGATGAGGAAAGGCAGCGGGCTAATCGGGCTCGGCCGGGTGATCGAAAGCGGGTGATCCTTCATCAACGCGCGGATCTTCTCCCGGATCGCCTCCCCTTCCTGCAGCTTTAGAGCTTCCCGGGCAATGGCCAGTGCTGAATGAACGTCTCCCTTTTGGCGTTTGACGTCGGCCAGTGCCAGCAGCAGTTCCACATTCTCTTCAGGAGGTTGGTCGCCACCCCGCGCCAACTTAATAAGCGCTGCGGGTGTGTAGATAAAACCCCAGGGAATCCCGACCCAACCCAGTGAGGCAGTGATCAAACCCGCCAGCGCCTGCCGGATGGAGCGATGCCGCCAACACCAGACCCCGACCCACGCCCGGCGCAAGGTGACCACGAACAAACTGATGACGTAGGGTAGGATCACAAGTCGGAGTGATTCATCCTGCCTCCCGCAAACCTGGCATGCCAATGGTAAAGACGGTGCGGCGGGATGCGGATCGGGCGGGACAGCTTCCCCTTCGGAGAAAGTTGGTTCGACTTCTAACATTGTGCAATCCTCCTGCGTGCAGGTAGCAGGGCCGAGCTGCAAACCGACTGTTTTCGGGCTGGCTGTGTTCGCTGGCCAGGTCTGCACAATATTAGATCACCCATCGAGCGACCAGCGCATGGATCGGATGGCGATCATTCCTGCATCGATCGTTTCCGAACGATACCCAGGATCTCGGGTACCCAGCGGACGAGGACACCGAAAGTTGAAGTCGATGGCTTATCGGGATCGAGGCCGATCGCCAGGAAGCGCTTCGAATCCACGAGCACGATCAGAACTTGCCGGTTCGACCCCCCGATCGTCGTAAAACGTAGCTGGCCGCCGTCCGTCTCCTGCAGCACTCGCCGTGAGGTAACCATCGCCGCCGCCGCCATCGCCGCAATCCGCTCTGCATCGACTGGTGGCTTTTCAGGCACGCAGGCTATGAGCAATCCGTCATCATCCACCAGGGCGATCCAATGCGAGGTGGGCAGTCCCTCAGCCAGCTCGTGGAGAATGCGCAGTAATTCGGATTCGCGTGTGACCATCACAATCCCTCCATTTGAACGATCCTGCGTCCAGCCTATACGTTAACCCCCATGGGCCTGCACTGCAAGCGCGTGCGCAAACGGCAGGCCGCGTGTTGGCCGTGTCCACCCTTTAGGATACAATCGGCGCGTCATGGAAAGAATTCCGTTATATCGGCGTCCTGCTTTCATTCTGCTGGCTGCATTCCTGGCAACTGCTGTTGTATACAGCTACTTCATCAACCGCATCCCCATCATCAACACCCCTCGCATCATGCTCTTCACACTACCTCCCGTCGCAGTCCTCTGCCTGATCTTCCTCGGCGTGCGCAGCATCAATATCATCTTTGGGGGGGCAGCTGATTCGCGCAATACCCTCATCGCTTGGGTAGGGTTGGTGAGCATTACGATTCTCTTCCTGCTCAACTTGATCACGCTCGATGCTGGCACACGGCCAGCCCCACTCTACTCGCTCATCCTTGACCTGGATCTGCTCCTGTTGGTATTCATCGGTACCCTGGTGGTTTGCGCACAGTTTGTCCTACCGGTGGAGAATTTGGATGACCGCTGGGTGGCAATCCAGCGACTTGTCGGGCACGTTCTCGGGGAGCGCGGGCCTGTGACGTATGTCAGAGATGGACACGCAATCCAGGCCCATGGAGAAGACCGGCGGCGAGGACCTGGCGTCTTCCTTGTAGACCATGCCAGCGCAGTCGTTCTGCGTACGGATACTGCCTTCACGCGCGCGGCTGGGCCAGGGGTGGTCTTCACCCGGTCCGGGGAGAGGCTCGCCGAAGCGGTCGACCTGCGCCGGCAAGAACGATCATTGGAGGCCGAGGAACCTATTTTTAGCCCGGCTGACCAGAAACGCTCCATGACCTCGATCGCCGTGACCCGGGATGGGATCAATATCTCTGCGCAAATCAGTGTGATCTTTATGGTGGAGCCCGGTCATCGCCGCGAGCCACGTGAAGGTCGTGATCCAGAGAAACCGCCTTACGAGTACCACGCGCCTGCCGTAGAAAAGGCAGTCTTCGGTCATATGTACGGCCAGTATGAGGACATTGCCTGGGATGACCTACCACTGCTGCTGGTGTCTGATGTCTGGCGGGAAGAAATCAAACACTGGTCACTGAACAATCTCCTGACAGATCACGACGATGATGAAACTGCCCTCACTCAGATCGGGGAGCGGATGACGTCACGGCTTATCCCCGCTCCCGAGACCAAGCCAGTTGGTGAAGAACCAACCAGTGGAGATGCACTCGAGAGCGATATCCTCCTCTCGCGTGGGATCAGGGTGCTCGACCTCGAGGTGAGATCTCTCAGGGTACCCCAGGACGTCCAGCGCGAACGCCTGCTCCAGTGGCGTGAGGCTTGGTATGGTGAGACGCAGGCTGCGCTCCAGGAAGCCCGTGCATCGCTCGAGGCAGGCCGGCGCAGTGGTGAATCTGAGGCGATCTTGCTCATGCTCCGCAAACTCCCTGCTCGCCTGGAACAAGCTCTGGCGCAGGGTGAGATCCCAAACGCGAGAGATAGCCTGCTTCTCATGCTGCGCGAGGCACTGGCACTTTGTAATTCGGAAGGCTCTTTGCCTGAGGCCAGTCACCTGGTTCCGCAATTTGAGCAAATACTGGAGGACCTGGAGCATCTGGATGGCACTTGCCGGGACACGGGAACATGAGCTTATATAAGACGGATACTCCAGCCGTGACTGCCATCTTTCGCTCTGGCCTGCGCTCCGCTGCCCGGCTTCTCCTTGGCCGCGACCCGACTGCAGCATTGATCCGATTCATCCTGGCTGGCATCTCGGTCGCCGCGATCTGGTTGATCCTTGTCGTGATCTTCGGATATCCGGGCCAAATTCCCTACAACTGGCTTCCAACATTGCCAGCGCTTCTCTTTCCCTTTGTGAACATCGCCAGCACATTTCTAAACCCCCAGGTTATCCTGCACCTGCTGCCTGTCCTGGGAGGAATGCTGGCCGGGGTGGCCCTTGCGGCGCTTTACTTGAACGACTTATTTGAACTGGAGTCGATTAGAGCCGCCTTCCGCTACCTGCTTGGCTCGCTGTTCGGATTGAGCTACCCGCGTTTGCGGATCGACCGGCAGAGCGTGCAACAAATCGAAGCCAATAACCCGCTAACCCGGGTGGGGGGCCCAGGATTTGTGCAAATCCACCTTGGGTTCGCAGCCGTCTTCGAGACCGCCGAAGGCTTGCCCCGGGTCTACGGCCAGAGCCCTGAAGGCGCGCGTGGGAATGACGTCAAGGCCACGACCGGGCAGGGAGTCTTTATCGGGGGCTTCGAACGTTTACGAGACATCGTTGATTTACGCGACCGGATCATCGGTCTCGACGAAACATTCGCCGAGACCGCAGATGGGGTCCCGCTCACAGCCCATGATATCCAGATCGTGTTCCGGGTCTACGGCGGAGGGCTCGGTCGCGATCTGGCCAATCCCTATCCTTACAGCGAGGAAAGCATCCGCCGGCTTGTCTACGCCCAACCCATCCGAAAAAAACGCGTTCGGACGCCCGATGAGCTCCTGCAGCGAATCGCCGAACGCGAATTGCAGTTCTTCATCCATCGCCACTCGCTTGATGCACTGCTCGCCCTGCAACCATTCGGTCGTCAGAATGAAACACCTGCGGATGAGGAACTGCAGGATGTCGAAGTCGCCAGGTTCCAAATCCCGCGGCGCGCGCTGACCGAACACTTCCACACTGATGCTCTCCAGCGCCGGCTTCGCTATATGGGATTGGAACTGGACTGGATCGGGGTTGGCATCTGGCAGTTGGGACTACCTTCAAGCGGAGGCATCAGGGGTGAGATCGATCCTGGTCGTACCCTGCTCTCAGCCTGGCGAGATTACCAGCGATTACGGCTTTACCGTTCTCCTTCCTACCTTGAGCGACAGGCCAATTACCGCTTTCGCGAGACCATTCTTGAAAGCCTGCAGATCTGGCTTCAGATCTGGAATCAGGGTGAGCTCCCTGGCAGGTACCGCTGTTTCGAACTCCTGGCCCAGATCGAGCGTCAGCTTGAAGCGAATTACGCCCAGCTTAGCCCAGAACTGCGGGAGCAGGTAGAACTGCGGAGTGTGCTCACTCACCTTGAAAAGATGAATCGACCGCAAGTCCTCGGTGGCAATGGAAGCGAGTGATGACTGAGATCGAATTCTCGGACGGTCCCGTTCTGGTCATTGGGTCAGCGGGGTTAGATGTAGTTGGCCGGGCGATTTCTCCCCTCCAGGCCGGCACCTCGAATCCGGGAACCATGCGCTCTTCTCTAGGTGGCGTCGCTCGCAACGTGGCAGAGAACCTGGCTCGTCTGGGCACCGAACCGATCTTGATCTCGGCCGTTGGCGACGATCCCGAAGGGCATCGGCTGCTTGAAGAAACCGCTGCGGCGGGTGTCAATACCGAACACTGCATGATTATCCCCGATCAGCCGACCGGTTTCTATCTTGCTGTGTTGGATGAGGCGGGGAACCTGCAGGTCGGCGTGGATGACATGCGCGCTATTTCTGCCATCCCGGCGGAGCATCTGCGTGAGCGGCGCGGCCTGTTTAAACAAGCCGGAGCGATCTTCGTCGATGCAAACCTGCCCGAAAAGACACTGCGGACGGCGATCGCGCTTGCCCACCGCTCAGGTGTGCCGATCGCAGCGGACCCGACTTCAGTCAAATTAGCCTCCAAACTCTATCCGTACCTGGACCGGTTGTGGTTGATTACGCCCAATGAGGCCGAAGCAGGTGCACTCTGCCCACATCCAGTTCCCCACGCTGATCGTGACCAAGCTATCGATGCCGCACGTCACCTCGTGACAGACGGCGTCTCAATCGCGATCATCGCCATGGCCGAATTCGGTGTGGGCTACGCGACCAACGATACAAGCGGCCACATCCCGGCGGTAAAAACTGAAATTTTGGATCCAACAGGAGCCGGGGACGCACTCACCGCGGCCGTGATCTTCGCTTTGATGAATGACATCCCGCTCGATGAAGCCGTACGGCTGGGCGTCTCGGCTGCCGCGCTTACCCTGCAAGCTTCTGGCACGGTCTCAAGCGACCTCTCACTTGAAAAACTATATGACGAACTTCGCTGATCGCCCCTGCTTATCTCCGGGTTCACCCCTCGAACTCACCCATCAGCACTGGATGGATTGAGGCAACCATGGCGGGGTGGCCTTCCCAACAGCGAGCTGAGTGGATATCGATCCTGCCCGGGATTTCCGCAGCGCTTGATGCGGGAAGCCCAGTGGTGGCGCTCGAATCTACCGTGATCACGCATGGTTTGCCACGCCCACTTAACCTGGAAATCGCCCGCCGGCTTGAAGCTGAAGTCCGTACGGCGGGAGCCGCACCGGCCACGATCGCCGTGATCCAGGGGCAGGTGCGGGTCGGGCTGGATGACACCACCATGGAAGCGTTTGCACTTGATCCAAATGCGATCAAAGCTAGCCGGCGCGAGATTGCCATCGCCCAGGCCAGGAGGCTCTCGGCCGGGACCACGGTCGCCGCTACGATGGCTATCGCTCATCAGGCTGGCATCCGGGTGTTTGCCACGGGGGGCATTGGGGGCGTCCATCGCGGCGGCAGCGGGGACGTATCGGCTGATTTGCCTGAACTCAGCCATACTCCTGTAGCCGTTGTATGTTCTGGTGCGAAATCGATCCTTGATCTACCTCGCACGCTTGAATGGCTCGAAACGCACGCCGTGCCGGTGATCGGTTGGCAGACAGATGAGCTTCCAGCGTTCTTCACACGCAGCAGCGGGCTTGAGCTGGAGGTGAGAGTCGACACGGTTGGCGAACTAGCCGCGCTCGTGCTCCAGACCTGGCGGGTTTCACCCAGTCACGCAGTGCTTATCTGTGTGCCGTGTCCCGAAGAAGCCGCTTTACCACCAGGCGAGGTTGAGTCTGCGTTGATGAAGGCCGAGGCAGAGGTCGAGAAGGCCGGGATCCGTGGCAACGCTGTAACGCCCTACTTACTCTCACGGATGGCCGAGCTCACCTCCGGCGCCACGCTGCAGGCCAATCTCGCACTTCTACGCAACAATGCACGCATCGGAGCAGAGCTCGCCAAGGCGCTTACCCAGCAGCATTCTCTCAGTTGAAAGGTGGCTGCAGGGGAAGATTTCCGATACAAACTCCCGCTTTACAACAAGCGGGAGTTTTCGTTTATGCGGTACGGTTCTTGGGCGCAGAAATTACGGCAAAACCTACCGCGCCCGGGCCGATATGTGCCCCGATCACCGGGGTGATATCAACCGCTAGGATAGGACCCGCAGGAAGTACCCCCTGTACGCGGCGCAGGAGTTCCCGTGCAGCTGGTTCAGCATGCGTATGAAGCAGGGCAATGCGCTCGATGGGCATAGTCTCGTCCAGGAGTGCTAACAACCGATGGTACGCACCATCCCGGGTCCGTTTGCGTTCGGAGGTCGGGTTCCCATCATACATCTTCAACAGCGGTTTTATCTTAAGCAGGCTACCGATCCCAGCTAACGCTCCATTCATCCTCCCGCTGCGGCGCAGAAATTCAAGCGTGTCCAGCGCAGCAAAAACATGGGTCCGGCTAATTTGCTCCTCCAGCAGCGGAAGGATATGTGCGACATTCATCCCCTCAGCCGCAGCCTGGGCGGCGCGCTCAACCAGGAAGCCAGTCCCCAGGCTCAATTGACGGCTGTCAAAGACCGTAACCGGTACGCTGGTGGTGATTTCGGCTGCTCGATGGGCGGACTCAGACGTGGCGCTCAGGCTGATTGAAATATGGATCGAGAGCACCTCGTCCGCCCCACCGGCGGCAAGCTCATCGTAGGCCTTTTTAAAGACATCCACACCTGGGGTAGCCGTTGTTGGAGGTGGATCGTAGGCCGGGAGCTTTTGGTAAAACTGCTCGCGGGTAAGATCAACGCCATCCAGATACCCCTTCTCCTCGATATTGATATAGAGTGGGATCACCCGGATGCCATAGCGTTCAATGATCTCGAGGGGCAGGTCACAGGTGCTGTCTGTTACCACGCGCACTGTCATCGTCTATACCTCCCTCTCGACTCACACAATTCTACCATCGCGGATCATCAATATTCTAATAATAGTCGAAATTTTAGTAGTTTTTTCCAGAAGCCAGGCTGAGCAGTTGTTTATGAATTTCCGGGTCACCGCCGCGCACGGCCTGGGTTCGCATGATACCTTGAGGCTGCCCAACACCACGCATCACGGCGCAGAAGTGAGCGCCTTCCACGATGACCGCCACACCCCGAGGTGACAGCTTCGTCATCAGGAACTCTGCAATCTGATCGGTCATACGTTCCTGGACCTGCAGCCGGCGGGCGAAGATTTCCACCACACGCGGGATCTTGCTCAAACCAACCACCTGACCGGCCGGCAGGTAGGCAACATGTGCTTGGCCATAGAAGGGCAGCATATGGTGCTCACACATGCTGTAGAAATTGATATCTCGCACCACGATCGGCTCGTTGTACTCTTCCTTGAACATGGCGCCATTGATCACCGCATCGAGATCGACGGCGTATCCGCTTGTGACCTCGCGCAGCATCTTTGCAACACGCTTGGGGGTGTCCAGCAATCCCTCTCGAGCCGGATTTTCACCAATCCCATCCAACAGTGTGCGGACAGCACCCATCATCTCACCAGCCGGGACATGACCTGCTCGCCATGCCATGACCTGTTCCATCTTGCCGCCGTCGGGCAGGTACGTCGCCTGTGGGGCTTCCGTCAAGACTAACTTATGCTCGTCATTCAGTATGAACATGTTCGACTCCTACTTAGGTATGGTCTTAGGCAGCATAATAGCAGGATGTCGCAATATTGTCAAGTGTTTGCAAAGATATTATTAAGATATGGATCTAGGCCGCGAATCAATCAGCACGGGCGCGAACATCGAGTGCCACGGCACCCTGTCCCACCTCGAACACTCGCAGTGGATTGATCTCGAGTTCTAGCAATGCTGGGAAATCCTGAGCAAGCTGGCTCAGGCGCAACAAAGCTTCAATGACAGCTTCTCGATCGGCCGCAGGCTGGCCCCGGTACCCGATCATGCGCTTTCCGGCCCAGGTCGAGTCAATCATCCACGCCGCCTCCTCGCGGGTGAGCGGCGCCAGGGCGAAGGCGACGTCCCCAAGCGCTTCGACCTCCACCCCACCCGATCCGAACATGAGCAACGGACCGAACTGATCATCGCGCACGAACCCCACAATCACATCCTGCCCCAATCCGGCTTGCGGTTGTACCAACAGGTTCCGCCCTGGAAGACTGGGTAGCGCATTTTGCAGGCGCCCCATGAGATCTGCAAAGGCAGCCTGGACCGCCTCGCCCGTGCGTAGATCGAGCACTACTCCACCCAGATCGGATTTATGGGGAACATCCGGAGAATTAATTTTCAGAACAACTGGGTAGCCGAGTTCAACTGCGGCCTGCAGTGCCTCATCCGGGCTCGCGATCACGCGTTGCCTGCTCACCGGGATCCCGTAGGCCGCGACCATCTCGAGTGAGGCTTGAGCGTCCAAGAATTGATCACTCCCGCGTTCAGCATGCTCGAGGATTGCGAGCACCTCTGCTTCAGCTACCTCAAAGCAGGGTAGGTGCATGTCCTCCAGCCGTTTAAGCTGGATTGCGCGCAGGTGCAGCACGCGCAGAGCAGATGCCGCTCGTTCCGGAAAGCGATAATCCGGCACGCGCGATCCACGAAATAGGGTCGCTGCATGGGCGATCAAATCCTCACCCATCAGGGCGATGACAACGGGCTTTGGGGTTGAGCGGATGACCGGGATGATCGCACCAGCGACCTCGGCCGCTGTTGTCACCGGTGGTGGTGGTAGGATGACCATCACGCCATCCACACCCTTATCGGCCAGGAGTGTTCGCAAACAATCAGCGTACTCGCGCGGACCCGCCCCGGCCAGCATGTCGACCGGGTTTTTCAGGCTGGCTGCGGCCGGGAGCAGCTCGGCCAGCTGGTCATGTGTATCCTCGCCCAGCCGCGCCAGTCGCAGACCATTCTCTTCGAGTGCATCGGCCGCGATCGCACCCGGTCCACCAGCGTTGGTTAATACGGCCATGCTTGGACCAGCAGGCAGCGGGCACCAGGCCAGGGCGCGCGCCCAATCGAACATCTCCTCACTGTGCCGTGCCCGGATGACGCCGGCCTTTCGAAAGGCCGCGTCAAAGGCCCGGTCCTTCCCGGCTAGCGCGCCTGTATGTGATGCGACCGCGGCCCGCCCACCCTCCGAACGGCCGACCTTGATCGCAACGACAGGCTTCTGGTGTGAGACCTCGCGCGCACCGGCGATGAAACTTGCGCCATTTCCAATCCCCTCCAGGTACATGGCGACGACATGGGTGTGAGGATCGGCGGCTGTCGCCGGGAGCAAGTCGCCTTCGTTAAGATCCATCTGGTTTCCCAGGCTTACCAGGCGCGAGAGGCCAAACCCCTGTCCGCGCGCCCAATCGATGACGGCCTCGCAAATCGCGCCGGAGTGCGAGAGGAAGGCTATATCGCCCGGGATCGGTCCGGGAAGTGGCAAGAAACTGGTATCGATCGGAAGATGGGTGTCGAGGTACCCGATGCAGTTCGGACCCAGGACCCGGATTCCATGAGCACGGGCGATCTCCAGACAGCGCTGCTCGAGCCTGGTTCCCGCCTCACCCGTCTCCCGGAAACCGCCTGCACCGACGATGGCGAATTGGATACCGCGCCGGCCGCAAGCCTCGAGGACATCCGGCACCCCCACAGCGGGGATCATGACCACGGCCAGGTCGACTGGGTCGGGGACGCTGGCCAGGTCCGCATAGAGCGGGCGATCGAAAAGCGACCCACCGCGCGGGTTCACGAGGTGAATCACGCCTGGATACCCGGATACAATGAGGTTTCGGGCTACCCCGTATCCGAGTTTGACCGGATCGCGGGACGCGCCAACGACGACCACGCCTTCTGGAGCCAATAAACCTTCGAACATGCCACCTCCACCCTAAGCGCTTTCTTGTCTACTAAAATCGACCTGAGTATAGCCGCGCTTTACACGTTGGTCGATAAAGCGAATAAAGCACAGTCTGTGAGCATGTTATAATCGCGACAATTCCAGCACAGGTACGCCTGGAGGCTAGCAGGATGGTAGAGGTAGAGATCGACAGCATCCGTGTGAGCTTGATGTCTCAGCAACGGATTGTCATATTAAAGGAGCTCAATTCCGATCGCTTCCTGCCGATCTGGATTGGTCCCTATGAGGCTGAGGCGATTACCCTCAGCTTGCAGGATGTTGAAGTGGCCCGCCCCCTGACTCACGATCTGCTGCGGAATGCACTGGTCGAGCTGGGCGCCCAGGTCACTCGAGTCGACATCACCGAGCTCCGCGAAAACGTCTTTTTCGCCCGCATTGTCATGCAAGTCAACGGTGAAGAACGCTGGATTGATTCGCGCCCCTCCGACGCCCTAGCGCTGGCCGTGCGGGTACATGTACCGGTCTTCGTCGCCGAGGACGTCATGGAAGAAGCTTCCTCCGTCCCCGAAACTGATCTTGAAACCGAGCCTGCGGAAGACGCGCCACCCGATGAACGGCTGGAAGTCTTTAAGGACTTCATGGATTCGCTCGATCTGGATGATAGCCTTGCCGCCGACGACACTGGCAAGGATTCGTAACCAGATCCTGACCGCTCTCCACGGAAGCGGTCACTCTCAACCAATCCACTCCGCCTGCTCCGGTCGTTCCACCCCAACTGGAGCCAGGCAACCACTTGACGGGAAACCTGCATGACGGATCTTACCCCTCCGTTAGCATCAAGCAGAAACTCAGGCGATGGCCGTTCCGGTCAGGAGTTGCCGCACGACCGGCCCGCAGAGGAAGCACTGCTTGGATCCGTGCTCGTCAACCCAGAAGTCTATTACGATGTGGCCAATACGCTCTCGCGTGATGATTTCTTTCTACACCGCAACCGCTGGATCTGGGAAGCATTCACTTCGCTCCACGAGCAACGGCTTCCGATCGATATCCTGACCGTTTCTGAAGAACTCGACCGCCAATCACGCTTGGACGAGACTGGCGGCCCCGCTTATCTCACGTCCCTGATCAACAACGTCCCCTCCTCCCTGCACGCGGAAGCCTATGCTCGTGTCGTCGAGGAAACCGCCACCCGACGGCGCCTGCTGGAAGCAGCTAACCAGATCGCCAGGTTGGCCCACCAGGGAGGCACCCCGATCGAGGAAGTCGTTAACGAATCAGAAAAATCGATCTTCGGCGTAAGCGAACGCCGCCTCACGCACCAGCTGCAGCCGATCAAGCGCGTACTTAGCGAGTACTACGATCGCATCGACTACCTCGCCCGCCATCGTGACGAGACGCTTGGCGTGCCGACCGGGTTCATCGACCTCGACCGCCTGCTGGGCGGTTTGCAATCAAGTGATCTGCTTATCATCGCCGGCCGGCCGGGCCAGGGGAAATCAGGCTTCTGCCTTTCCGTTGCCAAGAATGCCAGCCAGCTGCACAAGCGGCATGTCGCCATGTTCTCACTCGAGATGTCGAACGAGCAGCTTGTCCAGCGCTTGCTCTCGCAGGAAACAGGTATCGACTCGCAGCGCTTGCGGATGGCCGATCTGCAGGATGAGGAATGGCCGCTATTCACCCAAGCCGTCAGCGCGCTTAGTGACACGCAGGTTTACCTGGACGACACCCCGGCTATCACCCCTCTCCAGCTGCACACTAAGTGCCGCCGGCTGCACATGGAGGTCGGGCTGGATTTGATCATCGTTGATTACCTACAGTTGATGACCGGTGATTCACGCATCGATAACCGGGTGCAGGAGGTCTCCTATATTTCCCGCAACCTTAAAGCGCTGGCCCGAGAGTTGAATGTGCCCGTGCTCGCCGCCGCACAGCTTTCAAGGGCGGTCGAAACCCGTCGTCCACCACGTCCGATCCTCTCCGACCTACGCGAGTCGGGCAGTCTCGAACAGGATGCGGACGTCGTGCTTTTCATCTACCGGCCAGATCAGTATGAAGAGGACACGCTCAAGCAGAATATTGCCGAAATCATCGTCGCCAAGCACCGCAACGGGCCGGTGGGCAGCGTCGAGTTGGTCTTCCGCCAAAAACTGGCCAAGTTCGAGAACGCCGCCACGCGCCCGGTTGATCTGGCCGCGGTGTAGGGCAATCGGCAGCCTTGGGTATGAGCCATCCCGGTTTCCCTGGTTTTAAGGACGGCAAGCAGCCGCTGATCCCCATCCCGGCCGAGTTCTTCAGCGATCTTCTCCCGCAGATCGATCACTTTGGCGAACTCCAGATCACCCTGTATGCATTCTGGGTGCTCGCCCGGCGTGAGGGAACATTCCGCTACATGAGCAAAACCGAGATGGCAACAGATGAGCGCTTGATGCTGGCTCTGGCTGTCCCGGAAATAGATGCCCATTCAGCTCTTGAGGAAGCGCTCGAACGGGCTGTCACGCGAGGTACGTTATTGCATGTTGGTGTTGAACTGGATCAGGGCGTAGAAGATTTCTACTTCGTCAATAGCGCCAAGGGCCGGGCGGCGGTCGCCGCCGTTGAGAAGGGCGAGTGGTCGCCCAGTGGAGATCCGCTTACGCCGCTCTCCCTGGTCGTCGAACGGCCAAACGTCTATACTCTTTACGAACAGAACATCGGGCCGCTAACACCGATGCTGGCGGAACGGCTGCGTGAGGCTGAGAGCCAGTATCCCGCCGAATGGATCGAAGAAGCGATCGGCATCGCCGTTGAGAACAACGTCCGTAAATGGCGTTATATTGAAGCGATACTTGAATCATGGGAGCAACGAGGCAAGGATGAGCGAGAAGATCGAGGAGACTCTGAAAAGGCTCGCCGCCGCTACATCCAGGGCAAACTCGCCGACTACTGGGACTCCTGAACCGGGCTCCGGCACTGGACGGACTACACTCGGCGATCCGAACTGCCCCAACTGCGGTGGATCGGGTTATCTACGCGCCGATCTCCCCCTCGAGCATCCCGATTTCGGCCGGCTGCAGATCTGCACCTGCCGGGAGGCCGATGTTCGCGCCCGCATGCGCCATCTGCTCTTCAGCCTCAGCCAGCTGGAGGAATTGAGGGAGCTCACCTTCGAGAGCTTCCAACCGCGCGGCCGGGTGGGCATCGGCACCCACCAGGCTGAATCCATCGAGCGCGCCTTCAACCAGGCCGAGACCTACGCCAGCAACCTGGACGGCTGGCTCCTGATCCATGGCGGGTACGGCTGCGGCAAGACCCACCTTGCGGCAGCGATCGCCAATCAAGTTGTCGGGATGGGCATCCCAACCCTCTTCCTGACAGTCCCTGACCTGCTCGACCAGCTGCGCTTCGCCTATAGCGCCGAGGATATTACTTTCGAGGAACGCTTCGACCAGGTGCGCAATGCTCCCCTGCTCATCCTTGATGATTTTGGCACGCAGAGTGCCACACCCTGGGCTCGCGAAAAACTCTTTCAGATCCTTAACTATCGCTACATCAACCGCTTGCCCCTCGTCATAACGACCAATCTTACGCTTGAGGAAATCGAAGGCCGCATGCGCTCACGGCTTTCCGATCCCGCCATCGTAACCCAGGCTCACATCCTCTCGCCTGACTACCGCCGGCCGATCGATGACAGCGGCCAGCATGAACTCTCCAGCCTGGGCGTGCATGCCGGCCAAACCTTCGGCACGTTCAACCTGCGTAAGGATGAGAACCTGCCCCCCACGCATGTTAAAACGCTTGATGAGGCCTTCCAGATGGCCCAGCGCTATTCCGAAAACCCGGACGGCTGGCTGGTTTTGATGGGTCCGTACGGGAGCGGAAAGACCCACCTGGCAGCGGCGATCGCCAACTACCGCGCCAGTCAGGGCTTCCCGGTCATGTTTGTGGTCGTGCCCGATATGCTTGATCACCTGCGGGCAACCTTCAGCCCCAGCTCGGATATCTCCTACGACCGGCGCTTCGAGGAGATCCGCACCGCCCCGCTACTGATCCTGGACGACCTGGGATCACAGGCTGCCAAGCCCTGGGTGCAGGAGAAGCTCTACCAACTCATCAACCATCGCTACAATGCTGTTTTGCCAACCGTGATCACCAGTGCCAATACTTTGGACGAGATCGACCCGCGCCTGCAGGCGCGCTTGATGGACCGCCGGCTGGTTCGCATCGCACCCATCACGGCGCCCTCCTACCGCGGTAAAGAAACCCGCAAGCGCAGCAAGCGCTGAAGCTCGATCGGCTCACTACCCCCTTACCCATTCTCATGATCCATGATCCCCATCGAAGCTTAGCGAGCCTCGACCATCCATCAACTGCGGCTTTGACGGGCTTCACTTCTGTACCACCCACGGCGCGTACATTTACCAATCGTGTGATTGGAGTGTCAAATAACCATGCGCATTGCCATCATCGCAACTGGAAGTAGAGGGGACGTTCAACCCTACCTTGCCCTGGGGGTGGGTTTGCAGGAGGATGGGCATTTCGTGCGGGTGGTGACTCACGAGAATTTTAAGGCACTTACCGGTTCACATGGTTTGGATTTTTGGCCAATTGGTGGCGATGTTCAGAGCATCGCTCAGAACGAGGCCATGCGGGCGCGCATCGAGGGTGGCAACTTTCTCCGCCTGATGACCCAGATGGCGCGCGAAGCCCAACGCGGTGCCATCTTGCTTGCGGAGGGTGGCCTGGCAGGCTGCCAGGAAATGGATCTGCTTGTTGCCGGTATGGGTGGGGTCTATATCGGTCTTGCCATCGCCGAAAAACTGGATCTGCCACTGCTGCAGGCCTACCTTGTACCGTTCACACCCACGCGATTCTTCCCCAGCCCGCTGGTAGCGAACATGCCCGCGCCGTTGGGTCCGCTGCTGAACCGTGTGACACATCAGATGACCCGCCAGATGATTTGGCAGGGTTTCCGTTCGGCGGATCGCATGGCCCGCGTACGCGTCCTCGGCCTCAAGCCAGCCAATTTCTGGGGCCCCTATGCTTCCGAGCATACCCGTGACTATCCCGTGATCTACGGCTTCAGCCCATCCGTTATCGCACCTCCACCCGATTGGCCGCAGAATGTACACGTCACAGGATACTGGTTCCTCGACCACGAGCAGTCCTGGATTCCTCCGGCGGGCTTGACGGATTTCCTCGCGGCTGGACCACCACCGGTGTATATCGGCTTCGGGAGCATGAGCCAGCGCAGGCCCGAAGAGACGACCAGGCTCATCCTCGAGGTTCTCCGCGCAACAGGCCAACGTGCGATCCTGCTCAGCGGTTGGGATGGGTTAAAGAGTTCGGATCTACCCGGATCGGCCTACATGATCGACTCGGCCCCGCACGAATGGCTTTTCCAACAGGTCTCCGCCGTCGTCCACCATGGTGGTGCGGGGACGACGGCGGCCGGCTTGCGGGCAGGCATACCATCCATCATCATCCCCTTTTTCGGTGATCAACCCTTCTGGGGCCGGCGTGTAGCCGAGTTGGGCGTGGGTCCGGAAGCGATCCCGCGCAAGAAACTCACCTCCGATCGGCTGGCACGGGCACTTGAGACAACCCGCGCAGACACCGGCATGCAGCAGCGGGCTTTCGGCCTGGGTGAGAAGATCCGTGCTGAAAAAGGGATTCAGAACGCAGTCGACATCTTTCGAAACCTTTGAGCTGGCACTGTTCGAAGGAAACGAAAGTAAGGTATTCCATCCCCAGCGGACGTTGACCATGCCTGCGGCAGAATGGTACAATCGGCCCGTTGCCCCCATCGTCTAGGGGACCAGGACGTAGCCCTTTCAAGGCTAAGACGGGGGTTCGAATCCCCCTGGGGGCACCATCCAGGCATTGCTCTTGACCCCATCAGGAGCAGTCTTTTTTTTGACAGACCCCTTCCCCTGTCGCTTGCCTTATTTCCTCAATACTAGACGATATCTTGACAATATCTTTGCGATGTGATACATTGCTCACAAGGCAATAATTCACTCCATCAGGAGGACCGAAAGAAATGGCGCCAGAGGAACATCAAGCCACCTTTAATTTAAAGGCAGTGGTGCGCGAGACTGGAATTAAGCCGGATACGCTGCGAGCATGGGAACGGCGCTATGGCTTGCCCGAGCCCCAGCGTACTGAAGGCGGTCACCGCCTTTTCAGCCAGCGTGACATCGAGACCCTGAAGTGGCTCAGCGCGCGCCAAGACGAGGGTTTGAGCATCAGCCGGGCAGTCGACCTGTGGCGGACACTTGAAGAACGCCAGAAGGACCCTCTGCTTGCGATGCCCTACGGTGTAGGGGGGACCGCGGTTGAGGCACAGTTTTCTACTGGAGAAGCGATCAGCACAATGCGCTCGGCCTGGGTCCAGGCCTGCCGCGAATTTAATGAAGATCGTGCTGAAGCTATCCTCAACGAGGCTTTCGGCCGCTTCTCACCAGAGAATGTATGCCTGGACCTGCTCATTACGGGGCTGTCGGAAATCGGGGAGGATTGGTATCAGGGTGAGCTCACGGTTCAACAGGAGCATTTCACCTCTGCCCTCGCCATGCGACGGGTCGAGGCCCTGATCGCCTCGGCCCCCCAACCAACCCAGGCAGGTGTGGTTGTGAGCGCCTGCCCGCCCAACGACCAGCACGTCTTCAGCCTGCTCGTTCTGACCTTCCTGCTCCGCCGGCAGGGATACCGCGCCTACTTCCTGGGAGCAAACGTGCCGCTGGCAGATTTCGAAACCGCGCTCAATGCCACCCGACCAGACCTGGTCATCATGTCGGCCCAGGAGCTCAGTACAGCGGCTGCCCTGCTCGATTTTGGTAGACTGCTCGCCGAACGGAACATTACATTCGCATTTGGTGGCCATGTCTTCAACCAGCGCCCAGGGCTGGCCGAGCGCGTCCCCGGGTATTGGCTGAGCGAAAAACTGCACGAAGCACCCCAGGCTGTGGAGCGGATGATAAGGATTCGTCCAGCTTCACCCGAGATCGCTCCTATCCAGGATGAACTGAGCCGTGCTTATACCGCAGTCGATAAAGCTCAAGCGGGAATTGCTGCCCGGCTGGTTAATGAACTTGACAGTTTGCAGATTGAACCCAGCCATCTTACAACTGCCAATATGCATATCACCCAGGATATCCTGGCCGCGCTTCGCCTGGGTGATCTGAACCTGCTCAAGGTTGACCTGGACTGGGTTGGCGGCCTGCTCGGTAACTACTCGATCCCATCTGCTGTGCTTGATAGCTATATCACAGCCTACATGGCCACGCTTGATGCCGAAGTCGGCAAACCGGCTTCACCGGTTATCGATTATTTCAAATCCATCCTCGGCGAGATCAACCCGGAATAGTCCAGGGATGCCTGATAGGAGTGTTGCTCGATGATTCTGGTCACTGGTGGCGCTGGATACCTTGGCAGCCATATCACCCGCCGGCTCGTGCAAGCCGGTGAGCTGGTTCGGGTTTTGGTTCGTGATCCCGCGCGAGCGGAGCGCGAGGGACGACTGGCAGGCCTGATCATGGACTGGGTGTCGGGGGATGTCACCCACCCGGAAACTCTCCAACCTGCAATGCAGGATGTTCAGGCCGTTATCCATACCGTCGCAGTTGCCATCGAGCGCGACGCGGCGACCTACGAGGAGATCAATACACAGGGCACGATCAACGTGCTCGAGGCTGCAAGTCGCGCAGGCATCAAACGCTTCATCAACATTTCCCAACTCGGCGCTGACCCGGACCTGCCTTACCGCTTCCTGGCTTCGAAAGGGAGTGCACAGCGCTCCGTCGCTCAGTCCGACCTGGATTGGACGGCTTTCAGGCCTTCGGTGATCTGGGGACCGGAAGATGAGTTCGCCAATACCTTCGCACGATTGATCCCAATTACGCCGATCATCTTTCCCATCGTTGGCGGACCGGAGGCTCGTTTCCAACCGGTCTGGGTTGGTGACGTCGCCGCCAGCGTCGTGAAATCGCTCAATGATCCAGGCACGTTTCAGAAGGAATTTGAGCTGGGTGGACCTGAGGTCCTCACGATGGAGGAGATCGAACGACGTACGCTGAAAGCCTTAGGGGCAGGACGTTTGATGATCCGTTTCCCGATGCCGCTGTTGAAGCTGGCAGTGGGCTTGATGGAGCGGGTCATCCCCAACCCACCGGTGACCAGCAGCCTGCTCGAACTGCTGGCGGTCAGCAATGTGACCACCCAGAATGCGCTCGGGTATTTCGTGAGCGAACCACGTCCATTCACCTCGGAAGCGGCCGCTGAATATATGCGCAAGATCACCATTCGCCAGACCCTGAGGCAGTTCTTCGGACGCTGAGCCAGCGGCCAAGTCGATCGCAGCATGCAGTACTTTCACACCTTTCTCGTCCAGGCTCCGCTGGAAAATGTCGTGGCCTTCCACCGCTCAGCCAGTAGCCTGGAAGCGATCACCCCACCCTTCTTTTTTATGAGTGGGCTCGAGGCGCCTGACCAGCTTATTGAGGGTAGCCAGATGTCTTTCCGGCTGTGGCTGGGACCACTGCCAGTTGAATGGAAGGCTCGCATTGAAAACGTGACCGCATCCGGGTTTGATGATGTGCAGCTCTCCGACCCCTTCGAGAGCTGGGTTCACACCCATTCCTTCAGCGTCCCCTCGGCTGGTTTATGCCAGGTTGAGGACAAAGTTCAAATGCGCCTGCGCCACCATCTGCTCTGGTTTCCAGTCGGGCTGATCATGGCGCTTGGCTTGCCGCTCTTATTTACATTCCGTGGTTGGAAAACCAAATCTATGCTCGAGAGGAGCAACAAGTAGTATGGAACTACAGTCACGCTGTCAATCAAACCGTGAGATCTATGTCGAAGCCCTGGCGAAACAATATCCAGGCGGCGTAACCGCCGTGGATGGTGTTGATTTCCAGGTATCTGCAGGACAGGTCTTCGGGTTTCTTGGCCCAAATGGTGCCGGGAAAAGCACGACGATCAAAATCCTGACCACGCTCGCTCTGCCAAGCGCTGGTTTCGCCACCGTGGGCGGGTACGACGTCGTCGAGCAGGCGGGCGATGTCCGCTGTATCTCAGGTGTTGCCCTGCAGGATATTGGTCTCGATCCACTCTTGACTTCGGTCGAACTCTTGACGATACAGGGGCGATTGTTCGGGATGAAATCCGCTGTAGCCCGCAGACGGGCAGACGAATTGTTGGAGCTCGTCGGCCTGACTGATGCCATCGGCCGGCGCGTATCGACCTACAGCGGTGGTATGCGCCGCAAGCTTGATCTGGCTTTGGCTTTGGTACATCAACCTGAAATTCTCTTCCTGGATGAGCCTACCACCGGGCTCGATCCTGCTGCGCGGCGGGATGTCTGGACCGAAGTACGACGGTTGAACCAATCTCTCGGCATGACCATTTTCCTGACAACCCAGTACCTGGAAGAAGCAGACGAGTTGGCTGACCAGATTGCCATCATCGATCGCGGCAAGATCCAGATCCAGGGATCGCCGGCCAGGCTCAAGGCCTCGGTCGGGACAGAATCGATCAACGTCGCCTTTGAAGATCATGTCCAGGCCGAGCGCGCCTTGCAGGCCGTTGGAACCAGCTTCCCCGGTTCACGCCTCGACCGCGATACGCTGCGCATGTACATGAACGGGGCGGCACAGGTCATCCCGCAGGTTCTAAAGCAGCTCCAGGGTGCTTCACTGAACCCGATTTCGCTCACACTCACGCAACCGACTCTGGACGATGTCTTCTTGAAAGTAACCGGCCAGAGCTTGATCGAGAACGAGCGTGAACCCCAACTCCAGAACGAACCCGCCTAGAGGAAGGCGAAACATGACCCAGACAACTACACAGGCAACCATGTCCAACGCTTCGCTACCACATGCTTCATTCCCGCTCCAGCTCTACCTGATCACACGCCGCACCCTGGTGACGATCTTCCGCACCCCGGCTGCGCTGATTCCACCGATTGCGATCAGCGTCTTCTTTCTCGTCATCTACAACTCCACGCTAGGGAAAGCTTCCAGCTTTATCCCCGACCTTGGTACGAACAACTACCTTGGTTTCATCTTGCCGCTCTCGATCGTAAGTTCGTCCTTGTCCGGCGCCGGCGTGGCCGCTCAGAACATGGTGCGTGACATCGAAACCGGTTACTTCGACAAGCTGCTCCTCACCCCCATCAGCCGGGCGGCGCTTTTGATGGGCCCGATCCTGGCCGGTGCATTGATCTTGGGGCTGCAAGCCCACATCGTGATTCTGGTTGCCCTGCTAATGGGCTTGAAATCCGCCACCGGGATTGCGGGCCTTTATGCTGCCATTGGATTGGCGGTGTTGCTGGGGACAGGCTTCGCCGGTTTCACCATCTCGGCCGCACTGGGCAGCGGAAGCGCCGCCGCCACACAGGGTGCAAGCTTTATCTTCTTCCCGCTCACCTTTCTTGCGCCTACCTTTGTCCCGCTCAATTTATTGAGTGGGTGGCTTGAGGTTGCGGCACGCATCAACCCGATCACGTACGTTCTGGAAGCGATGCGGGCGATCCTGAATCAGGGCTGGGACGTCGCAACCCTCGGTCGTGCTCTGCTCGCATGTGCTCTCCTGGGGACCGCGATGTATGCACTGGCGGTCGTGGCGCTACGCGTACGTACACGCAGGCGCTAACCGGCCTGAGAGCAGGCCTAACTGTGAGGCGGGTGATCGTCAACGGTGGACTTATCCTGGGAGGCGCTGATTGGCGTGCCTCCATCTTCGAACACCACATGCCGCAGGTGCTGCAAGCCTTCCGCCATGGCGACTGGGAACATTTTTCGACTTACCCGGATCTCGATCGGGCTTCGATCAAAGTTCACTTTCATACCCGTCAAACAATGCATCAGCGTATCGTGGGTTGGGGAACCTGTACGGATTACCGCATCGATCTGGATTGAACGGGATAAACCGGCCTGTGACGATAGACTACTTCCCTTTTCAACGACTGGGTTTAGAGCGCAACCCGTTCTGCGCATTGGACGAAGCCGAATGGTCATACCAGGCCTGGCTCCACCCGTAGCTCGAGAAGTACCTCAAAAACCTTAAATCCATCATCCAGATTCTTGGGGATGCGGGTACGGGAAAAACGAGCGCCCTGCTCGCCCTCAAGCGAGAACTGGAGCAGCGCGGCCGAAAGGTCAGCTACATTTACCTGCCCCCCGATCAAAGGCCGCCAAGGTTCTCCATCGAGGAGAACACCGTTTTACTCGTGGATGAGATCGAGCGTCTACCAACCCGAAAGCGGCAGGCTCTCATCCGGAGCGCCCTATCAGACAATGCCACCGGCCTCAGGCTTGCCTTCAGCAGCCATCTTAATCTACAGCTGGAGCTGCCCGGTCTTGCTCCTGATCAGCTGCCGACTCTCCCCCTCCCATCGATCACATCAACCCAACTTGAAACGCTGCTTAATGATCGAATCCGGGCCGTCTCACGCAGCGAGACCCTGCCGGTATGGGTAACGCACAGCGCTGCGGAAGAACTTCTAAAGCGTTACCTGGGCGACTTGCGTTCTGTGGAGCGGGTACTATACGATTTGTTTCAAGTCCTGGATGAGGTGGGAGCCGTGGACCGCAGCCGCATCAAGCATATGTTCAGCGTCATTGGCGAGCCGACGGAGCCAGGATAAATCGCAGTCCTTCCCGAGGGTCACGCGTCATAGCCAGGTCGATGACGACTTCAACTTCCCAGATGATATTGACATAGTGACCAGAGTAACTCCAGGGTTGTGAGGGAAGTCTGAACTGGAAACGCGAGTAGAAGGGAACCCCCGCGCGCAATTCGCCCTGATGAAGATCCTGCTCGGCGATAACCTGCTTATCCGTATCCCCACGACCTTCGGTATGCCAGCACAACCGGGTGTACAAATGGCGGCATTTCAGGGCGTCCTGCGGGGTGATCTGGATGCTTCCAGAGATCGACTCGCCTGGGAGGTACACGGGAACCTGGGATGAAGTCCCGGGCGGCAAAAAGTTCAGCGCAAACTCGACATCGGCCATCGCTAGTTTCCCTCCGCCAGCACCGTGAGTTCGAATTCGTCTTTGATGTCAGGCCACCCTTGCGCATTGACCGTAACCCGTAGGAACCATTGAAGTTTGTTATTGGTTCCGGCAAAGGTATGCATTGCATTGGCCGGGATCATCAAATTGCCATCACTCTGGGTTGTTTGCCCAACATCGAAATGTCCGGTCGGCGACTCGAAGAAATCCAGGGCTTCCTCATGAACTTCGGTGTACGTGTCTGTCCCCCGCCGGTACACAGCCGTTTCCCTGAACACCAATTCCACCTTGCTCTCCAGGATGTCCACGGGTAAACGGAAGGATTGGTGATAACGAGCGAAAAAAATCTCGCCTAGGCGGAGGACGTCCTTCGAAACGGAGAGCTCGGGTCGGCCGATTCGTACCCCGGCGATAGTGCGCCAAAACGCACCTACCAGGAGCGCAACGCCAATTGCAATAAACGGCACGCCAAACAACGCTGAAAGTCCTCCCCCTCCCCGCCATGCTGCCCACGTCCAGAACACAGAGAAGGCCGTCCACAGCAGGGCAAAAAGGACTAGGCAGCCTCTGCCGGCTTTCGATGCACCCGTTTCACGCAGCCGTTGCATAGAACCTGTCCTCCGAAGTGCGGTAGTTGAAAATCGTTGCCCGATAGTACATGAAACCGAATACACATACCACGGGCCGGTTGACAGTCCAGCTTGACGCCCGGGACCGGCTTACGATAAAATCCGCAGCGGTTGGTGACAACGCCGAAGGATGAGAGGGATCGTAGATGAATTTTCGCCGTACGCTTCTGTGGGTTATCTCGATCGGTGTCGGTCTGTTGAGCACGGTAGGGGTTATCCTGCTTTTCGGAACGACTTTTGATAAATTCTCGTTGGTAAACACGGTTCTGGTTTTCCTCTCAACGGGTTCGATTGCATTTATCTGGCTTGATTACATCTTGCGTACACAGTACCTTCGCAGCTGACCGCAGCAAAATAAAAACGCCCTGTCTTCAGGGCGTTTTTCGTGTAATACGCATTACTGGCTCAGGCTTCGATCATACCGGCGATCGTGGCGATTAAATCCTCGGAGTCGATATCCTTGAGAAGATAGCGCTCTGCCCCCGCCCGCAGCGCGGCCTCTTTTTCCCATTCGCTGGGATAGCTGGTAAGGACTGCAAGCCTGGGCGCACTACGATACTTGGAGAGCTGTCGCAATAGTTCGAGCCCCATACCATCCTTCCTCTTGACTTCCATCAGGACCAGGTCTGGCTTTCCTGCCTTGATATCGCCCAGGATCTGCTCCACCTCACCCCCGTGCCCGATGACTTTCAAGTTAACAGAACGCCCAAGGCGCTCAGCCAGGGCTGAGCGTACGGAGGCATGTTCGTCGATTATGTAAACGCTAACCGCTCCCAAACGAGTCGACTCCTACTTCTCGATCAGTATAGAAGTCACCATCATCGTACCCAAGTGACCAACATCCCGAAGTGATTTGTCACCTGTCACGCAGTAGCTGAGACCCCGGCAGGAATGCAAGGAAAAGGGAGGAACGAGCTATTCGTACTCGAAATGGGGATGTCAGGAATTCGGTGTAGGGGGGAGGCGGATCGTGATGTTGGTACCTTCGCCCGGGCTCGAGTCGACGGTTAATTCACCCCCGAACAAACGCGCCCGCTCTGACATATTGGATAGGCCATGGCCGAGCAAATGCGGTGCCTGGTTAAGATCGAAGCCACGCCCATTATCAAGCACCTGAAGGGTGATAGCACCGTCGGAGGTCTCACGAACGCTGATCCAGGCATGGGTTGCCTGCGCGTGTTTGGCGACGTTCGCGAGCGCCTCTTGAGAGATATGAAAGAGGTCATTTGCGATGGGTCCTTGCAGGGATTCCATCGCGTTCGGTTCAACCAGCAGATCAACCTCAACCAGGGTGTTGGCTTTAAACTCACGCACCAGGCGTTCAAGCGCTTCCATCAGGTCTGCTGTTGAAATTCTGCTGGGCTGTAGATCAAGGATGTAGGAACGTATGTCCCGGATGGATTTGTTCAAGCCCGCGATGGCCGTATCAATCCGGTCAGCAGCATCCGGCGCACGCTCCTGGACATCCAGGCGTGCATATTCGAGTGTTAAACCCACGGCAAAGATCGACTGGATTACCCCGTCATGCAGATCCATTCCGATCCGGTCACGCTCTTCCAGGACTGCCACCCTGCGGGCCTGACGGTAAAGACGGGCGTTCTCAACTGCAATCCCCACACCTGCGCCCACCGACCCGAGCAGACCTGACTCATGATCATCGATGGCCCGCTCAGTTTGAAAGGCGAGCGTAAGCACTCCGGTGACTTTCCCCGGTGCCGTTAATGGGACTCCTACCACAGTTTTGAATCCGAACCGAGAAACAGCCTTTCGTATAAAAACCGAATCGAGCCCCACGTCCGGGGTCCAAAGCGGGCGGGCTTGTTGGGCGACCTTCCCCACAAGACCTTCTCCCGGCCGGAAGCTATCAATCTCCCCGAATGCTTCCGGAGCGTCTCCGAGGTGAATGGCTTTGCGGTAAACGCCATCTGTCTCTTCCAGCAGGAAGATCTCGCCTGCGCTGGCGTGGAAGAGCTTCATCACGCGTTCGAGCATGATCTCCAGCAATCGTTCGAGCTCGATGGTCGAGCTGACCGCCGTCGCAAGCGAGTACATTAATCCGAGTTCTTCGTTTCGGGCAGAGAGCTCAGACTCATTCTCGCGTACCTTGTCGTAAAGGCGTGCGTTTTCGATCGCGGCCGCTGAATGCGCAGCGAGCATCTCGATCAGGCGTTGATCCTCGACGGAGAACTCCGGTGCGGTCGTTTTGTCGGTGAGGTAGATCTGACCAAGCGGGCGTCCATAGGCAGAGATGGGGACGCCCAGGAAGGAGTGCATAGGTGGGTGGCCTTCTGGGAAACCGACCGATTTCGGATGGTCAGCGATCTTGGGGATGCGGATGCTCGTCCCGGATCGCAGCATCTCACCAATCAATCCGTGACCGAGGGGTTCGTGCTCAATCTTGGCCACTTCCGCCCGGGAGAGGCCCACGGTAAGGAACGTCTCCAACGCGCCATCCTCACCGGGCAGCCCCAGAGCGGCGTAGCGCGCTCTCGAGAGTTCACGGGCGGCATGGATGACGCGCCGCAGCACCCCCTCGAGCGAAAGATCTGAGAATAGGCTCAAGGTGGCGCGGTGCAGCGCCATCATATCTGACCTGTAGTCGTTATAGCCCTGCGTACCGTGTTCCGGTTTTGGGTTCAGTTTAGGCTCTCTTACAACCATGGGTTCACTTCCGGATGAATTCTACCCTATTCAACAGGTGAGAACCAACGCAGCGCAGTACCTGGCAGCTTCCCGCGCCGGCGGCGGTGCACACCATAGGGTGGCAAGGGACTGTACAATCCGGTTCCGAGACGATCTTGATAGTTTTTGCCAGCAGCCCTCGCCTATAAATTGGAACGGTGTATCCACCGGAAGGATGGCGTAATGGCGACCAGCCCCACGTCCCGCCTGGCGGGATTGTACAATCTCAGAATCGATGAACGCCTCGATCAGGCTGCGCAGGCGGCCGGCCTGAGCGCTGAACTCAAGGCGCTCTATACTGCACCAGGCGGGCTTGATCCAGCCCAGGCCGACCACATGATCGAGAACGTGATCGGGGTTTTCGGATTACCGCTGGGTATCGCCACGAACTTCCAGATCAACGGAATCGACCGGTTAATTCCGATGGTGATCGAGGAACCTTCAGTCGTTGCCGGCGCTTCCTTCATGGCGAAACTCGCCCGTGAAGGTGGTGGATTTGTTGCGGAGAGCGATCCCCCTGAAATGATCGGCCAGATCCAGGTTCTCGATCTAGCAGACCCGGAAGCTGCGGCCGTTCGCATACTGGAGCAAGAGCGGCCCTTGCTCGAGCAGGCCAACACGGCCGACGAAATGCTGGTCAGCCTGGGTGGTGGAGCGCGCTCGCTTCAAGTGCGGCTGCTGAATGACACGGCAGTTGGCGCGATGCTCATCGTTCATCTGCTCTTCGATACACGTGATGCGATGGGCGCAAACGCGGTCAATACCGCCTTGGATGTGCTGGCACCCCGGATAGCAGAACTTACGGGTGGACGAACGCACCTGAGGATCCTGTCCAATCTTGCCGATCACCGCCTTGCCCGGGCCCGCTGCCGGATCCCGGTTGAAAGCCTGGCTTTCGATCATTTCTCCGGTAAAGAGGTTCGGCAGGGGGTGATCGAAGCCTGGGCCTTTGCCGACGCCGATCCTTACCGCGCCGCCACCCACAACAAGGGGATCATGAACGGCATCGATGCCGTCGTGATCGCCACCGGGAATGATTGGCGGGCGGTCGAGGCTGGCGCCCATGCCTTCGCCGCCCGGTCAGGTCGCTACCGTTCCCTGAGTACGTGGTCGATAAATAAAGAGGGCGCATTGCAGGGGTCGTTGGAATTGCCGCTTGCGCTCGGGACAATCGGTGGTGCCACGCGGGTTCACCCCCTTGCCCGCGCGAACCTGGCTTTGATGCGAATTGACAATGCACGTGAGCTCGCACAGGTTGTGGTTGCCGTGGGGCTGGCTCAGAACCTGGCCGCGCTGCGTGCGCTGGCTAGCGAAGGCATCCAGCGAGGGCACATGGCGCTGCACGCACGGCAGGTGGCTATCGCGGCGGGTGCACAAGGGCCACAAATTGAAGCCATCGCCCGGCGGATGGTATCGGAGGGGAAAATCCACCTTGAACAGGCTGAGATCTATGTCCGGTCGGGCATGAGCGAGGGAAGGGATGATGACCAATCTGGTTCCTAAGGGTCTGATGATGAAGCCCGACCAGGCTGTCGGGATCACCGGTTATGGGGCCTATATCCCCCGCTACCGCCTACCGGCGACGGAGGTCGCACGCATATGGAAGGGTGGCAGCGGAGGGACCCCCATTAAGGAGAAAGCGGTTGCAGGCCTGGACGAGGACGTGATCACGATGTCGATTGAGGCTGCCCGCAACGCGCTCGCCAGGGCTCAAATCAACCCATCTGAGATCCGAGCTGTGTGGGTCGGGTCCGAATCGCATCCCTACGCCGTGAAACCGACCTCAACCGTGGTTGCGGAAGCGATCGGAGCAACGCCACATACCCAGGCGGCCGATTGGGAATTTGCCTGCAAGGCCGGGACGGAGGCAGTGCAGGCTGCGATTGGATTTGTCGGCTCCGGTATGGCCACCTATGCAATGGCTATCGGTATGGACACAGCCCAGGGGCGACCGGGCGACGCACTCGAATACACGGCCGGCGCCGGGGGTGCCGCCTTTATCTTGGGTGCAGCGGAAACCGCGCTGGCCGAGATCGAAGGCAGCTACTCCTACGCAACCGATACACCAGATTTCTGGCGCCGGGCAGAGGAGAAGTACCCGGAACACGGGGAACGCTTCACGGGTGAACCGGCCTACTTCAAGCACATTACGGCTGCGGCGCAAGCCCTGCTGGAGGCGCTCTCGGCGCAACCCGCGGATTATCGCTATGCCGTCTTCCACCAGCCGAATACCAAATTCCCCCAGCGAGTGGCCAAGAGCCTGGGTTTTACCGAGGATCAGATCAAGCCAGGCCTGCTCGTGCCACGCATCGGCAACGTATACGCTGGCTCAGCACTGGTCGGGTTGACCGCCATCCTGGATATCGCCGAACCAGGGGACCGGATCCTGCTTGTTTCCTACGGCTCCGGTGCAGGATCGGACGCCATCAGCCTGCGCGTTTCGCAGTTGCTGCCTGAGCGACGGAACGCTGCTCCTGGTACAGAGGAGTACATCTCCCGCCGCACTGAGATCGATTATGCAACCTACGCCCGCTACCGCGGCAAGTTGACGGTGTAACCAACATGATAACCACTCTGCCCAAGGACCAGGATATTTACATCATCGGCGTCGGCATGACAACTGCCGGTGAACATTGGGACCTCTCGATGAAGGAACTTGCACTTCAAGCGATCAGCGCTGCCCGTGCGGAAGCCTCGCAGGCCTCCCCGGAGGCACTGTTTGTCGCGAATATGCTCGCCCCCGCGCTTTCCCGCCAGACCCAGCTCGGTGCGCTGCTGGCAGATTTTGCTGGATTGCGTGGTATCGAAGCGATGTCGGTTGAAGCCGCTGGAGCGTCTGGTGGTATGGCGCTGCGCCAGGCTTACCTGGCACTGCGTTCCGGTGCTATCTCCTCAGCGCTTGTTGTTGGAGCCGAGAAGGTCACCGAGCGGGTAAGCAGTGAGGTCGAAGCGGCTGTCATGTCTGCCGGTGATGCTGACTACGAGTCGATCCATGGCATCACGCAGACCAGCCAAGCAGCCTTGCTCATGCGGCGATACCTGTATGAACACGGCCTGCCTGGGGATGCACTGGCCGATTTCAGCGTCTGCGCCCACGCCAACGGTGCCAACAATCCTTATGCGATGTTCCGCAAACCGATCTCACGTGAAATATATCTGCGGGCGCCGATGGTCAGCGAGCCCTTGAATATGTACGATGCAGCTCCGCTGGCAGACGGCGCGGCAGCCGTATTCCTGATGAGCGCAGATGCCCTCCCGAAAACGCAGATCTACCCACTCGTACGTATCACAGGATCAGGGGCTGCGACCGATTCGATCGCCCTGCATGACAGGCCCGATCCGCTTCAATTCTCAGCAGTTGCCCTGGCAACGCAGCGGGCATTGGACCAAGCCGGTCTCGATCGGAACAGTATCGATTTCTTGGAACTGCATGATCGTTTCTCAATCTATGCTGCACTCTCGCTCGAAGCCGCCGGTTGGGCGGAACCCGGGCAGGGATGGCGGCTGGCCGCAGCAGGTGCGGTGAGAGCAACAGACGGTTTGCCTCTCTGCACATTCGGTGGGTCGAAGGCCAGGGGCGATATCGGCGGTGCAACAGGCGTATACCAGGCTGCCGAGGCCACACTCCAGCTCCAGGATCGGGCGGGCGGAGCCCAGGTTAATGAACCACAACATGCCCTAATCCAGTGCCTGGGCGGTGTTGCAGCCACCGCGGTCACGCACGTGTTATCCCGCCCCGAGACATCCTGAGAGCGATCTGATAGTTCCTGATAGACGGGCGGGGCTAAACTCTACACGATTACAAAGCGAGTTTGCACCAAAAGAGGATGGTGTCTATGGAAGTATCAAGCCACTGGCGAGTTCGCCAGCAGCGCTACGGGTTGGTTGGCGAGGTTTGCCCAAACTGCGACCATAAGATCTTCCCACCCCGCGACATTTGCCCTGAATGCGGGCAGGATGCACGCACGCATTTCCACTTCAGCGGGCGAGGCAAGCTTTATTCCTTCACCACTCTCTATGATGCCCCCACTGGGCACGAAGAGCAGGCACCTTACACCGTTGCACTTGTCGAATTAGAAGAGGGGCCACTCGTGACCGCCCAGATTACCGATCTTGGAGAAGACGAACTTGAGATCGGTATGCCGGTCGAGATGGTCACCCGCAAGCTCCGGTCGGAAGGCGAGCGCGGCATCATCGTCTACGGGTATAAATTCCGGCCGCTGCTGCAGGCAGCTTGATAAGCTCCTTTCGAAGATTTCGGCCCGCTGGGATCAGCGGGCCGTTTGCTTTCAAACGATCTTGATATAAAAGAACATATGTGCGCATTCCCGCATATTTTCTGCTGTTGGAGGCTTCCACCCCGCTTGACGCGCCCAAACAGCTGTGCTACCATGCGCGCTTGAGGTTCGCCTCGGGATGCGTATGCAGCCCCATGCTGATTAGGAGGAGCCCATGGCCCACCTGCGCCGGAAAAAACTGGTGCTTGCGCTCGTGATCATCCTGGTACTCGGAGTCGCCGCCTGTACTCGTTCTGCTTCTACCCCCCCGCCCTCGACCTATGAGGCGGGCGCCGAAGGACCGCAGTCTGAGACACAGGCCACGATGGACGCCGTACGTTCCGCCATCTTGACCCAGACCGCCCAGGCTCTGGAGGATTCAGGCCCCACGTCTACGCCGACGCCCGAGCCCACCGATGTTGTGTCTGCGACGGATTCCGTGGTCACGACCCCCACACCGGTCCCGGACCAGATCGAATATACAGTCCAGGCGGGTGATTGGATCTTCAAGATCGCCCGTGAATTCGGCGTCGATCCCCAGGACATCATCGATCTCAACAATCTTGCCTCGCCCGGCTCACTTGAGGTCGGGACGGTGCTGCTAATCCCCTCCTCAGCCGTGGTGCCTGCTACTGCCGCACCGCCTGCCCAGGTCACGATGACTGGAACCCCAGGCACGGCAGTCCCCAGCGGCACAACCCATATCGTGCAGCCGGGTGAGTGGATTTGGCAGATCGCACGAATTTACGGTGTTGACCCGCAGGCCATTATCGACGCAAACAACCTGACCTCTCCCGCAACGATCTATCCGGGGCAGGAGCTGATCATCCCCTGAACGATATTGCGATGAAGCTAAACAGGGCGACCCATGGGTCGCCCTGTTCTATCTCAAGGAGCGGTTATGGAATTCAAGGTACTCACCCAGAAAAGGCTATTCGAGGGCAAGGTTTTCAACCTGCGTCAAGACACCCTCCAGTTTGATGATGGGCGGCAATTTCAAATCGATGTCATCGAGCATGGGGGCGCGGTTGTCATTATTCCGATGGAGGAGGACCAATCCATCTGGTTTGTCCGCCAGTACCGGCATCCGGTAGGGCAAGAATTGCTGGAACTCCCGGCAGGTGGACTCAACACCGGGGAAAATCCCGATCAGGCGGTTACGCGTGAATGCCGGGAAGAAGTTGGATTTGCTCCCGGTCGGGTGACTCCACTGGGGCAAACCTACCTCGCACCTGGGTATTCCTCCGAACAGCTCCACTACTACGTCGCAACTGGTTTGCAGCCCTCCCCGCTCCCACAAGATGAGGACGAAGTTCTGACCACGGTAAGAATTCCATGGCAGCGAGTGATGGATATGCTCCGGAATGGGGAGTTCTCCGATGCCAAGACCGTGGTTGGATTGACGCTTGCCCGACTCTGGCTGGAAAGCCAGGGCTGATACCAGGTAGACCAGTCTGGTTAGCCCTTGGCTGAAAAACCGGCACGAAGCAGCCCGCCTCACCTTATGATCGACAAATTGTATCCTGTTGAAACTCGCTCCCGGATCCGAAACCTAGACGTCACCTTTTCTCCTGTGGTATACTTCTCGCTCTGCCGCCCGGAGCATAAGGGCGGTTGATTACGTCGGACGAATTACGAAAACATCTCACCGCTTGGATCAAAACCATGACCGATATAATGGATGCAATCAAACCTGCCAAGAACGAAAATATCCCCAAAATGCGTTCGGGCGACTCGGTTTCTGTGCACTTCCGGATCTCCGAAGGGGATCGTGAGCGAGTCCAAGAATTCAAGGGAATCGTCATCCGCATCCGGCGCGGCGGGAATGATGCCAATGTCACCGTCCGCCGGACAGCCTCACACGGCATCGGGGTTGAACGCACTTTCCCGATCCACTCTCCGCGCTTGGAGAAAATCGAGCTGCAGCGGCGGGCTAAAGTTCGCCGGTCGAGGCTCTACTACCTGCGAGATCGAACAGGAAAGCGGGCGCGCTTGAAGGAACAGCGCGACTGACGAAATCCTCAAGCAGCGCTAAGCGCTGCTTTTTTTATTTCAGGATCCAGCGTGGCAGTGCGAGTCGGGGTAACATGGGACCAGCGGTCCCAAAACCTGGCATGGGAGTGATACCTTGAAACGCAGCAGCGACGCATTCGATAGCCGTCGTCCGATCGGGATGTTTGATTCGGGCATCGGCGGCATTTCCATTCTGCGTGAGATCCGGAAACTGCTCCCAGCGGAAAACATCATCTACCTGGCCGACCAAACTCATGTCCCCTATGGCCCGCGCCCGTTGGAGGAAGTCCAACGCTTTTCACAGGGCATCACTGCCTATCTGCTCGAACAAGGCGCGAAACTCATTGTTGTCGCCTGCAACACAGCTTCTGCGGCCAGTCTGCAGGACCTGCGCCGTGGGTTTCCCACGCTTCCCTTCGTCGGCATGGAGCCAGCCGTTAAACCCGCGGCCGAGACCACACAAAGCCGGGTGGTTGGCGTCCTGGCCACGCCCACGACCTTCCAGGGAGAGCTCTACGCTTCGGTCGTGGAGAGGTTCGCAGAGGGTGTGACCGTGCTGCCCAGCGTCCTGCCCGGGTTAGTTGAACAGATCGAGGCTGGCCAGCTCGAGCATGCGCACACACGCCAGATCCTTGAGCAAGGCATTCAACCTCTGCTCGAGGCCGGAGCCGATACGCTGGTCCTCGCCTGCACGCACTACCCCTTTGTGATCCCCCTTATCCGGGAGATCGCCGGCAACGCCGTCCAGGTGATCGATCCCTCCCCGGCAATTGCCCGCCAGACCGCACGACTTCTCGAACAGGCAACCCATCGAAATGATCAACAAGCTCAGGGGACGCTCAGGTTCGTCACGAGTGGAGATCCAGCCTTCATGTCGGACCAGCTCGACCGACTCGGTGTCTCCGGGATCCGGGTAGAAGAGGTATGCTGGACCACCGCTGAGACGGAACTATCTCAAGCAGATTGAGCAGGGGGTCAACCGACCAGGCTGAGTTCCACGTTCTTTCAGGATATCAAAACGAGAGTGCTCTCGCACCCTCGTGATCGTTCTCAAGTCAATCTGCGAGGCTAGCTTTCTTCGTCCTGTACACCAACCTGGGCCAGTTCCTTGGCGGAGATATTGGCGACGGCCGCTACAGTCTCGCCCTTCTTGAGATCGATCACCCGTACGCCCATCGTCGACCGTCCAGCTTTCTTGATCTGCTTGATCTTTGTCCGCAAGACGATCCCCCCGCTGGAGATGATCGTCAAATCATCCTCTTCGTTTACGACCCGGGCTGCCGCAATAGGTCCAGTGACCTTGCGTTTATCCCGGCTGAGCGTCACCAGCCCCATCGTGGCCCGGTTTTTGCTCGGATACTCCTTGAGTGGCGTCCGCTTCCCGTAGCCCTTCTCGGTCACCACCAACAGATCATCGCCCGGAACAACGACCGCCATCCCGGTCACGACGTCACCCTTGCGGAGCTTGATCGCCTTCACGCCCATCGCTGGTCGCCCCATGGCGCGAGCCTGGCTTTCGTGGAAACGGAGCGCCTGGCCTTGCGCGGTGACGATGATTAGATCATCATCTCCGCTCGTTAGGCGCACCCACCCCAGGGTATCATCCCCCTCCAGCCCGATGGCGATTAGACCCGACGGGCGGACTGCGGCGAATTCAGAGAGAGCGACGCGCTTGATCTTCCCATCGCGTGTGACCATTGTGCAGTAATCTGCGGCTCCAAAGTCCGGGACGACAACGGCGGCAGTGATGGACTCGTTCATCTCAAGCGCCAGGATGTTGACGACGGGGATGCCACGGGCAGTCCGATCCGCATCAGGGATTTGATAGGCCTTCTCCGAATACACCTTACCCCGATCAGAGAAGAACAGCACCGTATCAAGTGTCCGGGCTGGAATGAGCATCATAAGCTCATCCTCTTCCTTAATGGAATGGCCCTGCACGCCACGCCCACCACGTCCCTGACGACGGTAGGTTTTCGCCAGCACACGTTTGACGTAGCCACGCTGGGTGAAGCTGATTAAAACCGCTTCATCAGGGATAAGATCTTCCTCGCTGAACTCCTCGCTGACATCCGGCGCAATATGCGTGCGGCGTTCGTCTCCGTACTTTTCCGATAACTCCGTCAAGTCATCCTTGATCAAGGCTAGAATTTTCTTCGGGTGTGCCAGCAGATCTTCAAGATACCTGATCTGCTTCATCACATCCTTATGCTCCTGTTCAATCTTCTTGCGCTCGAGGGCAGCCAGCCGGCGCAATTGCATATCGAGGATGGCCTGGGCCTGCAGATCACTGAGTTTGAAACGCTTGATCAAACGCTCTTTCGCTTCGTCTGCGTCGGATGATTTGCGGATTGTGTCAATTACGTCATCAAGGTTTGTAAGTGCGATCAGAAGCCCATCCAGAATGTGGACCCGGTCACGCGCCTTCTGCAGCTCATACTCGGACCGGCGGGTGATGACGACAAGACGGTGATCAATGTATACCAGCAGCGCCCGTTTGAGGGGCAGCATACGCGGTTCGTTATCAACCAGTGCGAGCAATTGGACGCCGAAGGTCGTTTGTAATGCCGTGTACTTGTAGAGCTGGTTAAGGACCTTGAGCGGCTGCGCGCTGCGCTTGAGCTCGATGATGACGCTCATCCCCCGGCGATCGGATTCGTCACGTAGATCGGATATATCGCCCAGTTTGCCGCCTCGCACAAGCTCCGCGATACGCTCAATCAACGTTGATTTATTGACCTGATAAGGGATCTCGGTCACGACGATCCGGTGCCGGTTGGTCCCCATTTCTTCGATGTGCGCTACAGCACGAACGACAATGCGACCTCGACCCGTGCTGTAGGCCTGCTTGATGCCCTCAGTGCCGACGATCATCCCGCCGGTGGGAAAATCCGGACCCGGGATGAAGGACATCAACTCATCAAAAGCGATCTCATCCACACGGTCGTAGTTATCGACCATGAAGGAAATCGCACTCGCTATTTCCTTCAGGTTATGCGGGGGGATGTTTGTCGCCATGCCAACGGCGATGCCTGCTGAACCGTTAAGCAGCAGATTGGGCAACCGGGCGGGAAGCACGAGAGGTTCCTGCAGGGATCCATCAAAGTTATCGGCATAGTCGACCGTATTTTTTTCGATATCCACGAGAAGTTCGGCTGCCATTGCGCCTGTGCGCGCTTCGGTATAGCGCATTGCTGCCGGGGGATCCCCATCAATGGAACCGAAGTTGCCCTGACCGTCAACAAGTAGATAGCGCATGGAAAAATCCTGGGCCATGCGGGCCATCGCATCATAGACGGCTTGATCGCTGTGAGGATGGTATTTACCTAACACTTCACCGACAATACGCGCCGATTTTCGATAGGCGGAGTTGGGTCGAATCCCCATCTCGTGCATGGCATACAGGATGCGCCGGTGCACGGGTTTCAAGCCATCGCGGGCGTCAGGTAGCGCGCGCGATACGATTACGCTCATCGCATAATCGAGGTACGCATTGCGCATTTGATCGTCGATATCGACCTGACGTACGGTGCCGATTTCCATCCGATTCCTGTCCCTTGCTAGGGTCTAGAGGTCGACAACCCGCCGGCGGCGGGTCGCTATTTAATTATACCGCAGGGGTTCTCTCAGGAACAGCGGAGGCAAGGGCACAGCTTATGTGCGGAAGCGTTAGGGGACCGGCTTTAGGACAACCAGGATCTCGACCTGATCCGTATTGAGAGGCAGGAGGTGAGAGATGAGGACTGCCATCTGCGCTTCATGGATGGTGATGCTCGCATGCTCGGGCATCAGCGCCAGCAGGGGCGTGAGGTCGGGATTGGCTGACAGTCGAGCTGCCTGCGGCAGCAGCCCTTCGAGCACATTTGCTTGAAGGTTGACCAGGCCGACCGGGTCGCCGT
>DAOUEJ010000019.1:0-17900 GCA_034430615.1 Anaerolineales bacterium | reverse complement strand
CGCAGGAGATTCCAGCGACGGGGATGGATTGCCAGGGTTGATAGTCCACCTTGACGTGGACAATGTACTCCAGTCTGTCCCCTTTGCCCTCGTGCCCCTCATGTGCTGACCCGCCCGAAGCCGTCAAATCGTAGCTCGCGGCCTGGGCGATCATCGGTCCATGAATGGCGTAGTACACCTCCCGCGCCTGGAGCAGGGCGGCCATGTCGCTCTCATGCTGCATCAGACCCCAGTAGGGGATGATGTTCCCACCCTGAATCGCACCGCAGGCGGTCTGCAGGGTGTGCCCGGGCTGGACCACGGAGGCCAGATGGGTTCGTCCAGGCTCCAGGCTGGCATTGGAATGGTTGGGCGGCACAAAGGTGTCCAGCAGCAGCAGCCACGCCTGGAGCGGGGTGAGGGTCGTCCCAGGAATAAAATCGACGGCCATCGCCGTCAGGATCTGGACCAGGGGATGATCCGGATGCGCGGCATAGACATCGTGGTAGCGGCTGAGCAGCTCCTGCGGCCCCCCCTCGTAACCTAAGGCCTCGAGCTGCATAGCGTATTGATCGAAGGGTTCCGGGTCCCCCTGCGCCATATTCGCCAGGGCGGGAACCTCGAAGTCGTAGAGCCAGAAGGAGGCTTCCTCCTGCTCCGAACCCGGCATGATTTGATCTCCTGAGCCAGTGTAAACACCGATCCCGAGCTGCGCGAGCAACGACCACACCCCGTCTTCCGCCCGCGCTGGGTCCGTCAGCGCCGCTGCCGTATCGGCGATATTCATCTTCACCCGCTCGGGATCACGTTTGCTCGGCCGGGCGCCTGGCCCAAACGGGATGTTACATCCACAGAGGAGCAAGCCAAGGACTACGGATATTACCCATTGGCATCGACGATCCTTCACAGCACACCCCCGCGGAGAATCAGGTTCCCACCAAATTAAGAGTTCGACTGCTCGATGGTGGGGACTATTTCTGCGTGATCCCAAATCAATTTACTACAGGTGATCAAAATAAGCAGGCGAATAGGTGACCTGAAAAATTGTGTAGTTACTTCCTAGATCGGTCACACCGCTTGGCAGTGGAGCTTATGGATGAGGATACTTTTTGAGAATTATCGAAAACAACCTTTCTTGGGCTCTAAGAAATAGTCTCGATAGATCAGCGAGTTTCGTTTGCACCCGATTCTGCGCACGATTGGATCCACTTGTAAACAAAAGAAAATCACGATTAAAAAGAGAATGGGAATCTGTCACCAGAATCTGGATCTTTCAAATCGCCTACCCCTTCAGGGCATGTTGACCGTACGCTCTCGTTGTTCTATGCTCTCCTTGCCAAGGAAAACATATGGAGATGTCGACATGATCACGGAGGATCCGCATTCATTCGCTGATTTTAGCCAGGGCCGAATCAAGCATATCGATTTCGAGATCGAGGTCGATTTTACGACAAGGACGATGAAGGTCCTGGCGCATTATCACCTTGACCATCCGGTTACAGGCTCTTTTTTTCTGGATACGCGCGCCTTAGAGATCGAGCGGATATCCCAGGAGGGCAGGGACATCCTATGGGTGCTCGATAAGCAAGATGAAATCATTGGCGAGCGACTGCACCTGCAGGATCTTGTTCAAGCTGATCATTTTTCCATCCAACTTACGACCTCGCCTACTGCGAGTGCCCTGCAATGGCTGACGCCCAGCCCGCGGCTGTGCTCGAAAAGAGCAAGCGGATCGATTACGGTGATGGTGTAGGGGAAGACACCATTCGCCGCGCTTCTGCCGGCGACGGTAGTTGGAGCGGCAGCGTCCACTTTGTCTGCTGTGAGCTTTTCTAGCCGCAGGGTGACTGGCTTGAGGGCTTCAGGGGGAGCATACACCGGTTGGGCTGCATACGAACCCGGCAGCCAGACAACAATAAGAAAAACCACCAGAACCCCGATTAGGGCCCGACGTCTTGTACCCATGGGAACCTCCTCGTATCGACGCGCTATCCCTCAATAGCGACAAACCACTTACCCGCTCCAACCTCCTCTCTGATCCCAAATTCACGCATACCCTAGGCTTCAAGGCCAACGGATCGGGGCTTCCGACCTCAAGAAAGTCCCGACAAGGCTATGCACCTAAACCCCCTTCACACCACGACCGGAGTCTTTATACCGGGCGGATTATGATGACTCCCACCAGGGTGATTGCGACTGCAGAGTCCGATCGTGTGTGGTTATCACCGAAAGCCAACCGGTCAAAGCTTTGGCTTAGAGTATGAACTCGGAGGGGAAAATACTAGGGGCACGCTGCTCCTATCCCAAGCACATGAGGCTGCCCCAAGCAGCAGCTTCCAAAGGTATGGAAGCATACATATCGGAGGACCGTGGGGGTGTGGCATCTGTGTCCATATCGCCGAACAGCCTCTGGAGATTATATGCGCGCAAATCGATGTCGGTTGTTGATTTAACGATCTTTACCGGGGTATGAAACGGCTGAGGTTTATTGACGGGAGATAGGACCGGCATGGGATCCGAGCTTCAAAATAAAGCCTCGACCCAGCAGGGATGCAGATAACTCCACCGCATCGCAGCAATTTCATGCCTGAGGCGTTGTCCATCCAAACAGCTGTCTGCCTCGAGGGAGACACAAAGTTATGCAGACAAGAATACTCCAATATATTGGATCGGTAGTATACTTACATCAACCTGAAGGCGGTAGAAAGACAATTTATCAGTATGATGGGCTTTGATGATGCTTGAACGCCTCAGCTCCTGGTTGATCTCAAGTGATCCATTCCTAATCGAGTTAAACCTCGACGGTTTGAACGAAACGCTTTTCTTAGCCTCTGTTTCAAAACTCGAATTCCCTTGAAAATTCAGAGCAGTACCTTTTCCCAAAAATCCCCTAATTCATCCTAACCGGCTATCCGATCGACTGGATGGTGAAACCATCATCTTAAAAGGAGATGACCTATGAAACGTTTTCTTACGCTTTCGAACCTACGCCTGGCAATCGAAATATTGCTAATTGCCTTGCTACTTCCGGTGGCGCTCTCGCGCGCATCCTCCACCCAGGCAGCCACACAACAAGTACCTGAGGCTGCGGGCGCCAAGTACTGGTACCAGTGCGATGCCGGGAGCAACCATATCGGCCTCTTCACGGACCGGATTCATATCTACTGCGCGACGACCACGCCTGTCGGCACCGCTCCGGCACTGACCGGGATCCATTGGTTTGCGTATCCAACCTCGCCTGATTCTGCTGAGGCATCCCGCTTCATGAGCCTGCTGCAGACCGCCGTCATCACTTCGAGATCTATCTGGCTGGAGTTGGACCCCACTGATACGTCGGGGAGCAGCTTTGGCTGCGGTTCAGGTGACTGCAGGCGAATCTACGGGATGGAAATGCGATGAACGCTGCTGGAGGTCATGCAGGATCAAGGCCCGACGCAAACCGCAAAAGCGGTCAGGGTACCTTCGATAGGCTTCCGCTCCTGAATTCTGCCAGGGCAAGAGGTGTCCGGAAGTTCCGGAGAATCCTGGATGCTATCTTGATTCTATTGGTTCTCATGATCGTCGCCGGAACTCCAACGCTGGCCCGGGCTGGTTCCGGACAACGGACCGACTTTTCAGCGCCAGCCGCGGTGGGACACTCGCCGGTAGCAGGTGTGGCCGTCAACTCGACAAACCCGCACCCCGTCCTTGCTCCGCTTGACGACAACACGCTTGCGGCTGTCATTGCGGCTGAGAATTCCGCCTTGACCCCTCCAATCTACTTCGTCGATCTTCCACTCATCAGCCGTTGAGATGGGATAAAATAAAAGCGAAATACGAGATCGGGCCGGATAAACCGGCCCGATCATTCCTGTCTGGCAGTTGAACTACCCAACCCTTGAACCAACCGCAGCACCTAGGGTTGAGGGGTAGCGATTTTCTCTTGACGATGGCCTCAAGTCCGTGAGCGCAAGCCCTGGAGCTAGCGCACGATCAGCGGCAGGAATTGGTCGATCAGCTTCTCGTATGCGCCCATGTCGCAATCGGCCATGCCGTCCTTATCCCCGTCGATCGGACGTATGTTGCCTTCCAGGTCCGTCGATGGGCACCAGGTGGTTTCTCCTGGATCTATGGCTGGCGATCCATTCTGCAGGTGCAGGTCTCCCGTTGTGGTGGGCGCGGTGGCGGGATCGACCGGCGTCACAAAAAGTGGATCGTCATCGATGTTGAACCCATTGTCGGACCCCAATGCAGGGTCCCAGCTTGTTGAGCCCCCGCTGCCCTGGATGTCGCTGCGCTCGATGGCTGTGGTGCTGCTTAGGTTGTAGATTTGATGACCAGAGGTGAGCGCCTGGTTATTCCACAGGATGGTATTTACCAGAAGCATGATGTTATCCTCGTTGAATATCCCACCCCCGGAACCAGCCCTGTTGCCGGTGAAAGTGACGTTCCCAAGATCCAGATTGCTGAGGTTGTTATACATCCCACCGCCATCGTTGATCGCATAATTACCCGCAAAGCTCACATTCGTCAGCGTCGACACCCCGTAGGCGATGTACATCCCCCCACCTGCACCCGCCGAGTTGCCAGCAAAGATCACATTCGATGGTGTCACGTTACCGCCAAAGATGTAGATCCCCCCACCGAGCGTACCCGACAGGTTGCCTCTGAAGCTCACGCTCGCAAGGGTCGAGCTACTAGCGCTGTTGTACATCCCGCCGCCCCCACCAATAGCCTCATTGCCTGTAAAGCTTACATTTTTTAGCATCGGGCTGCTGCTGTTGTTATACATGCCACCACCGGCGCTATTCGCTCCGGTGCCATTTGCCCGCCCAGCGGTGATCGTGAACCCATCCAGGACCGCGCTGCTGTCCGTCCCGCCTCCCGTGACGACATGGTAGGCGTTCGTTCCCGCAATGTCCGCCACATCCACCACCACCCCGTTCGAATCGGTCATGTCATTCTGGTCGATGTCCCCGCTCAGCACCGTCACGTTCGTTTCCCAGTCCCGCTCGGTCAGGGTGCTTTCTGTCCCGGCAAAACCCCCGTAAATCTCAACTCCGTTTTTCAGTGTGAAGGAAGCCAACGGGTCATCGTCTGTCGGCGCTGAGCCTTCGTCCGGGTAATACACACCTGCCGCCACCCAGATCTGGTCGCCGCTCAGAGCCGCTTCTAAAGCATCCTGCAGCTTGGTTTTGGCATCAGCCCAGCTGGTACCCGTACCCGCCCCGGTTGCGTCTGTGTCGACAAAGATGATCGTCCCGGCCGCCTCAACCATCGTCGATCGAAGGATCCGACCAGGATTTTTCGCATTCAATGGGCCAAGCGCAACCATCAAACCTAGAGCCAAGATTGCGCCCGCAAGGAGACTTTGAAGGGATATGCCCCGAACTAGATTTCGCCTGCCCATCCGATCCTCCTTGTTGTGCGCCATTGCTACGGGATCTCAGTGTGGCATGGGTACGCAGTACTTTCCCGCCGTCATCGCTCGATCAACGGCAGCCAGAGCTGATAGGGCGGCGGGGCTTCGAAGGCACCGATGTCGCAGATAGCAGTGCCATCTACATCCCCATCGACCGTGCGCGGGTAGCCGCGCTGGTCGGTGAGCAGCGCTGACCCTTCGCTCATGCACGTCCCGCCGGCATCGATCGCCGGGCTATCGGCAGCCAGCGCCATCGTCTCGGTCGGCCCGCCGTTATCCGCCGCCGCCAGCACTTTTGCATCTGTGATGACCTGGTCAGAAGGATCAACCATCATCGCGCAACCGGAGGGATCGCTGGACATATTATGGTGTTCGCTGCTGACCGAACCGGTGTTGTTGCAATCTCTCCCGGGGTTTTCCACCAGGATGGTGTGCGCCATGACATCTATCACGCCGCTGTTGGTCAGGGCGGCAGGAGTTGTGCTCTCGTTGGCGGCGATGGTCACATTCCAGAGCGAGAGGTGCGCCGGGTTGTAACCATTGTTGTAGATCGCTGCGCCGCCGGGGCCTAATGTAGATGTACCCTGGTTGTTGAAGAAGGTCACATTCGTGATCAAGGCAGTGCCATTATTGTAGATAGCCCCGCCAAACGGCGCGCTGTTGCCCTCGAACATGCTGCGCTTCACATTGAGGGTACAGCCCGAACCGTTGTGGATAGCGCCACCCGCATAAAATTCGGTTGTGTCCACCGACTTATTGCGGTAGAAGGTGGAGTCGGTGACCGTCAGTATCGCCCCCGAGCCGTCCACATTCTCGATCGCCCCGGCGTTCTGTTCAGCGTGATTGCCGCTCATGAGCACTTGGTCCAGAGTCAGCACGCCGAAATTGCGGATGCCCCCGCCTGAGTAGGTCGTGGCGGTGTTGTTCGTCACGGCGACATTTGTCAAGGTGAGCGTAGCCTGGTTGTAGATGCCCGCCGCGGATGTGGCCAGCCCGTTGGTGATCGTCAGGTCGTTAATCGCTGCAGTCGTTCCTAAACCTACGACCAGTACAGCGTTCCCCTGGCCGGTGATCAGGGTCGTATCCCGACCGGCTCCGTTGACAACCACGTTCCCGCCTACCCCCAACTCACTATATACATAATACGTCCCGGCCGGGACGCTGACTGTATGGAGATCCAGATCGGGTGGGTCATAATAGCCTTGATAGAGACCGTTGACTTCCTCCAATGCAGCGCGCAGGGTGCACTCACCAGTCGGGGGGGGACTGGGTGTGGGATTCGTGTCACAAATTCCATCACCCGGCCATGGATCACCACCATCCCCCAGGCTGTTCACGACAAACGTGTGCACGTGCGCCTCCGCCCGCAGCGGCCACGAACTTGAAACCACGATGAGCATGAACAAGAAACCCAGTGCCGCGAGGTATTTCCATGGTGACCTGAAGTGGGTGATTTTGTTCCGGGATTTCATGGGCCGACTCTCTCTCCTTCGTTCAGGATGAGCGTGCAATCAGAGACCTACAGATTATACGAACTGGTTCGATTCTTCAAACCCAAGGTTGCTCACTTGTGGGGATCATCGTCCGCCGCATTCTTCAAAGCGTGATCAGCGAATGATCAGCGGGAGCCATAGGCCATAAGGGAATTCAGATTCGTATGCACCGATATCACAACCCAGTCCAACCGGGCGGGCGACGCCGCGTTGATCGATGCCTCCGACTGCAGGATCAGCACAGGCTATGTCACTTGCCGTGTTAATCGCCGGACTTCCCGGGAGCAATGGCAGGGTGTGCGTCGGTCCTCCGTAATCGCCCAATGATCCTAGCAGTGGATCGGTATTCACCAGGTCGCCTGCAGAAGCAAAACCGCAAGACGTACCGCTGTCGATGTTATGGCCTTGGGAAGTAATCGAGCCGCTGCCGGTGGCGAGACACTCGGCATTGTCGTTGTTGGCGACGATTGAGTTCGAAACGATGACCGGACCATAGGTGACGATGCCGCCTTCGACGCCCGGACCGTTGGCGAAATTTCCGGCGACCGTGCTGAACAGCATCGTAAATGTCCCGTTCGGGCCAGACGCGATTGTGCCATCCCCTGGTCCATAAGCCGCATGCACGATGTTGCCCGTCACAGTCGAGTTCACGATGAGCACATCGCCATCTCCCGCGTCGTGGATCGCCGACCCAGATTGCTCGGCACTGTTACCACTAAATGTAGAACGGTAGATCTTAACTTCGTGTGAGGCGCTGTTGTTGTTGTGCAGGCCTCCGCCATTGGCGCCGGCTGCATCGGCGTGGTTATCACGGACGATGCTGTTCTCCATGTAGAGTGAACCTTCGTTTACTATGCCCCCACCACCATAGAGTTCGGTTGCTACATTGCCCTCGATGACACAATTTGAAATCAGCATGATCCCGTCGAGGGTATTGTGGACACCGGCCCCGGAGTTGGCGGTGTTATCTCGGACTGCGCAGGAATCCAATGTCACAATCGCCCCCCAGTTCAGCACACCCGCACCGGGGCTCGCTGAAGCTGCGTTCTGAACTGTGAAGCCGGTGATTGTCACCGTAGGCGGAGGATCCGGCGGCGAGGTAAAAATAATGATCCCCCATGGCGTACCGCCTGTATCGATGATGGTGTCATCTACACCAGCCCCCTGGACAGTCAGGTTTTTGGCGATCTGAAAGCCATCGGGATACGTCCCTGCTCCCACATGAATGGTCCCCCCGTCATCAACGATTTGATGCGCCTTGAAAAAGGTCTGGAAAGCACAGGGAAGCGGACCCGTGCCGCCTGGGTATGGAGCATCGACCAGCCCGTTACACTGCCCGTCATCCCCATCCGGCCGTACAAATACGACGGGCGCCGCTTCCGCTCCCGATGGGAAGCATGACCAGCCGAGGATGATGATCACGAAAAGGAGGAGAGAGGCCGTGATCGTGCGAGGGACGAAGCGAGCTTCCATGGCGACCTCCAAGATTCTGCGCGATGCAGACGCTGCCCCCCTATTCTATGGTGGAACGCCCATGATCTGACTGGTGGATCAGTCAGATTCTACGATAGTACTCAGTTGTGAAATCTGAAGCAAGCTCTCCAAGTGCAGGGCCTACGGTCTGGATCCTGTCAATCCTGTGGTTTCGCCTACTGCAGGATGAGGGGAAGAAAGATCTCAAATGCCTTTTGGATGAGGTATCCCCAGAAGCCTCCATTCAAAGAGAAATCCCCGCCACTCGGCGCGCCAACGTCCGGTTGACCGATCGTACCTGAAAGACCAAAATCTCCACCAGCGCTCGTCCCCCCACCACCATCCATCGTATACCAGGCAAGCTCGTAGCCACCTCCTGATGAGGCCAGGACGCTGGAGGTCAAGAAAAATCCAGCGATCACAGCCAGGGTCGCAATCACCACCAAGGGCGTAATGATTCGATATCTGCTATCCATCGATTGCCTCTCGTGAAGTCTACTGGCGCTATACCCAACCCGATTCGATCGATTGATTCGTTCTACTTCACCCTCGATCTCTCCATGAGCCGGGCAGGGCCGTGTTTGAATCAGGACCAGGCATTCTGCCCGCAGGATCTCATGGACTCGCGGCATCTGCCTCGACAAGGTGACCGCTCAGCGCGCATTGATCCCAGAAGGGGTCGCCGACATGCGCAGTCAAGACTCCATCGATCGAGCCTCCTATAATCGAGGCAAACCAAAAGCTGTGGGTGCGAGCACTCTGCCAACCGGGGGTCTGCCCCAGCTCCGCACGCCAAGTCAACACAACCCCCGAAGAGCCGTTATCGATCGCATTCGCCCACTCTTCTTTCCACCCCTGTAGGGCATTCAGGGTCATAATATCGCACACCACACCTTCCGTCCCATCCGCACATGAAACCAGAAGTACCTGGCCTAAAACCTGGTCCCCCACCCCGGATGGATCGGTGCAGGTGAAGTCCAAGGTGAGGCCGCTTACCGCGGCAAGCTCGCGCGACTCGCCGACGGAGAGCACCAGCCCGATATCGAGTGGTGAAGCGAAGTCGGTGGAGTCAAAGCCATCCAGCGTATTTGCATCCTCGGCCGTAAGGGCTTCCTGTGCCTGGAGGGCATAGGGAACGGAAGCGACGCGTTGGTCAGGGCTCAGTAGGGTGTAGGTGCTCCCATCAGAGCTGAACCAAATCCGGAAATAGCGTTCGGTACCACTGAACGCCGATGCCGAAAGCGAAACCATGTGAGGGAGCGTTGTATCTCCAAGCAGCAAATTGAACAGCCCCTGTGAAACACTTATGGCTACGCCCTCCGTGGGTTCACCACCCCCGCTTGAGGTCCCGTCGTTCGACCAGTAGGTTATGCTGCCCGCAGCATTCACAACCGCAAACTTGAAATAGCCTGTCCCGGTATAGGGCGATCCGCCTTCGTTGATCACCCCCTGGTAGCTGACCAGTGTAGGCGCACCATTGCCCGGCATCAGTCGTCCTGCTGCCCATCCGACGGCAGCCGTCCCCATGAATGCCAGGATCACAAGCAGGACAAAACCGGCGGAAACCAACCTGGTGTTCATTCTGAGCCTCCTACATAATGTGTTGCGAAACCTAATCGATCGCTCCAGGTGATTTAGAGCAGGTAATCGCTCGGGCATCCGGGCTGCGCCCGGTTCGTCCGCAGATGCCTGTGGTATTCCATCCTTCGACGAGCCAGAACGGCCTATCGCGCAACCTCGTGTCCTCCCGAAATCTCACTTTTCAAGGGTTCGGGTATCTTAATGGAGTACCAGGCTGCTTTAACAAGGAAGAAACCCGATTTCAAAATATGAAGCCGGGTTTCACAAGGCTCTGTCTGCAGTGCTCGTAATAATGGAATGGCATTTGTGAATAATCGTACAGATTGCATTACGTATCCTCAATAGTACCGTTGAATAGCGGTTCGCGCCTGCTGTTATTTCGCTTGTGAACTTTCATTGCCCTGCTTTGAATCAACATCCATTCAAGAGGGGCGTTGAAAACAAGCCATGGTCTCATGACTCAGGAGCAATGAAATCGGATTTTTCGGGTAGAATTTTCCCTATATCGCTATGCGAGAGAAGGATCCCTGTATGTCCCCGGCCAGCCACACGCATTTCCTACGAACGATTCCGGTTGCCGCCGCGAGCCTCCTGCTTGCCACGCTCGCCTGGCCGCTGCTTGGTGAAGCCCAGCCGCAGCCCGCCGTGACCTGGCCGGCGGTTGCGCTCAGCGAGGTCGCCAGCGGCTACGCATCACCGGTCCAGATCACGAACGCCGGCGACGGATCGAACCGGCTGTTCGTCGTCGAGCGGGCCGGCCGGATCAAGATCCTCGGCGGGGGCACCTTTCTCGATCTCAGCAGCATCGTGCTCAGCGGCGGCGAGCAGGGCCTGCTGAGCGTGGCCTTCCCACCGGACTACGCTCGCAGCGGGTTCTTCTACGTCTACTTCACCGACGCCCGCGCCGGGAACTCGAGCAACAACGTACTGGCACGCTTCCGCGTCAGCGGCTCGGATCCGGATGCAGCCGATCCTGGCAGCGAGAAGATCCTGCTCGTCTTTGAACATCCGAATCAGACCAACCACAACGGCGGGCAGCTGATGTTCGGTCCGGACGGCTACCTTTATATCGGCACCGGCGATGGCGGTGGATCGGGCGACCCCTATGAGAACGCCCAGAATCTCGGCTCGCTGCTGGGGAAGATCCTGCGGATCGATGTCGGTGCATCGTTGGCCGCTGCGGTTCCCACGCCCGGGCCTTACCAGCTGTACCTGCCGCTCGTCGCAGCTCAGGCAGGTCCCGGATACACGATTCCAGCCGACAACCCTTTCGTCGACACACCCGGCGCACGACCCGAAATATGGGCGTACGGGCTCCGCAATCCCTGGCGTTTCTCCTTCGACCGTACAACGGGCGAATTGTGGATCGGCGACGTCGGCCAGGGAGCATGGGAGGAGATCGACCACCAGCCGGCCAGCAGCCCCGGAGGCGAGAACTATGGCTGGGACTGCCGTGAGGGAACACACCCGTACAATGACACCAACGGCGACCTGAACGTAAACTGCACGGGGCTGACCTTTGTGGATCCGGTATACGAGTACGGACACACCGCCAGTCGCTGCTCGATCACGGGCGGCTATGTATACCGCGGCGGGACGTACCCCGCACTCGGGGGAATTTACTTCTTCGCCGACTACTGCAGCGGAGGAGTATGGGGGTTACAACCCGACGGCGAGGCCTGGGCAGCCAGCTCGGAGCTCGTCAACAGCGGCTTCGGACCGGCGTCCTTCGGGGAGGACGAAGCCGGGGAGCTGTACCTGGTCCGCCTCGACGGTACCATCTTTCAGGTCGTCGAAGCCTCGCCCTGAAGCCCGCCGGCCGGTCCACGCTGCACACCCCGGGCAACTTCCAATCCCGGCGCTCGCCGTCAAGCTCTCGTCATGAAAATCAACTCCAAATTCCTCAGCGCGTGATCAGCGGCAGGTAGATCAGGTAACCGAAACGCCTGCCGGTGTCGAAAGCGCTGTAATCGCCGCACTGGCCCCAGGCGCACGACGTGATCCAGTAGTAGTACGTCCTTCCGGGAAACGCGGTTGTGTCGTCGAAGCTGTTCGTTGACGGATTCCCAATCTGGGTCTTCGTGCCTGCTTCCGAGTCGGCCCGGTACACGCGGTAGGTGTTCGCTGCCCCGACGGCATCCCAGCTGATGGCCACCCTGTCGAGATGAGTGCCATCGCTGGCCTGGACATTGCCCGGGGCGATGATGGACCGCCATCCGTCGTCGTTCTCACTCAGTTCGCCGCAGTGATTCACCCCACAGGCTTTCACCCAGTACCAGTACGTGCGGCCAGGGCTGGGCGCGGTATCGTCGTAGGTCGTCCCGGCGGGGTCGGCGACATAGTTTGGCGGACCGACAGAATCGATGTAGCGGTACAGCTCGTAGGAAGTCACGCCGGAAACGGCGTTCCACGTGATCTGGATCTTGTTCGTGAAGGTGCCGTCGCTCGCCTGGACATTCGCCGGCGCGGCAGGGAGCCGCCATCCAGCGTCATAGGCGCTGAAATCGCTGCAATTTGTGCCTCCAGCGCAGGCCTTCACCCGGTAGTAGTAGTCCACGCCAGGAAGCGCCCCGGTGTCATTGAAGGGTGGTCCGATCGGGGTGCCGACGGCGGAGCCGCACGACCCGGTCCCCGTGCCCGTGCAGCGGAAGACTTTGTAGCTGGTCGAATAAGGCAAGGTGTCCCAGGTCACTTCGGTCCAGGAAGTCGCGGTGCCGTCGCTCGCCTGGATGTTCACTGGCACGGTCCACCCTCGCCATCCGGAGTTCTCCGCACTGGAGTTGCTGCAGAAATCGGCGTCGCATGCCAGGACCGAGTAGTAGTAGGTCATGCCGGGTGTTCCATCAAGGTCATCAAAACTCATCCCGGTGGGAGAACCGAGCAGGGTCTTCTCCCCGCCGTATGCCTCCGCACGGTAGACCTTAAAAAATCTACCGAGTCGACAGCGCCCCACGTGACCTCAACTTTATCGGTGTATGTACCATCGCTGGCGTCGACGTTGTGCGGCGGACGGTATATCCGCCAGCCTGAATCGTACTCATCCAGCGCGCTACAGGTCGGCTCGAGGCAGGAGACGACCCAGTAGTAGTAAGTCGTGTAGGGATCGGCGCCGAGGTCGTTCCAGTGTTGAGGTTCGCAAGGCGTTGAAGGGTAGCATATATCGTAGATGTCTCTTGCATAGTAATCGGCTGGGTCGGGCGGCGTAGGCGTCGTGTTGCGGTAAACCCGGTACGTATGGGCACCCGGCATCTGTTCCCATTCCAAGTATACGTACCAGAATTCCCCATCGCTGGCCTGCCCAGCAGGCGGCTCGGAGGACGCCATGCCGTAATCCCAGAAGAAGCTCAAGTCGCTGCAGCCGTAGGCGGTGCAGGACTTCCCCTTGTAGTAGTACAGGGTTCCCGAAACGGCGGTCGTATCGTCGTAGATCTCGTCATAATTCGCCGTCTGGCCCACTTTCGAGTACGGTCCGCCGGCGCTCGTCGAGCGCCAGACCTCGTAGAATGTAGCCCGCGCATCCTCGGTGAACGTCACCCGTACCTTATCCGTGTAGGTCCCCTCGGTGGCACTGATCGGCGGGGGTACGAGCATGGAGGTGCCCATGTCGCTCGGGCTGAACCAGGCGCAGCCAAATTGATTGCACGAACGAACAAAGTAGTAATACGGCCTATAGGCCGTTGTGCCGTTATCCACCAGGCTATAGGTGGGTACGATGTAGCCCTGGGTTCGGCTGCCAATGTATGTTTTGGCGCCCCCAGGGGAAGTGGAGCGATAGACCGTGTAATGATCGAGGTACCAGTCGTCGACATAGTTCCAGGTCACGGTGACGGATGTGTCCGTGCCGTCCGTAGCGGTCACGCCGGTCGGGGGAGGGATGTACTTGAAATGGATCTCCCACCAATCGAGCCGCCCGCGGTTGTTGCCGTTGTTCACCGAGTCACGGATAAAAAAAGTCCATGTGCCGTTGATCGGGGTGTCGATCGGCAGGTCATTATATTGCCCATCGATACCTTCCCAGAACGGGAGGCCTGCTTCGGAAGTTTCGGCATATCCATCCGCGGCATCATTCCCCGTGGGATCCATCCAGGTATCGATCGCCGGGCTCTCCCAGACATACGTACCGGCCGCATTCTCATACCTGAGCTTGTACTCAACCTCCCCCACGGCATCTGAATCGACATTCCAGCTCACCCCCGCTTCAGCTATGGTGATGTTGCTTGCATAGCCGCTGATGACAATACTCGTGGATACCCAAGTATTGGATGTTGAATAGGAAACGTTGCTTGAATTGCGAACCGGGGTGGTCACAACGTTCAACCCCGATTCTGGGGGCGCTGCGGCAACGCTCGAGACCGCGGCCCCGATGAATAGACAAACCAGGATTATGAAAGACAGCCATCGCATCCAGCCGGCTTTCCAGATTCTGGAAAATAAAGTCGCGGTCTTCATCAATTTTTCTCCTTATCGATGCAGTGCTTGAGGTATCCATTCGGGATACCACTTGGCTGATCATCCCGCGCATACCTCGCCCGAGAACCTCGCTGAGGGTTAGGCATCAAACGCTAAAAAACTGATCCTAACGGATCAGTTTTGATAATCAACAATTAAAGCCCCTGAATCCCTAATACCAGAATCCCCCTGCACAGAGGATTCGCCATGAATTCTCCTTGATGCAGCAATTGGAACCCTCAACCTCAATATTCGCGCCAAATTTCACAAAACATGAGGGTACCTTCATCCCAGAACGTGAAAACAGCGGCTGGCGGTCAAACGAAAATGCAGAATTCGAGTACGACGTCACCGTCGGTGATCGCCAGCTCCAGATGATAAATTCTTATGATGAGTGGTTAACCACGCCCGGCACCAAGACCTCTGGCTTCACCGTTGCGATGAGTGTCCGTCGGTCGAGTGGACCCTCGCCATTTACGCGTCTCTCTCCGGTCTCAGCGACGATAGACCAGCGTCCTATGAAGTCCGAATCAGGAATGCCCACGCATGCTTCTGTCGCTCCCGTGGCGTTCTCGCCATGCTCCAGGAGTAGACCCTCTCTGGCGACACTTCCCCCGGCCTGGTTGAGGACCGCTTGAAAGCAAGATCCAAGGGAAGCAACATCAGCCTAGTCCCCACGGTACCCTTCAAGTCACGTTTCCAAGGGCCACCTGCTGAGCCGGTATATTGGGCTGTCGCCGTAACGGGCAGGAAAGGCCCGAATCATCCTTTGCTGACCCACTCGGCAAAAGACCCGGGGGCGTACCTGCTGGATCGCTTCGTGTTTACTGCGCAGCAGGATCGATCAGCGCATGATCAGCGGCAGGTAGAGCGAATAGGGGAACGCGGGTTCGAGCTCAAAGGCCCCGATGTCGCAATGGGAACCCTGCGGGCGGGACACGCCGCGCTGGTCGGTCGCCTCGCACGTGGCGTCATCGCCGGCGTCGAGCGCTGGCGAACTCGCCGACAACGCCATCGTCTTCGTCGGACCGCCGTTATCCATCAGGGCTCCCAGGAGTGGATTTCCGGTCCGATCCGGGCTGCAGGAACCATCCTCGACCAGGTTGTTCGTATTCGTCGCCAGCGTGTTCGAGCTGGCACAGTCGCTCGATCCCGATCCGTACGCGAGGATGGAATTGAGCAGATGAAGCGTTCCCCCACTATTCCGAACGCCCGCCCCGGTCAGGTCAGCGTAGTTGCCATAGAACGTGCTGTTGGAGATTGTCACCGTCCCGCTGCTGCTGTAGAAACCCCCGCCCTCGTCGTCCGCACTGTTATTGTGGAAGGTGCTATTTCGAACCGTGTTGGACGTCGAGGTTGAGGCATAGATTGCGCCGCCGAGGTAGCCCGCATCATTGCCCTGGAACGTGCTGCGTAAGACCGTCAGCGTGCCGTTGTTGTAGATCCCGCCTCCATACAGGTTTGTTCCATTGCTGGAGATGGTCGAATCCTGTACGTAGAGGGAGTCCGCGTTGAAGATCCCGCCTCCGATGTTCGTGGCGTTGCTCCCCGACACGATACTCTCGGCCAGCTGCAGGGAACCTTCGTTATAGATTCCGCCGCCGAACACAACACCCCCGCCGTGGGTGATCTCCAGGCCATTGATGTCGACATCGGCACCGTTGTTGATATGGAACACGCGGCTGCTGTCGTCGCCGCTGATTTGAACCCGTGGGTCGACGCTCAGTCCATCAATGGTCATGTCTTTCTGGAGCGCGATCTCGCCCGTGAGTGTAATCAAGCCTCCAGCAAGCGCGGGATCGAATGCAATCACACCTCCAGGATCGATCCACGTTGCCGCTTCACGGAGCGTACATTCGGTGGAATCGCAAGATTCCGTACCTGGATCATTCAGACTGTTGACAGTCAGTGCGTAGGCAGATTCGTACGCCCCGATGTCACAGTGCGCGCCCTGGGGGCGGCTCAGCCCACGCTGGTCAGCTTCCTCGCAGGTCGCGTCATCTCCTGCGTCAATCGCCGGTGAACCCGCCAGCAGCGCCATGGTCTGCGTCAAGCCGCCATTGTCGGCCAGGGGGCCAAGCAGTGGGTCATCGGTACCATCCCAATTACAATAACCGTACCCGATCAGATTGTTGATATCTGTGGCCAGGACAGCATCGCAATCGCCGCCAATGTTATTTGCCACAATGCTGTTGAGCAGATGAACCGGCCCATAACCTGTTAACCCGCCGGGGGCTAAGAGATCCGGTCCAGTATTCCCCGAGATCGTGCTGCCGGACACCGTTAGCGTGGTATCGTGGCTATAGATTCCACCCCCATTGTGTGCAGAGTTACCATAAAAGGTGCCGTTTGAAATGGTTAACGTGGACTGGAGGCCATAGGGTGAATCTTCCCCATCGATATAGATACCGCCCCCAAACCCAGTTTCGTCGGTATTGTTCCCGGAGAAGGTGGAATTGGTGACCGTAACGGTGGTGTTATTCCCGCTTGTTGGTTTCACGGAGTAGACCGCTCCCCCGTCTCCTTCGGCACTGTTGTTGATGAATTCGGTTTGATCGATTGAGAGGATATGGTAATTGGCGATGGCTCCTCCGCTGCCACCATAGGCACCCTCGCTGCTGTTGTCCGAGAAGCTGCTGTTGGTTATGGATAAATTACCGTTCTGATCATTGCGAATCGCACCGCCGCTTCCTGCACATAATAACGAGCAATCTGAGGTATTCCCGGAGAATGCACAATCCGTTATGGATAAATATCCTGCGTTCCGGATCCCGCCACCCGGTCCGCTTGCTAAGCCATCCATGATCTCAAGGGAATTCAGGTTTACTGTTTTTGCACTAGAAATCTCAAATACTCGGGTTAAACCATCACCACTGATCCGGATTCGCGAACTCAAGGTCGAACCATCGATTGTCAGGTTCTTGTCAATTGTGATTTGTGACGAGAGGGTGATCGTCATTCCAGCGAGCGACGCATGGAAATGAATTGTGTCACCACTGTTCGCGTCGAGCACCGCCTGGCGCAGCGATCCCGCGCCACTGTTGTTGGTGTTGGTCACCGTAAGGGTCGCGGCGCAAGCAGGCTGAGCTGGGGGGACAGACAGGAGTGCTGCGATGAAGATCAAGACGATCAAGATTCGAGCCGGCCGATGGCAGAGATTTGTGGGATTGCTCATGGCTTTTCCTCTCAGGTTCAACAGCGGATGGCAAAGCAGCGGGGAACCACGGCTGGCGACACAACGCAGTGTTTTGTGGCCAGCCAGGGCGATGGTGATGCACGCATACAAAGACGGGGCCGTCTAAAAAGGTAATCTAGACGGCCCCTTTGCATTCCTGAAACCAACTAAGAAAAAAAAGCTGTCAGGCAGCCGCAACCTTAGCCAGACTGTGGGCTATGGAGAGCAAACCCCATTCCACCTCCACTTTCTCCTTGCCTCTCAACAGAAACCTGCGGAAGCCCCAGTTATGTTTGAGCCTGGCAAAGACGCTTTCCGCTTCCACCGGCCGTTTGGAACGCAAGGTCAT
>DAOUEJ010000018.1:0-5046 GCA_034430615.1 Anaerolineales bacterium | reverse complement strand
CCGATCGTTGAAATCGCTTTTGATAGCGGAAGCAGAAGCGCGGCAATCGGAGCCGTGATAAACCACCCCAGGGGAACTGCCAATGCGAATAGGAAGACCCAACCTACCAGCCAGCTCAAGGTTGGACCTGTGGGTGGTCCAGACAGTGCAAGTTCCTGGTTCCCATTCAGTGAACCACCGGGAATGGTTTCAGACTTCAGCTGCCCTTCGCCTGATTCCACCGGTGAAGAGAACCTTACGACCACAGCCAACTGCGTTAATGCCCATAGTTCACGGACTGCAACAAGTATCAAGTCTCCAAATCCCCGCAAACTGGCTTCCGAAAGCACAGACTCCTGAACGGCCCGGATTTCTTCTTCAAACTCATTTCGAAAATGCTGCGGGTACAGGAGCATGAGCTTCGAGTTGAAGCCAAGGATCCAGTCCAGGGTACGATGCCGGCCGCTCATCGCGGATCCCCCGGCGCGAGTTCATCCGCCAGCTTCAACATAGTATTCAGGCGGCTGGTTTCCGCCCGCAGGGTGTTTCTCCCGTGTGGTGTGAGGCGGTAAAACTTACGATTACGGTTATCCCTGTTGGGTTGATCCATGTCCGTTCGCTCGATCAAGCCGGCCCGGAGCATGCGCCTGAGTGCGGTGTACAACGTCCCGGTAGCCAGGTTTACCCGCTCCTTGCTGAGCGCACTGACTTCTTTGATGATGGCATAACCATGCTTGGGGGAAACCGCCAGGCTCAGCAGGATGAAAAAGGAAGTTTCAGATAGGGGTAGGTGGTCCTTGATTGCCAATGGACATCCTCGAAGCCGCCGGTAATATGTAGTGCAACTACATATTATAGCATGGCATTCGATGCCACGGGCATGTTCTTCGCAGCAAGAATGGGATCGACTGCGAGTTCCCGGAGTGCGCCAAGAGGCGGGCGGCGGACATTTCGATCGATGGTACATCTTCCCCGGATCGAGTGTAGGGGGATATAGGCTATGTGAGTTAGAATGGACAAAATCCTGCAGGCTCAACTGATGGATCAGATAGGGTAAACGACGCCGGGCCATAGGTCTGAGGGGAGTGCGCAAGATGGATGAGAAGCTTGGTCGTCCTGAATCGAATACGCCACTTGAGGGAAAGTGCTGGCACAGCGTAATCTTCGTCATCTTCGGTTTTTTTCTGATCCTGAGCGAGTTGCCCCATGAGTGGAGCCTGCCGGCCTGGTACGAGGGTTTCCTCAATCTGGTTTTCGGGTTGGTGATCGTCGTGCCCTTCGTTGGGTTCAGCCTCGGCTGGATCGAGGGTTTCCCCCGCTGGGCTAATCCCTACGTGGGCCTGATGATCCTGTTCGCCTTCTATCTGGAAAACGCGTCAACACCGGGTTTGAGGATCGGGAGTTATCCAATCTTCGGGCGTCAATTGTGGGGCTGGCGGTCATGGATCCTGCCTGGGTTTGGCCTGCTGGTAGGCTTGATTTTCACCCGCTCACTGCAACCAGCCCTGAGCTTCTTCCGGAATATCTGGGAAGACTGGACCCGGTTCACCTACTTGATGTTTGGGTGCTTGCCTTTGTATATCGCCGCCAGCTTCGATGAGATGGACCGGCTCTACTCCCTGTACTTCATGGTCGTTCTGGCGATCCTCATGATCCTGGTCTCGCAATTCTATCTGCGGAGTCGCACAGAGAGGATACGCGTGATTTCGCTGCTGCTCGGGAGCGCACTGATCGTGGTCCTGACCTTGGGCAGTGTCGAAATCTACTGGCAGGGGACCTATGGCGCGGACATCTTCCGACTGACTGGCCTGATCACCCTTACGCTCGCCATCCTGTACTCGCCCTACTTGATCAGCAGGGTGAAGACGTTGGTTAAAGGTGCAGTGGTCACCTAGTTGATGCCGTGAAGCTGGGAAGCCAGACGCTGCCGGTCCTTAGTATGGTCCTGAAAAATACCTCGTTTTCCTACATCTGATTTCTTTAGAAATTGGAAGCAATCTTTTCCCAGAGACATCGTAATAGAAACAATGCTACATCAGGCAAGTGCCTATCCCGTCACTCTCGATCTTCGATGAACACATCCTCATAATTACCGAAATTGGGGTGGTAATTCTTGATGTTTGACTTGAGACAATAGGGCTCTGTGGAACCATAGAAAAGTGGGTAAATGATGGACTCATCGCGGACAAGCAACCGATCGATTTCTCTGTAGAGGGATAATCGGTTCCGCCGCTCATTCGAATGAAGAGCTTCGTAGTAGAGTTGACTCAAGCGTGGATTCGAATAGCCCGTTTGTTCAAGAAATGATTGCAGATGAGAACGGCGCAAATATGTATCGGGATCGGGAAAATCTGGAATCCAGCAGCCAACGTCAATATGGACCGAAGCAGGATCGACGGCATCCTTCCAGTTTATTAGATGTGTATTGATCCCTAAATTCTTCTTCCATTGTTTCCGCAGTTCTATCGCAAGTTCCTCAAAGTACCCGCCGAGTGAGCTTATCGTGAGTTCCGGTAGATCTTTTCCATTTGGGTACCCGGCGTTGATCAAGTCGATGCGGGCTTCATTGATGTTAATCGTTTGTCCAATGTCCGGAGAATGACCAGGGATTGATGGATCGATAATGCCACCCAATGCAGGGGTACTTGGTTTGAACGGAAGGTCTACCTCGGTCCGATCGATGCTCTTCATGAGTGCATTGCGGAGAAGCAGATTGTCCAGCGGAACCAGCGTGGGATTGAGTTCGAAATATTGGGTGAGTTCATGGCTTGACTCATGAATCTCACCTGCAGGGATCCATGAGGGGATGCTTTCCGGATTTATTGCCATCGTGTCGATGATGCCTGCTTTATACCAAGATAGACTCTGTTGATAGATCTCCTCCAGGGAATGGCTCTTAGTAGTTCTGACGATGATTTGATCAATATTACCCGGGAAGGGCAGGGAGAATGCCTTATTCCTGACGAAGATTTTCTCGCATTCTTCGAACTTGTTTGGGAGGAAGGGACCCGTGCATACAATATGCTCCGGATGCCACCACTCATCACCATATGCGTCGATGATTTCACGTGGAAGAGCACAGGTTGGCGGAGAGGCAATGATATAAAGAAAGTAGCTGGAAGGTGATGATAAAAGTACTTCCAGTGTACTGGGATCTAATGCCCGTATTCCAACAGATTTTGGATCTTCACATTCACCCATGCGGTACTCACGCGCTCCCACGATGTCGTCCAGGAAGTACGCATAGGGTGACTGACTTTCAGGCGTAAGCATCCTTAGCCAGGTCCACTCGAAATCATAGGCAGTGAGAGGTTCTCCATTCGACCAGCGGATGTCATCTCTAAGATGAAATATATAGCGGGTGCCACTTTCTGAGATTGACCAGTATTCAGCAGCACGCGGTTCAATATTGAACTCAGTACCCACCCTCGCTAACCCGATGAAGATTGTGGAATGTATTCCACTTAAAAGATCCACCTTACCAAGATCTAATGAAACCAGATACTCGGCGAATACAGGAAATTGGAATGTATTCGTTGAGTGTTTAGCTTCTTCCGTTGCCGGTACCATTGCCCGTGCATGAGGTCGATCGCTACGTTCGATTTGGGATGCCAGTTCATAGGCCCTGTCGGCGGATTCGTAACGGAAGTTCACTGTATGGCTTAAACCGATCTTTAGGAGCGTTTGATACGCGCGCTCTGTGTCGTGCCGTTCTTTCAACAATGGTAGGACATCTTCATACAACTCGACCGCCTCATCGTGGGCGTCTTCAAGCCGGGCTTTGTCTCCGGCACGGATTAGATAATCGGCTGCTTTATCTAAATCCCCCGAAGCACGGAAATGGTGTGCAAGCAAGCCCAGGTATTCCTCCTGTCGATTGGGAAATAATCGTTCCATGGCCTCGGCCACCATGCGGTGGAAGGTTTTTCGGCGCTCGACCAGCAGCGAGTTATAAGCGGCTTCCCGGGTGAGCGCATGTTTGAACATGTACTCGAGCTCAGGCAAACGAGTTTTTTCGCGCACGAGATCGACCTGCTGCAGCTGGGATAGGTGCACCTCCAGCTCAAGTTCAGCCTCGGCAATCGCCTGCAATAGCTTATAGAGGAAACTTTTTCCGATGACGGAAGCCATCTGCAGTGTGGCGCGCACGTCTTGATCGAGGCGGTCGATGCGTGCCAGGAGCACACCCTGCAGTGTCTCTGGGATCCCGATTTCTCCATTTCCCTCCATCGCGATATATTTCCCATCCACCTCTTTTAACCAACCACTCTCGAGCAGGTGGCGCACGACCTCTTCGAGGTAGAAAGGGTTGCCTTCTGAACGGCTGAAAATCAACCCTCGGAGCTCGTCTGGAAGCCCTTCTGCGCCCAGCAATTGGTCGACCAGTGCTTGTGACTCCTCGTTCGCCAGTCGATCCAGTGCGATCAGGGTCGTGCGGTGGGGAAGGTTCTTCTCAACGGCGGTTTTCAAATCCCACGAGCCATGTTCGCGTTCCACGCGCATCAGTAGGACGAACATCAGCGGTACTCGATTGGTGAGCGGTAGCAATTGTTCGAGCGTTTCCAGGCTGGAGGGGTCAGCCCAATTCAAGTCTTCCAGCACCAGAACCGTTGGAGCATCCTTGGCCACATGCTCGAAGTAGTCCTTGAGGTAGATCAGCGTCTGGTACTTGATCGCCTCGCCATCCATATGCTTGAGCAGCTCGCCTTCAGGTCCCTCCTGGGCCAGGTCGAGCAGGTGCGCCAGGTAGGGCAGGATCCTGGGTGTTTCTTCCTCACCGAAAAGTTCCATGATCCTTTTCCGCAGGGCAGCCTTGATCTTCACCTGGGGTGCGCCATCCGAGAGGCCAAGGTCGTTGAGCAGCAGCTGGTTGATGGTCCAGAAAGAGAGCGAGCTCCCATAAGAGAGCGCCCGGCCCTCCAGCCAGTGGATTGTCCTGGGATCGAAGTGTGCATCCGAACTTTCTTCTTGCCCGCTGCAGGACCTGAGCCGGGCTTCTTCGAGCAGGCGCGTCTTGCCAATTCCGGCCTCGCCGAGCAGGATAACGATCTGGCCTTGCCCCTGGCA
>DAOUEJ010000017.1:0-77481 GCA_034430615.1 Anaerolineales bacterium | reverse complement strand
GCAGGTTGCCGGCCCTGTACGGACAGCCTCCTGAACACACTCTTAAGGGCGATCATGGCCAGCACGCTCGGCTCACCTGAGCTGCGCAGCATCATCTGGCGTGCATTCGACGTGATGCTGTTGGTAGGAATCATCGCCTCGTTCTTGACCTTTTTCGTCTTCTAGCCCCAGGCTTAGCCTCGCTCAAGGATCGTCGCTGTCGCCATCCCGTGCCCGATGCACATCGTTTGCAGTCCCCAGCGGGCTGATCGATCACGCATCTCATGTACGAGCTTGGTCATCAAGATTGCACCGGTCGCGCCAAGAGGGTGGCCATGAGCGATGGCACCTCCGTCGGGATTGACCTGATCCAGGTCAGCGTCGAACTCGGCCTGCCAGGCCAGGACGACGCTGGCGAAGGCCTCATTGATCTCAACCACATCGATCTCGTTTAGTGTTAGACCCGCACGATCAAGTACAGCCTGCGTGGCTGCGATCGGCCCATCCAACATGAGCACCGGATCCGAGCCGACGACAGTGCGGGCGGCGATCCGTGCCAGCGGCTCGAGTTTATATCGGCGCAGTGCTTCATCCGAGGCGATGAGCAGGGCTGCTGCGCCATCGCTGATCTGGCTGCTGTTCCCGGCCGTGATTACCCCGTCCGATTTAAAAACCGGTTTTAGGGCGCCCATTTTCTGCCGGTCAGGCTGCAGCCGAACGCCCTGATCATGCTCCACCAGCGTTCCTGTCCCGTCCTTCATCACGTGCACCGGAACGATCTGGGCCGCGCTGCGGCCCGCGCTCATTGCAGCGGCGGCTCGTTGGTGGCTCTGGAAGGCATAGTCGTCGAGTGCGGAGCGGGTGAGGTTCCAGCGTTGGGCCATCATCTCGGCGCTGACGCCCTGGTGGACCATTTCATAGGGGAAGTTCTCGGGCCAGTTTTCGGGATAGTCGGCGCCCAGCGGCTGGTGTGACATCATCTCGATCCCACCGGCAATGACCAGATCCATGTCGCCGGCCAGGATGGCCTGAGCCGCAAAGTGGACGGCCTGTTGACCGGAGCCGCACATCCGGTTGAGTTGGAGGGCGGGTACTTTATATGGAAAACCAGCCTGGAGGGCAGCTAGGCGCGAGATATTTGCGCCCTGATCTCCAATGGGGGTGACGCAGCCGAGGATCACGTCTTCGATGATGTCCTTGGCGATCCCGGCACGCTCGATGACGCTGGTGAGCACAAGCGCGGCAAGATTCACTGGAGCTATGGGCTCCAGCACCCCGCTGTCTGGCTTTCCCGACCCGATGGGTGATCGAACACAGGCGACGATCCATGCCTCACGTGTCATGCGAAATCCCTCCCTGATGATAGACATGGCAACCCCACCTCTTCTTGAACGCCGGGGTTATGAGCATGAATTGAGCATAGGGCCCACCCCAATATGTGTCAATACCCGGGAGGTGTGGGATGGGATCATCGGTGAGAGTACAATACGAAATGTCATGCACACCCTTCGAATCGACCGACTTGAAGCAATGAAAGTTATGACAAGGGAAGTCATCCTGCTCTTGATCGCCGCCCTGGCTGTCTCCTGCAGTAATGGCCCTATAACCCCGCAGCCGATTCGGGATCCGGACGGGCTGGTGCAGGCACTGCGGGATGCTGGAGCGAGCATCGAGCAAGTGTCTCAGGCTGATCTCATCGTGGACTTGCCCAGGCCGCAGTTCTACCAGCTCGACGGGGCGTTGGTGCAGATCGGAACGGCTGCGCCGGAAGTATCCGACCCGGATGCGCTGGCTTCATCCGACGCCGACCTTCGCATCTGGTTCGGGAGAGGTTGGTACCTCGCATATGATGGACGCGAGGGGGGGGTGATCCTGCTGTTGAGCGGATTGCTTGGTGACCCCGTCCAGGCGACACCAATCGCGCTGGAGGAGCCGTTCCCGCCGGCCATCCCACGCGCGATGCGCAGGCTGGCGGAAGATCGCGGCGTATCTCCCTCGGAACTGACAGTTCTGGATTTCCAGCCGGCAATCTGGCCGAATTCCTGTCTCGGGATAGAAGTGCAAGCCACTGCTTGTGCACAGGACGAGGTATCTGGATGGGTCCTGACCCTCCTCCTGGATGGGACGAAATACCAACTGCATTGCGACGAGGCTGGTGAAAACGTTCGTTGGGATGATCCTGTCTCGGGGGGTGAAGAATGACAGACGGGAGAAAAGAGGCAGGCATGGAGTCGATTCCCGAAAAAAAAGGTTCCGCTCAGGAAAAGTACCACCTGCCGCGTAACATCTGGTTTTTGACACTGACCAGCTTCCTGACCGATATCTCCTCAGAAATGCTCGTCAACCTGCTCCCGATTTTCCTCTACAGTGTGCTTGGAGTCCGTACAGCGTTTATCGGGATCATCGAAGGCGTGGCGGAGGCGGTAGCCAGCCTGCTCAAGCTGGCATCGGGGTGGCTCTCCGACCGGAGCGCACGACGAAAGCCGTTGGTCGTGGCAGGGTATGCCCTCTCAACGCTCGCCAAGCCATTTCTATACCTGGCAACAAGCTGGCCAGGCGTGCTGGCGGTGCGTTTCAGCGACCGGTTGGGAAAGGGGCTGCGGACGGCTCCCCGCGATGCGTTGGTCGCCGACAGCGTTGACAGCGGGAACCGCGGCCGGGCGTTCGGCCTGCATCGCGCCGGCGACACTGCCGGGGCGGTCCTGGGTTTGCTGGCAGCGCTGATCATCGTTCGCCTCTCCCAGCAGGGGGGTAACCTGGAACGCACCACTTTTCAACGGGTGGTCCTGCTCAGCATCATACCGAGCGTGCTGGCTGTTTTCGTTCTGATCCTTGGTGTGCGCGAGGCGCCTGCAAGGCGTGGAGAACCCGGGTCTAAGTCAGTCATCAGGACGACAGCGGAAGAGCGGGGTTCGAGGCATTTGGGCCAGCAGCGCGGGCTGCGCAACTTCATCGTCGTGCTGGTGCTCTTCACGCTAGGGAATTCCTCCGACGCGTTCTTAATCCTGCGGGCACAGACACTAGGGCTTACGGTTACGGGCGTGCTGGGGATGATGATGTTCTTCAACCTCGTCTACGCCCTGCTTTCCACCCCGGCCGGTGTGCTATCCGATCGGATCGGCAGGCGCAAAGTGCTGTTTGCCGGCTGGGGGCTGTACGCCCTGGTGTACCTGGGTTTTGCACGTGCCGAGCGCACATGGCAGGCCTGGGCCTTAATGGCCGTTTACGGCATGTACTATGGTCTGACGGAGGGTGCGGTCCGGGCTTATATCGCTGACCTGGTCCCAGCCACCATCAGAGGCTCAGCCTACGGGGCAATGCATATGGCGGTCGGGGTCAGTTTGCTGCCTGCGAGCCTGATCGCCGGGCTGCTGTGGCAGGGGATTGGTAGATGGGAAGGCTGGGGCCCTGCGGCGCCCTTTTTCTTCGGCGCCGTGATGGCGCTCATTGCGGCCATCGGCCTGGCGCTGTTTGTGCCCGAGCCTGAGCGTGCGGTTGGCTGAGGGGGGTTAGGATGGCACTGAACCCGATCATCGGACGCGTCCGCAAGCCTGTCCGCCGCTATCGAGCCGAGACCTTCGTCCTGGTGACTCTGCTCAGCTTCGCTGCTTCGGTCGGGCTGACGCGGCTCTTCCTGGAGCTGACCGGCTATCCGCAGTTGGGCTCAGGTGAACTGCATATCGCACATGTGCTCTGGGGTGGGCTGCTGCTCTTCTCGGCCGCAATGCTGCTCCTGGTGTTGGCTAACCGCTGGGTCTTCATTCTCTCTTCCGTCCTGGCAGGAACCGGAGTGGGGTTGTTCATCGATGAAGTCGGCAAGTTCATCACACAGAGCAACAACTACTTCCACCCAATCGCAGTTCCGATTATCTACGCTCTTTTTCTGATCACGGTCCTTGTTTATCTCAGGGTTCGTCGCCCGCCCGTCTTCAGCGCTCGGGATGAAATGTACCTCGCATTGGCGGGCCTGAGCGAGGTGCTTGATTACGACCTAGAGCCGGATGAGCGCGCTGAACTTGAATCGCGCCTGGCGCGCATTTCCGAGACGGCCGAATCCTCTAACTATGCGAACCTGGCAAGGAGTTTGTTGGATTTTCTGAGATCCGACGAGCTGCAAATTGCACCGGCGCGAGTGGAATTTGGGGAGCGGGCACTTGCATCTCTACAGCGCTTCGAGGCGCGCTGGCTTACCTTGCCGCGTGTCAAGGCAGGCTTGATCGGAGGGCTGGCGGCGATGGGGAGCTTCGCGCTTGTCGATCTGCTCGATCTTCTGCTGGGACTGGGAGATCCAGGACGTTTGGAGAGCATGATCGCCAGCCTGCTTGAAATCGGCCGGGTCTCAAGCGCAGCCGGGATGTTCTGGTTCACCCTGCGGGTGACGCTGGAAGGATCGGTGGGATTGCTTTTGGTTCTAGCTGCGCTGGCACTGCTCGTGGGGCGCGAGCGGGTCGGGATCACGCTCGGATTGATCGGACTGCTGCTCTCGCTGGCCGGCGTGAACCTGCTCGTCTTCTACTTTGAGCAGTTCTCGACCATCGTTACCGCGGCGCTGCAATTCCTGGCGTTGATCGGGATCCTGCGCTACCGGCAGCGCGTAGATCGATCATCCCATCACCCCTGAGATCTCTCAGGCTTCGTGGTCGTCGAAAACCTTCTCCCCAGCGCGGATCGGAACCTTGAGCCTGTTCTCCGCCGGCGTGATCGGGCATGACCAATTGGGGTTGTAGGCACAGTAGGGGTTGTAGGCCAGGTTGAAGTCAACGAGCAAGCGGTTCTCACCGACCGGCTCGGGCTCGAGATAGCGACCGGCGCCATAGGTCTCGTCACCCGCCAAGGCATCGGCGAAGGGCAGAAAGAAGCCGTGCTCGTTGCGGTAAACGGTCAGGGCTGCCCGGTTTCCACCAACCTCGAATTCGAAGCGTCCGTAGCGTTCATAAGTCTGGAGATCACCGGTAGTGGTCTGGATCTGGACTTGTTCACCCTCCGTAAAGCGCTCTATCTCAATCTCGATGCGCAAGTCCGGGTTTTCCTCGAAGTATTTCAGGCCTTGAAAGCCCCGCTTCTGTTCAGGCGTTAAGGGGCTATGGTGGTCATGGAGGAAGAATTCATCCTTTTGTTGTCGAAATGTCTTTAGTATGGTCATTGCGCAACCTCAACCTTTCCATATGCAGACTCTCGTCGGATGTGCTGTGGGAAAACGACAGCAATCAAGAAATCAAGCTGATCATATCACCCTCGCCACAGGAGCCCGGGGGGCCTGACTGGTTCGTAGCTTTGGACGAGACCAGGGAAGAAGCTCTTACCTTCCTTCTGGCTGACCCGGGGAGGTGTACGGCATCTTGCTGGAATCGATTAGACTCCTCCGATAGGTTGTTAACACTCCTCTAGCGCGGAACGGCTATGATAGAGAGCGTAACCTAATCGAGAAAACGAGGTGACGATTCATGACGAAGATTATTGGTATTGACCTGGGCACGACGAACAGCGTGGTAGCCGTGATGGAAGGCGGGGATGCAACCGTCATCCCAACAGCCGAAGGCGGCCGCCTATGTCCTTCGGTCGTTGCCTTTTCCAAGAACGGCGAACGCATGGTTGGCCAGACTGCGAAGCGCCAGGCTGTGGTCAACTCAGAGAATACGATCTATTCCATTAAGCGTTTCATTGGCCGCCACTTTGACGAGGTTGAGACCGAGCGCGAGATGGTTTCCTATGAAACGGTAAAAGGCCCGAGCGGTGATGTGCGCGTGAAGGTGCCGGCGACGGGTAAGGAATATGCCCCGCAGGAAATCTCAGCCATGGTGCTTGCCAAACTCAAGCTCGATGCCGAATCATACCTGGGGGGTCCCATCACCAAGGCTGTCATCACCGTCCCGGCGTACTTCAATGACTCGCAGCGCCAGGCCACGAAGGACGCCGGAAAAATCGCCGGGCTGGAAGTTATGCGCATCATCAATGAGCCCACCGCAGCAGCCCTGGCCTATGGGCTGGATAAGAAAGAGAATGAGACGATCCTGGTCTTCGACCTGGGCGGCGGAACCTTCGATGTGAGTCTGCTAGAGGTTGGCGAGGGCGTGGTCGAGGTCAAGGCGACCAACGGCGACACGCATCTTGGTGGTGATGACTGGGATCAACGTATCCTGAGCTGGATCGCCGATGAATTCAAGAAGGAACAGGGTATCGATCTGCGAGCGGACCGCCAGGCAGTGCAGCGCCTGCGGGAAGCGGCGGAAAAGGCCAAGATCGAGCTCTCCACTGTGACCGAAACGGATATTAACCTGCCCTTCATCACAGCCGATGCGGCTGGCCCGAAGCACTTACAGATGAAGCTGACGCGCTCTAAGTTCGAGCAGCTTACAGAGGACTTGCTTGAACGGGTCCGCAAGCCATTTGAAGCCGTCCTCAAGGATGGCAAGATGAGCGCCTCCCAAATGGACGAGGTCGTCCTGGTGGGTGGTGCAACGCGTATGCCGATGGTCCAGGATCTGGTGCGAGAGTTGACAGGCAAGGAACCGCACAAGGGCGTCAATCCTGATGAGGTAGTGGCCGTTGGTGCGGCGATCCAGGGTGGTGTGCTCGCGGGAGAGGTCAAGGATGTCCTTCTGCTCGATGTCACACCCCTCTCGCTCGGAGTTGAGACTCTGGGCGGGGTGATGACGATCTTGATCGAGCGCAATACGACAATCCCGATCGAGAAGAGTGAGACCTTTTCTACAGCGGAAGACAGCCAGACCGCGGTTGATATTCATGTCCTGCAGGGTGAACGGCCGATGGCTGCCGACAACATGACCCTCGGGCGCTTCCGGCTGGAGGGCATTCCTCCCGCGCCGCGCGGCATTCCACAGGTTGCGGTTACTTTCGATATCGATGCTAATGGCATCCTGAATGTGGCCGCACGGGATCAGGCAACTGGACGTGAGCAGAAGGTGACGATTACCGCCTCCACCAACCTCGACAAGTCCGACGTGGAGCGGATGGTCCAGGAAGCCAAGAGCCACAGCACAGACGATCAGCACCGGCGGGAGCTGGCAGAGGCGCGCAATACCGGCGACAGCCTGGCTTACCAGGCCGAGAAAACCCTGCGCGAGCTGGCTGACAAGGTGCCCGCCTCTGACCGATCGCAGATTGAAAGCAAGATAGCGGATCTACGCAAGGCGCTGGAATCAGATGATCTTGCTGAAATCAAGCGCCTGACGGATGAAGTGCAGCAGGCCAGCTATGCGCTCAGCCAGCAACTCTATGCACAAACGCCACCAGAGGCGGAACCTGAAAGCAAAGGCAGCCCAGAAGAAGAGGGCGACGTCGTGGAAGGCGAGTTCCGTGAGGCCTAACCCCGGCTGTTGATCTGGATATATTTGCGACGCCCGGCAGTTCTTTTGCCGGGCGTTTTGCTTTTTCTGCTATGGTAGACTCGCTGAGGATGCCTGGTGCAAATTTGCGCGAGCATCGGGCAATCGTCCGGAGGTCACCTTGAAGCCCAATTCTCACCCGATCTATAATATTATTGGCGGGATGAACTCAGGATGAAACCGTGAACAACCAGGTTGACTGGAAATTCAGGAGGTAGACAGCAGTGACGCTCCCCAAGTTTGCTTACTTCCAAGGCGAAATCGTCCCCTACAGCGAAGCAAAAGTTGGCGTCATGACGCATGCCCTCAATTATGGCACCGGTGCCTTTGGTGGATTGCGGGGTTACTGGAATAACACGCAGGATCAACTTTTCATTTTTCGCCCCCATGATCATTTCAAGCGCCTATTGAACTCGGCCAAGTTGATGACGGCCGAGGTTGATTACGACGAGAGTGATCTGCTCCGCATCACGATCGACCTTGTTCGGGCAGAAGGCTATCGGGAGGACATCTACATCCGGCCGCTGATCTATAAAGCGGACGAAGTCATTGGGGTCAAGCTGCATGGACTGCAGGATGAGCTGACGATCTTCGCCATACCGTTCTCGCGCTACATCGAGAAGGATGAAGGCGCGCATGTGACGTTCTCATCCTGGCGGCGGATTGATGATAATGCCATCCCGGCGCGTGGCAAGCTCACTGGAGCCTATGTTAATTCCGCGTTCATCAAGACCGATGCCGTGCGGGCTGGATTTGATGAAGCCCTGGTGCTCACCAACGACGGCCATGTTTCCGAAGGAAGCGCCATGAACTTCTTCATGCTGCGCGATGGCATCCTGGTCACGCCCCCGGTCACGGATAATATCCTGGAAGGGATCACCCGCCGCGCGATTATGACCATGGCCGAGCAGGAACTCGGACTGCAGGTCCTCGAGCGCTCGATCGATAAAACCGAGGTCTTCCTGTGTGAAGAGGCGTTCATGACAGGTACCGCAGCACAGGTGACGGCCGTCACCTGGGTTGATCATCGACCGATTGGAACCGGCGAGATGGGGCCGGTGACTGCCGAGCTGCGTGTGCTGTTTGACAATGTAGTGCGGGGCCGGGTTCAGCACCGGCTGGACTGGGTCGAGCCCGTTTATGCCATCGAACCAGCTGTCAGCGTCAAGTAGCGCAAGCTCCCAGCTTTCCAAACCACTCCGCCGTTGTCGCGCGCGTCCAGCGGTAGTCCCCACCGGACCGGATTGCCATGGAATTCCGACCCTCACGTAGAGCGGGTCTCATACTCAACATCATCACCATCTTTGTCCTGCTGCCAACCGTGGTTTTCGCGGTGCTCCAGGTTTCCAGCGCTCCTCTTTCCATGTGGACTGTCGTGTGGGTCCTGCTGCCACTCCTCGGCGTTCCGTTGATCTTCATGCTGGTTTACAACTTGATCGGTCTGCTGTCAGCCCGCTACGTCATCGACCGTGACGGATTCCACCTGCGTTGGGGTTGGGCCTATGAGCAGATCCCGATCAAGGACATCATTTCTTTGCAAACCATCGCGGCGGGTGACGAGACGATCAGGCCGGGTGGCTGGCCCCGCTGGCCGGCAACAGCGACCAGTTCGATCCCAAACGCACGCTACGGTATCATCGATTTCTACATCGCTGCTGGCCGCTCAGCACGGTTGTTGATGGAAACACAGGGTCGGGCGCTGGTCATTTCCCCGGCCGATCCGCAGGGATTTCAGGAAGCCTACCGGGAGGCATCCTTGCTCGGTTCGCTGCAGTCGATTGAGGCCGTGTCACAAAGGCCGCGCTTCGCCCTCACACGCCTACTTTCGGACAGATCCGGGCTTGTCCTGCTCGCACTCGGGATCATCCTGCCTTTGATCCTGCTTGGGTATCTGGCCGTGCGTGTGCCCGACCTGCCGTTCGAGGTGCCATTCGGGTTTGATGCGGAAGGATTCCCTCAAACCTACGCGCCTCCCGGACGCTTACTCTTAATGCCGCTGATCAGCGGGTTCTGTTGGGCAGTAAATCTGCTTTTCGGGTTGTGGCTTTACCGGTCGCAGGCGAACCGTCCTCTCGCTTATGCCCTGTGGGTAACATCGATCGTTGTTTCAGGCTTATTCTTGGGCGCTACCCTGCACCTTCTGGCTGCATGAACAGGTTTCTGCACAGTTGCCGGCGGGTTATCCACAGGGCTATGCCGGGTTATCCACAGTTGCCTCAAGGGAATTCCACAACGTGCTCAACCTCTTGATCGGACTGGTAGTTGGATCGGTCATTGGCGTCCTGGCCTACCGCTACGAGGCCTTGTCGCGCTCGGGCTCGATCGCGGCGGCTATACTCGGTGGGCTCATCTTCCATTGGGGAGGCATGCCGGGGGCGGTCGTGCTCCTGATCTTCTTTGGGAGTTCGAGCTTGCTGACCCGCTCATTTCGGGAGCGAAAACGAAGCGCCAGCCTGCATTATGCCAAAGGTGGTGCACGTGATCTGGCACAGGTCCTCGCCAATGGTGGGGTTGCAGGGGTGGCATTGGCGTTCTTTTCCTTCACGGGTGAATCTGCATGGGCCTTTGCGTTCGTGGGGGCGCTCGCCGCGGCCAACGCCGACACGTGGGGAACGGAGCTGGGCACCCTCTCAACTGGACCACCGCGCATGATCACGAGCGGCAGGCGTGTCCCGGCAGGGACTTCAGGCGCAGTCAGCGGGGTGGGTATGCTGGGCTCGGTTGCGGGAGCCGGGTTGATCGCGTTGGCCGGGTCCTGGTTGTTTGGGCTACCGCAGATCCTTCTCGCTGGCTCGGTTGCCGGTTTTGTTGGAGCGATGGCGGATAGCCTGCTTGGCGCATGCTGCCAGGGGGTCTATTATTGTCCGAACTGCCAGTCTGAAACGGAACTCGCCCCGCTGCATTTGTGTGGATCAGAGACAGTCCTGGCACGCGGTGTAACCTGGATCAGCAACGACATGGTGAACCTGGTGGCGACGCTGGTCGGGGCAGGAGCGGGCTTCTTGGCAGGCCCGGCTGGCTGAGATCAAAGGAGGATGGTGATGACCGAAACAGAGCGCGATACAATTCGACGCTTGCTTAAAACCTTCGGCATTCAGGCCGATGAAGCCATGGTGGCCCACCTGGCCCGGACCCCTCAGGGTCAGCCCGTCAAAATAAGGTTAATCCTGGAGGATCTGTCAGATTACGGGCCAACGCCTCCTGAGACGCCTTTGCACCTGGAGATCGAGGGGGAATTACGTTCCTGATCCTTGCGGCCCGGGATACGGTGTGCGAATGTCCCGGACTCTCGGTTTGTCGCGGATGGAGAGCGAAAAATGGCCAACGGTGATGTGCTGGGATTGATCCTGGGGGGTGGGCGGGGTTCCCGACTCTGGCCGCTAACCAAGCTGCGTGCCAAGCCGGCCGTCCCGATCGGCGGCAAGTACCGTCTGGTGGACATCCCCCTGAGCAACTGCTTGAATTCAAAGATTCAACGCATTGCGGTCCTGACCCAGTTCAACTCCGTCTCACTGCACCGGCATATCACCCAGACCTACCATTTCGACTTCTTCCATGCTGGCTGGGTACAGATCCTGGCGGCTGAGCAAACCCTGACCAGCCATGATTGGTTCCAGGGCACGGCCGATGCGGTCCGCAAGCAGTTCTTCGAGATCGAGGTGACCGCAGCTACTGATGTGCTCATCCTTGCCGGGGACCACCTTTATCGTATGGACTACAGCGAGATGATCGCGCATCACCAGGCGACGAATGCCGATGTGACGGTCGCCGTCAAGCCTGTTGCGGAGCACGAGGCCTCCCGCTTCGGTGTCCTGAAGCAGGACAGGGAAGGCCGCATCGTGGCCTTCACCGAGAAACCAAAGGACCCGGGTGTACTGCGATCCTTCGTGAGCCGTGATGACGATGAGCGGCCGTATTTGGGCTCGATGGGGATATACATCTTCAAGATGGACGTCTTGAGCCAACTGCTCGAATCAGAACACGATGACTTCGGTGGTGATGTTCTCCCGGCGGCGATTGAATCACATCGGGTATGTGGTTACAGTTTCGATGGTTACTGGGAGGATATCGGCACGATCGGAACCTTCTACAGGGCAAATCTGGCTCTGACCGAGGCCTCGCCGCCGTTCAGCTTCCACGATCCTATTAACCCGATCTACACCCGCCCCAGATTTCTCCCCGGATCGAGGATCTACGATGTGCGCCTGGACCGCGTCAAGCTGGCCGATGGATGCGTGATCGAAGGGGCCGAGATTCTGAACGCGGTCATCGGTATCCGCAGCATCATCGGGGAGGATGTCGTGCTCCGCGACAGCATCATGATGGGCGCCGATTACTACGAAGGTGAATCAAGGGATGCCTCTCCCGGGGCACCTCCGATGGGGATTGGCCGCGGTTCAAGGATCCAAGGGGCAATCATCGACAAGAACGCCCGCATCGGGCAAGGCGTGGTCATCGAGCCCCATCACGGCCGGCCTGATCTCGACACCGAATCGTGGTCAATTCGGGATGGCATCGTCGTCATCCCCAAGCATGCTGTGCTGTCCGATGGAACGCAAATCACCCCCTCTTGATCCTGGTTAGCCGGGGGATGCCTCAGAGCTTCACCCGGCCTGACTACATCCACTCACGCTCACACGCGCTCCGGCGCGTGCACGCGCGAAGTCGCCCAGATCGCCAGACCCATGAACACCGCCGAGAAGATCCAGATCGTGGTATGGCCGCTGATGTCGATCAGCCACCCGGCTAGGATAGGTCCTGTGATCGCCGCCGCCGAAGAGGCGAAGTAGTATAGTCCGGTGTAGGAACCGATGTTGGAGTCATCCCCCAGATCGTAGACCATGGGAAGTGAGTTGATGTTGACGAGCGCCCAGAAGGCGCCCATCAACGCCAGGGTTACGAGCAGCACGGTTGCGTCCCGGATAAAGAAACCTACAAACAGTCCCAGGAACATTCCGACTAGCCCGGTCAGGATCGTCGGTTTACGTCCAATGCGCGTAGCGAGCAGTCCACTCGGGATCGCAAACAGGATCAACGCTGCGGCGAACGCCGTCAGCATCTGGGTGCCGGATCCGACATCGATGCCGAGCACGTTGCGAGCATAGATCGTAAAGAAGGCTTCCATGGCATTCCAGCCCACGAACCAGAAGAAGATCGCCACAAGGATCATGACCGGGCTGCGGTCCGAACCGCTGAGCACGCTGCGGATACTCTTCAGCAGGCCCGTCTCGGGCAGATCAATACCGGGATCGAGTTCGGCTGGCTCGCGCACGACCAGGACCACAACCAGGATGGCCAGGAGCATGATTCCCGCCCCGACGATGAACGGGAGTGGAACACCGAGCTTATAGAGCGCGCCCCCACCGAAGAGCGCTACCGCACCCCCCAGGCCACCCATTAAATTGATCACGCCGTTGGCCTTGCTCCGGTCACCCGGCTGGAAGAGATCGCCAAGGTAGGCGATCGTGGGTGAGCGGAAGATGGCCATGCCGATGTTGGTCCCCAGTATCGCCAGCCCGATCAGGATGAAGTTCTCACGTACGAACGGCACTAGGATGAAGAAGACTGCCGCCATGGGTGCGCCCAGCATCAGGAAGGGTTTGCGCCGACCGAAGCGAGAGCGCGTGCGGTCCGACAGGCTCCCGACCCAGGGTTGAACGAACATGTTGATGATGTTATCCCAGGTGAGGATGAAACCAACCACAAGGGCGGAGAGTCCAAGGTCCTCCAGCATAGGGGGGATCAGGCTGTTGAAGAGCGGCCAGATGATGCTGATACCGAAGAAACCAAAACCGAGCAGGAAAGTGCGGCGGTAGGGGAAACGTTCCATGTTTGCCTCCAGTTGGATGTGGCCTAGATTGTAGGTCTCCGGGCCGGGGAGGCAAGCGCTTTGAACCGCTGTTGACCCTCTCCGGTATGAGATATACAATGCAGTACGATAAAGCACCGTTCTAGTGCAGCTACTGCGCGCCACAACCTGCATTCGCAAAGTAGAGTGCGGGCTGCGAAGCACAGTCAATCTATCCTTGGGAAGGAGGTGAGGCTTGGAGGACGACCAACCGAAGTTCGCAATGAACACCTATAAACCAAACACTTACAGGAGGAGAATAACGTGAAACGCCGAAATTTGTTTCTACTTATAAGTATGCTCGTCATGGCGAGCATGCTCTTGACAGCCTGCGGTGGCGCGGTAACGGAAGCACCACCTGCAGAACCAGCAGAGCCCGCTGCGCCTGCTGAGCCCGCTGCGCCTGCTGAACCCGCTATGCCTGCTGAGCCGAAGACTTTCATCTTCGGTCGCGGTGGAGACTCGGTTCAGTTGGATCCGTCCATCGTTACCGATGGCGAGAGCTTCCGTGTGACGGGACAGGTCCTCGAGCCTCTATACCAGTACGAGCCCGGCTCAACGACACCGATCCCGGCGCTGGCGACGGGGTGCACCGCGAACGCGGACAGCACCGAATGGACCTGTGCGCTGCGTGAGGGCGTTAAGTTCCATGACGGCACGGATTTCAACGCCGATGCGGTTATCTTCAACTTTGACCGCTGGAAGTTCACTGCCAACCCCTATCACTTCGAAAGCCAGGTGTTCGAGTACTACGAGTACATGTGGTTTGGCTTCGATGGCGACAGTGTGATCACGGCTGTTGAGAAGATTGACGACTACACCATAAAATTCGCATTGGCGGCCCCACTGGCTCCGTTCTTGGCTAACCTGGCTATGGACATGTTCGCCATCTCCAGCCCGGCAGCGATCGAAGCAGCCGGTGAAGACTACGGTACGCCTGCTGGGGGCTGCGTCGGTACCGGACCCTTCAAGTTTGTCGAATGGATCGAGGGCGACAGCATCACAGTAGTAGCCAATGCCGATTACTGGGGCGGCGCACCGAGCATCGATGAGATTATCTTCCGTGTGATCCCCGACGACTCGGCTCGTTTCCTGGCTCTGAAGGCTGGAGATATCCACGCCCTCGAGCAGGCGGTTGTAGAGGATCTGGCATCGGCAGAAGCCGATCCTGATCTGTATGTACTAACCCGACCCGCCCTGAATACGGCCTATCTGGCGTTCAACTACAAGATCACAGAGTTCCAGGACAAGAACGTCCGCTTGGCGATCTACCACGCCATGAACCGCCCAGGGTTGGTCGAGAACTTCTACGGTGCCTATGGCGAAGCAGCGGACACATTCCTACCGCCGTTGATCTGGGGCAAGAACACAGACATCGTGGGTTATGCGTATGATCCTGACCTGGCGAAGCAATACTTGGCGGACGCAGGTTTCCCGGATGGTTTATCCGAGGTGACCGTCGCAGAAGATCTTGTAGATGCTGATGGGAACGTAGTGTACACTGCCGGTCAGAAGATTCCGCTGACGTTGTATTACATGCCCGTTACACGCTTCTACTATCCAAGCCCGGAGGAAATTGGTACGGCGATGGCTGCGGACCTGGCGAATTCGGGCATCGTGGCCAACCTCGAGCTGGCTGGTGACTGGTCGACCTATCTTGGCCTGCGCCGCAATGGCCTCCTCATGGGACTGTACATGTTGGGTTGGGGCGGCGACAACGGCGACCCGGACAACTTCCTCAACTACTTCTTTGGCGGATTAAGCTCTGCTGATGAGGTAAAGGAACCCGATGCTCGCGAGGGTTGGTACGCAAACCAGGAAGTCGCCACCTTGCTCTACAAGGCAGCAATAAATCCCAATCAGGCAGAACGACAGGCGCTCTATGAACAGGTCGAGCAGCTGCTCCATGATGATGTCGCTCGCATCTGGATCGCCCACAACAATACCCCGCTGATCTTCTCCTCGAAGGTTAGCGGCTATGTACCGCAGCCTGTCGGTGCCGACTACTTCGAATGGACGGTTATCGAGTAGGAGCCGAACTATCGCTCCAATCGATAAAAGCCCTGCTTTATCGAGTGGTCTAACAGGGGGGGCGGATAACATCCGCCCCCCTAATGCCCTACAAAGGGAGGGCGCTTGACTCGATACATCATCCGCAGGCTTATTACCTTAGTCCCAACTCTGCTGGGCGTTGTCTTTGTAATTTTTATGTTCCAACGCCTCATCCCCGGCGACCCCGCCGTGGCGATGTTGGGGGAACATGCCGCACAGGAGAACGTGGAGCGGATCCGCGAGCAACTGGGGTTAAACCGACCGGCATTCTTGGACATGGACGCATTGCGAGAGGGCGATTTCGCAGGTTTCTTCGATAGTCAATTTGTACTTTATTTGGGTCGGCTCCTTCAAGGAGACCTTGGCAATTCCATCCACCGCCGCATCCCGGTTGCAGAGACTCTCGCGTTAAGGTTTCCGGCGACGATCGAGCTTGCCATGCTCTCGATGTTTATCGCAGTTCTTATTGGCGTCCCCGTGGGCATCGCTTCCGCCGCTCGACGCAATTCTGTTCTCGACAGCGTGAGCATGATAGGGTCCCTCATAGGTGTCTCCATGCCGATTTTTTGGTTAGGTTTGATGGAGATCATGCTCTTTGCGGTCTTCCTGCAATGGCTTCCGAGTGGAGGCCGGGCGAGCCACGCTATCGAGATTAAGGCGATCACGAATTTATACATCATCGACAGCCTCCTCGCCGGCAACATGGAAGCTCTGATAGATGCCGGAAGGCACTTGTTTATGCCGGTTGTTGCCTTAGCGACTATTCCTATGGCAATCATCGCGCGCATGACGCGGTCGAGCATGCTGGATGTGCTTCAAGAAGATTACATCCGCACCGCCCATGCCAAAGGCGCTCTTGAGCGGGTGGTGCTCTTCAAGCATGCACTTAAAAATGCCTTCCTCCCGGTGATCACGATCATCGGTATCCAGACCGGAAGTCTATTGGCCGGTGCGGTTCTAACAGAGACCATCTTCTCTTGGCCGGGCATCGGAAAATGGGTTTATGATTCCATTCTTGCTCGTGATTACCCCATCGTGCAAGGCGGCACGATGCTTATAGCCTTTGTTTTTATCTTCGCTAATTTGTTAGTCGATATTTCATACGGTTTTCTAGACCCGCGCATCCGACACGAGTGAAGGCTTGCATGACTAACGCAACCCCCGAAGATTTTAATTCGATTGACTTTGCTGTACGTGAACACCGCTCGTTGTGGGTGGACGCATGGCGCCGCATGATATCCAACAACACTGCACGCCTTGGGATGGCAATCGTAGCTATTTTCATCTTATCGGCTGTATTCGCACACTTCTTCTGGGAGTACGACCCCAGGACAGATATCGACTATTCGCTCAAACTTAAACCTCCCAATCTGGTTGCCACGGAGGAGATTGCTTCCATTCACCCCTTCGGTACAGATAAGCTGGGGAGGGATATCTTTCGCCGCGTGATTCATGGTGGCTGGAATTCCCTGAGAGTCGGGCTGGTTGCTGTAGCGATCTCCTTATCCGTTGGCGGTATTCTTGGTTTGCTGGCAGGGTTTTACGATAGCATGCCCCTTTTCCGAACAGAACGGATAGCCCTTATGGGCGGGATTGGTCTCGCGTTGGGAAGCCTCTCAGCTTGGATCGCGGGGCAGCCTTTACAGATGATTTTCTTTGGGGGGCTGGGAATTAGTTCGGCCTATTGGGATGATCTGCTTCAGGGTCAAAGATTCCGTATCCTGCTCTTTGCGCTAATAGGCGCTCTAGTCGGCGGCCTCCTTGGGTTCTGGGCAAACCCCTACATCGGCATCGTATGCGGTGTTTTGGGATTACTCATTGGCTGGATCTTGAGCCTGCCGTTGGGCGGCCAGGCACTTGCCACGATCATCATGCGGGCGATGGATATTCTCCTGGCATTCCCGACCTATCTGCTCGCCATTGCAATCGTGGCTTTTCTTGGACCGGGCTTGGAGAAGGGGATGATCGCCATCGGCGTTGTTGGTATTCCCATCTACGCCCGATTGGTGCGATCGACGGTGTTATCGGTGATCCAGAAGGAGTACATTTTGGCCGCACAGGCGACAGGGGAAGGGCATGGTCGCATTATCTTTCGCCATATCTTCCCCAACACGCTGTCGCCGGTCATCGTTCAAACGACGATGGGTTTGGCAAACGCGATTTTATCGGCGGCGGCGCTCGGTTTCTTGGGATTGGGGGCCATACCTCCGGAACCGGAATGGGGGTCGATGTTGGGCGCCAGCTACCGCTATCTAGCAAGCGGCGCATGGTGGGCGGTTACCTTCCCGGGTATAGCGATCATGCTGAGTGTTTTGGGTTTCAATCTGCTGGGAGATGGCCTGCGCGACGCCCTGGATCCAAAGCTTCAGGTATAGCTTTATAAGTGCAGCAGGAACCTGTGTAACTCTGCCAATTCATTTCTCTTATAAGGGAACCGATGGAAGCATTATTACAGGTAAAAAACCTAGCAACCCGTTTCTACACAGATGAAGGCATCGTCCATGCCGTGAACGGGATATCGTACGCTATGGAGGCGGGCGAGACTTTGGGTGTCGTGGGCGAGAGCGGTTGCGGAAAGACCGTTCATGCGCTTTCCATAATGCGCTTGATCCCTAGTCCTCCGGGGAAAATCGACGCGGGTGAAGTTATCTTTGATGACGGTCGTGATCTCTTGAAGCTCAGTTCCGGCGACATGCGGTTGGTCCGGGGGGCAGAGATTGCGATGGTCTTTCAGGATCCGATGACATCACTCAATCCTGTCTTCACCGTGGGTGCTCAGATTGTCGAGGCGTTGAAGATTCACTTCGCAATGACAGAGACTGAAGCCAAAGGACGGGCGGGGGAATTACTGGAGATGGTAGGTATCCCAGCAGCAAATAATCGACTGAACGATTACCCTCATCAATTCTCCGGTGGTATGCGGCAGCGGGCGATGATCGCCATGGCGCTCTCCTGCGATCCAAAATTACTCATTGCCGATGAGCCCACCACTGCTCTAGATGTCACCATTCAAGCCCAGATTGTGGACTTAGTACGGCGATTGCAGGCGCAGTTGGGGATGGCGGTGATGTGGATCACCCACGACCTGGGTGTCGTGGCGGAATTAGCCAGGAAGATCAACGTGATGTACGCAGGCTATATCATTGAGAGAGGCGATGTGCACAGTATCTATAAACGCACTCGCCACCCTTATACAATTGGTTTGCTTGGATCGCTGCCTCGCTTGGATGAGACACCGGGCACAAAGTTGGTCTCAATCCCCGGCTTACCACCGGATTTGATCGCCTTGCCGCAGGGATGCCCATTTTATGCTCGATGCACTTATCGAGCAGATCAATGCCTAGAGGAAATGCCGCCGTTGGAGCCCACGGATGACGAAGGACATATTGTCGCTTGCTGGCGATGGGAATACGTCGCCGGAAGGAACGCATGATGAGCGGCGGGAATGGTTCCTTGGTTTCAGTCCGCAATCTGAAGAAATATTTCCCCATCATGCGGGGGACTATCATTGAACGTCATGTTGGTGATATCAAAGCTGTAAATGACGTCAGTTTTGACATCATCAAGGGCGAGACGCTCGGGCTGGTCGGTGAAACGGGTTGCGGGAAGACGACAGTAGGGCGGACCATCCTTAGATTGTATGAACCGACGGACGGAGCGATTATCGTCGGTGGAGTCAATTTAGCGGATGTGACCGGTGGAGATTTGCGCCGAATGCGTCGGCAGATGCAAATGATCTTTCAGGATCCTTACGCCTCATTGAACCCGCGCATGACCGTGGGTTCCATCATCGCTGCACCCCTTGAAGTGCATAACATTGCTCGCGGAAAAGAGAAGCACGATCGCGTGCAAGACCTTCTGCAAATGGTAGGTCTCAACCCTTACTTCGTCAACCGCTATCCGCATGAGTTCTCCGGCGGGCAGCGGCAGCGCATTGGCATCGCCCGTGCCCTGGCACTGAACCCCGATCTGGTCATCTGTGACGAGCCGATCTCCTCTCTGGATGTCTCCATCCAGGCGCAGGTGGTCAACTTGTTGGAAGAATTACAGGAAAAGCTCGGATTGACCTATTTATTCATCGCGCATGACCTTAGCATGGTCCGACATATCAGCGATCGCATGGCAGTGATGTATTTGGGCAAGATCGTGGAATTAACCGATCGTGATGAGATTTATTTGAATCCGCTTCATCCCTACACGCAGGCACTAATGTCGGCAGTGCCCATTCCGGATCCAGATGTCGCAGTCCGGCGCACGCGTATAATTCTCGAGGGAGATATCCCCAGCCCCGCCAACCCGCCCGTGGGTTGCAACTTTAACACACGCTGCCCGGTGGCTACCGATGTTTGTTTTGTCGATGAACCGGTGTATCGGGAGGCGAAACCAGGACATTGGGTGGCCTGTCATCTGGTGGAATAAATATGACGTCTGGTCATTGTGATTCGACACCAAGGGCGATCTCGAGATCGCCCTTTTCATTTCGGATGGAATGCTCTGATCTTTCCTATGGGTCAGTGTGTCGGGTTCTCGAGCATGGTGACTTCCACGGTCGGGTAGGGCATGCCAATCCCGGCGGCTTTGAAAGCCTCATTTACAGCCCGGGCGCCGGCGGTCTGCGCATCTGTGTAATCGAAGTTTTTCGAATCGATCCAATAGAAGAGCGTACTCTGGATGACTGAATCCTGAAAAGCTTCGAAAAGAAGCTGGGGGCCGGGATCAGCGATAAAGCCGGGAACCCTGGAAACAGCCTCAAACGCGGCGCGCGTGGCAAGATCGAGATCGGTATCGATCGTGATGCCGAGCGGGAGGCTCACACGCCGGCGTGGGGCCCGGCTGAAGTTGACGATCGGGTTGACAAAGACATCGGCGTTGGGGATGATGACGAAACGGCCATCGACCTCACGCAGCTCGGTTGAGCGGAAGTTGATCGCCAGCACCTTTCCGGTAAACCCACTCACCTGGATCGTGTCGCCGATATTGAAGGGGCTGGTGAGGAGCAGAAGGATGCCGGCCAGGAAGTTCTTGGCCACATCCTGGAGTGCAAAACCGAGGGAGACACCCACCACACCTAACCCAGCCAGCAGCGTGCCGAAACGCCCCGGTACGATCTGCTCGATTGCCCAGACGATCCCGACACCCAGGATGCCCCAGCGGGTGAGGAACTCGAGGAGTACAATCAACTCCGGGTCGCGCTTGCGCTTCTCCAGGGCTCCGCGCACGAGCTTCGTCCCCCAGCGCGAGATCAGGCGAGCGATGAGTAGGATCAACAGCGCCAGGCCGAGATTGGGCAAGAAGTCGACAATCGACTTGAGCAAGGCCTCGGATGAAAAGTTGGTGAAGTCCATGGGTCAGCCCTCCAGCGAATTTCGCAACCGAGCAGATGATAGCACACCCGCTCCACAGGTCTCGGTGCTCATGCCCTGCTACAACGCAGCAGCCACGCTGGACGTGGCGATCCAATCGCTGCTCGAGGGTACATTCCCGGACTTTGAGATCGTGGTAGTGGATGATGGCTCGCGGGATGAGACATTTCTACGTTTACAGGGCTGGGCCGGTCGTGATCCACGCGTGCGTGTGATTAGGCGTGAGCATACCGGAATTATTCCGGCGCTGAACGCGGGTTTGTCGGCATGCCGGGGGGCTCTGGTGGCGCGCCTGGACGCTGATGACCGCGCCCATCCGGAACGGCTCGAGCGCCAGGTCGAGATGATGAATACCAATCACGAACTGACGGTCGTCGGGAGCCTGGTGGAGGGCTTCCCCGAAGGTGATGTGGGCGGAGGCTTCCAGGCATACCTTGGTTGGCTGAACCGGCTCGTCGATCACGAGTCGATCGTGCGTGAAATCTTCATCGAGAGCCCGCTTGCTCACCCATCGGTTACATATCGACGCCGTTGGGTGCAGGACCTTGGCGGTTATCAGGAGCGCGGCTGGCCGGAGGATTACGATCTCTGGCTGCGGCTCTACCTGGCCGGGGCGCGTTTTGCCAAGGTCCCGGAGGTGCTGCTCTACTGGCGAGAGCACGCAGACCGGCTCACGCGCACGGATTCGCACTACGCAGTGGAGCAGTTCCTGCGCGCAAAGTCACACTACCTGGTACTGGGGCCCCTGCGTGAGTGCGATGGGCTCATCATCTGGGGCGCGGGTCAAATGGGGCGACGCATCGCCAAACACCTCGACCGCGAGGGCGCTCCGCTGCGCGCTTTCATCGATATCGATCCGTCCAAGATCGGACGCGAAAAGCGCGGCCGCCCGGTCTATCCCCCGCAAGATCTCCCACAGCTCCTGGCGCAGCACGCCAGGCCAGTCGTCCTGGCAGCGGTTGGTTCGCGCGGGGCGCGAGGCCTGATCCGCGAGCGTTTGAGTGGGATGGGGCTGCGCGAGGGCGTGGATTGGTGGGCAGTGGCATAGAGCTTGTGCAGCATAGGTCCGTTGAGTTCAGCCTATGAAAGCCCAGAGTACAAACAGCCCTGCCAGGTAGAGTTGGATTGTCCCCGATAGTGCGAGAGCAAGCAGTCGTTTGCGGCCTGACCCGTATAACCCGGGCAGCGCAGCGAATAGCGGATATCCCGAGAGTGCGTAGCGGCCAATCCTGGCTAAAAATTCATGCCGGGTTCCGATTGCAAGAAGCAGTACGACCGGCTTGCCTGGTAAAGTATGTGCCGTAGGGATAGGTTCTTGGCAGCCCAGGCGATTGCGCAGATAGAAACCAGAGCGATAAGAATGTTCGGCCACGATCGAACAATAGGACTGGCCAGCCCAAGCCCTCCTGGGCTTGCAGCAGTGCAGACCAGGGAGCGATCCACTGCCGCCCCCAGATCGATCGGAGCAGTTCACCATAGGGGGGAAGCCTTCGCCCACCCGCTAGGCCAGGAACGCCGCGATTCCAAGCAGTGAGCCAAGGGCGCTGAGGTAGCGGCCGTAGGATCGGCGCAGGCCTGGCCAAAAGGCAAACAGGAACGAGAGCGGTAAGGCTGTTGAGTGTGTCAAACCAGCAGCCAGACCACTGAGGAGAGTCAGCGTCCAATGCACGCGCGCCATGTTCCAAATCCCGAGAAAGACAAGCATTAGGAGGAGGGAGTGCGGATACCCCGCAACCAGGAAAAACGCTGTGGGAAACATCGCCAGTCCTGCCAGAGCCCATGGCGCCTGCTGTTCCCGTCCTAGCGAGACCATCCAACGATCCAGAAGGTAGAACGAGAGTAAAGCAGCCATATTGCTGACGACCAACAGGCCGAGCCACGCATCCCCGCCGAAGAGCCAGCCGAAACCGCGGCCAAGTAAGGGGTAGAGAGGAAAGAAGCCCGACCGTTCATCCCCGGCGTACCCAAATTGGGCGATCCGCAGATAGTGGACGCTGTCCCAGCGCAGCCATTCGTCGATCCAGAGCCGGCGAAAACCAGCTGTGGCTAACTCGAGGCCTTCCAAGGCGGGGATCCCGCTCGCGGATTCCATAAGGCCAAGTGCATCGATGACCAGGAACCAGAGGCTCAATCCAATCCTTAGAATTAAGAAAGTAGCTGAAGCCCGCTTCCACGAAGGAGACCATCGTTAAGGTAGGTTCTTCAAGGAAAACATGAACTGGCGGCGCATTCAAAGACCTCGTTCAAGAAAGTACTTTCATAAAGTGCTGCGTGTTACGCCCCAGCATAGCGCGAAAAATGATGGTGTGCACCCCAGGCAAAGGAAAATTGAACTAGTGAGCACGGCTACTAAAGACGTAAGGCTGACTGGCAACATCCATAAAAGGAAGGCGGCAGTTTGCGATAACCGTCGTACTGGCGGCGGTTGGCTCACGCGGAGCGCGGGGTCTAATCCGCGCGCGTTTGAGCGGGATGGGGCTGCGTGAGGAATTTGATTGATGCCGGTGGGGGTGAACAACGATCAGCCCTAGCGCTTACATTTGTCTCACTCTAAATTCGTGCGGGTGATCGCTCAACCGAGCAGGCAGCATAGATCAGGTTGGTCTGATGTGCTTGTGATTACGATTGCGATTTATACAGCAGGAGCAGCATCGTAACTGGCGTGCGCGCATGCACACTGTGCGGCAGCCTGGCCGGCATCCGGACCCAGGTGCCGGGTCCTGCCTTCTGCTCCTCGGGGCCCAGCTTGAGATCTGCCTCACCTTGCAGGAAGTGCAGGATCGCCGGTTGGGAGGCCGTATGCTCGGATAGCTCCTGCCCGGCGGCGAAGGAGAAGAGGATCGCTTTTAGATGCTCGTCCTCATGGAAAGTGCGGCTGAGGATCGAATCCGATGGCACGTCCGGTGCCAGTTCGGCGAGGTCTTCGAAGTAGATGTAGTGTTTTTCCATCGATTTTCCTGGTCTAATGTCGATTGGGTTACACACAGAGGAATGATAACAAACTAAAATCAATAACCGATAGGCCAATCCAGTAAAGCATATCGCCTCAAGTTCCCTATTCCGAATGCTGAGGCAGTGTCTCCGACCTTCTCCATATTCGCCATGGCATCAAGCGCGGCACCTGCCGGCGGTAGTCGGCATAGGCCGGACCCAACTCCCGTTCGAGCCGGCGTTCCTCGAAGATACTCCCGATGTATAGGTAGAGTGTTATCCCGATGTTCAACGCCAGGATGCTGGTCGTCATCAGCGGCGTGAGCCAGATGAAGAGCAGACCTGCGCTGTAGAGCGGGTGACGCACGTAACGATAAGGGCCGGTGATTGTGAGCGAAGGGCCGGGCGATGCAGGGCTTTCAACCAACTGACGCAGCCCAAGGAAACGCCACGGATCAGTTTGCTGCAAGCCGGCCAGCAGCAGGCTTACTGCAAGGACCTGTCCGAGGCTGGAAAGCACGGTCCAGGGCCATGGGATGCGGTAGATCTCCGCACCGGGATAGGCCGCCGTAACAGCTAGCACGGGCAGAAACGTCAACCCGCCCAGCAGGTTGTAAGTGATGCGGTAGAAGCGTCGGCCACTGGAGCCAAGCTTGCTTTCTGCAAGTTGCTTCGCCTGGTTCGTTGCTAGCACGCTGTGAAGCACGCCGTACGTGGCCAGCGTCAGAAATGTGTAAAGGGGTTCAATCATCGTGAAGATAGGAGGCAGGAGGTGAAGATGATCCCACCACCCCCTGCCTCCAACAACTTGAATTGGGCTTTATTCTTCGATCTTTGCGCGGACTTCAGCGCCCTTGAAGGGCGTGCCCATGAAGAGCTTGCCGATCACGCAGACGTCGAAGATCCCGGCCAGGAAGGGTACCAGACCGATCACGGCGATCACGATTCCCCAGGTCCCGGCGACAACCATGAGCCCGACCAGGATCAAAGCCAGGCCGGCAACGATCCGTAATAATCGGCCTGCACCACTGGACATAAATTTTGCGAAACCCATCTTTTCCTCCATCGATATATGAACGAATACCATTCTACGTCATTCGATGCCGGGAGGTAGCGAATTGTCACATCGGAAATACACCGGCGCCGGGCAAGAGGGATCTATCCGGGAGGAATTAAGCCGCCCGGCGCTGCGCGGATCAGGCCCGAAATGATGCTCAGTCCCCTTGTCGCTGCTCGAGATAGGCAGACCTGGCGGGGCCGACACTCAGGAGCATCAAGGCTGTGATCAGCACAGCCGAGGTCAGGCACCAGGCACAGCTGGCACCGATCACGAATGGCTCGAGAAAGGTTAGGTAGACCGAGAACAGGGTGCCGCCCAGCGCAGCGGCGAAGAGCCCAATCCGGGCCAAGCTTGCGAGCTTCCCCGGCGCAAAGCGAGCCGCAACCCAACCGATCAAGATCAGGGCATAACCTGCTACGCCGAGTGCGCCATTTGAGATCCCAAAGAGCAGCGTGGAGTACTCGCTTTGGGCAACGGTGTTGCAATCCCCGACCGGGCCGCAGGTGGCCTCGCTCCCGGTTGCGGCAATATACGCCAGGTAGCCAGCAGCCCCCAGGCCCACGAGGGTCAGGACCGGGATCCAATTTGAGAGCGGTTCAGAGCCCACTGGTGAAAAACGGCCGTTCCAGCGCAGGCCGACTGCGATCAGGCTCAGCAGCATCCCGATCAAGGCCACGATGGACAGCGTGTTACCGGCCGGGTCGAGCATGATGCGCTCACCGATCGACAAATTTGCGGGATCCCGGTCGAGGATTGCCGGAGGGGCAGGAGGCTCTTCTGATGGTGAAGGGGTCGGTGAGGCTACATCTTGCGTGGGTGCAGGCTCGTCTCCTGACGTGACTTGATCCGGAAACAGCTGCAGCTGGGCGAGATAGACGTCCAAGCCGGGGATGTCCGGCCATGCGATCCCACCCTGTTGCTTTGCAGCATCAAGGATCAACGGGAGCTGCTCAGGGATGTCCACCGCACCGGTGTAGTAATTTTCCCCGATCACCATGAACGGCACGACCCAGTCGGATTGGGGCACGGAGAAGCGTTCAATCGCGGCGCTGAAGAGTTCATTACCCGGTTCCGTCGCCGTATCCACGTACAGGACCTGCAGCGCATCACCCTGCATGGCGAAGAGCGGGGGTGTTTCTTCACTGGTTGGATCGTAGTTCTCTCCGTAATAACTCCAGATTACGCTGGTATTGAACTGCTGTGAAATCTGGGGCATGTTGACCGTGATCACCTGGTAGCAGTGAGGACAGGTTGGTGAGTAAAACAGGACCGCTTGAACGGTTGTCCCCAGGGCTGCAGCAGGCAGTGCGGGCGGAAGGAAGACGATCCCGATAAGCAAGAGGATGAGAAGGCGTTTCATGTACTCTCCGGTCAATCCGTTGGTTTTTTCTTGCGGGCGGATTATACCGCTGCCTGTGGCCGGTAGAGTCCCCACAGGTGATCAAAGGCTGCTTCGAGGCGCTCGAGCAGGGCATCGCCGCCTGCGGTGGTGACATCGTCTTCATTCTGGAAGGTGACATAGGGAATTCGCAGGTTGCCTACCCGAAGGTAGTCGGGGTCGTCGGAGGTAAATTGATCCCAATCATCCTGGCGATACAACCGCTCCATCTTCTCGTTTGATAACCCATGTTCAAGGATGCTATCTGGCCGGTCGGGGTTATAACGGGCGCGGTTCTTACGGAGAGACTCCTCATAGGAAACCTGCACGAAGAAGCAAGAGCTACGGCTGAGGATCGTCTCCCCCAGGTGCGAATAGGCCGCCCGGTAACCCCCATGGTTCGCACCGCGCGAAAATTCAATGATGGCAGTTTGTGAGTCATCCGCATCACGCTGCCACTTTTCGTATTCGAGCGCCAGGCGGCAAATGAGCAAGTGCCAGAGATCGTCGTACAGGAAATATCTATCTATCGAGGTATATAAGCGTGGGCGGTGGAAGACCTGCTCCAGTAGCCGATCCTCCTCGAACCAACTCCACAGCATCGGGAAATCATCGAAGATATGCATTTCTCCGATGTGGAAACGAGCGCTACGCTCTAGTGTGGGGATCTGATTCAGGGCATGGATGATCTCGCTCTTTCCGGCTGCTGGGCGGGCATTAAGGATCAGGACAGGAAATGTGTCGGACATTGCGCGCAACTCCTGCGACCAGGATGCCAGCCATTGTGACGGGCATGGCCTCCGACGTCAAGCCCCCGGGCAAGGGCGGATACCCCCATGGTAGAATGTGCGCACCATGCTGGAGGCCAGGGGTATGAACTCTCGATCTCAGCCTGACGAGCGTGTGAGGACTGGAATCTGAATGGGTGCTACGAGCAACTGCCTCTTCTGCCGGATTGCCGCCGGTGAAGCCGAAGCGAGCATAATCTACCAAGACGAGTTCGTTTCTGCCTTTATGGATCTCTTCCCGATCGTCCCTGGTCATCTACTCGTCATCCCGAATTTGCACGCGGCGTACCTGGGAGAGCTGGATGAGGCTTTAGGCGCGCGGGTGTTCTCACTCGGCCGCCGGCTGGGCGAAACCTTGCGGCAGAGCACACTGCCGGCGCAGGCGATCGGATACTATCTAGCCGATGGACCGGCGGCCGGTCAGGTCGTTCCCCACGTTCATCTGCACGTCATCCCGCGTTTTGTCGGTGACGGGGCTGCCTTTCCCCTCCATTCAAAGGCACCCATCATGATGGAGCGAACCCGGCTGGATGTTCAGGCATCCGAAATCAGGACAGCACTTCACGGCCAATCGTATTCAGGTTCAGACTAGGAGCGACGTTGCAGAACTTGTGCGTGTACTGTGGATCGAGCGACCGCGTTGATGCAGCCTACCTGGAGGCGGCGGCCGAGATGGGCGCAGCACTCGCCGCCCGCTCAATAACCCTGGTTTACGGGGGTGGTTCAACTGGACTGATGGGCAGGCTGGCCGACGCGGTCTTGCAGAACAACGGGCGGGTCATCGGGGTTATCCCGGTCATGTTCGAGACACCTGAACTACGGCATACGGGACTGACCGAACTGCAGGTCGTTGGGAATATGCATGAGCGCAAGGCGCGCATGGTGGAGCTAGCGGATGGCTTCGTGGCGCTGCCGGGTGGATTCGGGACCTTCGACGAGTTGTTTGAGATCTTGACCTGGTCTCAGATCGGTCTCCACAGGAAACCGATCGGGGTGCTGAACGTGAATGCGTATTTCGACCCGCTCCTGGCCATGATCGAACACGCACAGTCGGAGGGATTTATCTATCACGAGCATATCGAGTTGCTGGTGAACGAGACCTCGCCCGAGGCGCTCCTGGATCGCCTCGATGGGTACGAGATACCATCCGGTTTGGAGCATTGGGTACACCGGAAGGAGCAGTCATGAATGCAGCTCAGTTCTTTGATCACTGGAACAAGGTCTGGCGTGATCTGATGCTTGCGGTATTGATGCTAAAGGATAAGGATCTGGGGTTCAGACCGAGCGAGCACTATCAACGCAGCGTCGGTGACAACCTACGTCATATCATCAACGTGGAGCAGGGTTGGGTCCTAGGGCACGTATTCGAGCAGGAGATCCACCATCGCGGTGAGCTATATCTATGTCTCAGCCTGCTCGGGTATGATCGACTCAAAACCGATCGTCTTGGGCAGAGAGCCATTGTGTAGTGGTGTCAACCCATCCCCATGAGTGACGCGATCCGCATGCTCCATTTTGCCGACCTGCACGTTGGCATGGAGAATTACGGCAGCCTGGATCCGACAACAGGCACATCCAGCCGGGTGGCTGATTTCCTCGACCGGCTGGATGAACTGATCGATTACGCCCTCGCACATGAAGCCGATCTGGCGATCTTCGCTGGAGACGCGTTCAAGGACCGCAACCCGGAACCAACTCAGCAGCGAGAATTCGCCCAGCGTATCAAGCGGCTGGCCGATGCAGTTCCCACCCTGCTCCTGGTAGGCAATCATGACATGCCGGGCATGGCCGCCAAGGCCAACAGCCTGGATATCTTCCGCGCGCTCGATGTTCCCGGTGTCATTGTCGGCTACCGGGATGAAGCCCGCGTGGTGGAGACGCACCGAGGCCCCGTGTTCCTGGCCTGGATGCCTTACCCGATGCGCAACCGGCTCATGGCATGGAAGAAGTATCAGGGCAGATCGATCGATGAACTGAACAAAGGGCTGCGGGCGGAAGTGGCCAATCGACTGGAGGAGCTGGCAGTTCAGGCCCGCAAACAGGATATCCCCAGGGTTCTGGCTGGGCACTTCGGGGTGGATGGGGCGAAATTCGGTTCGGAACGCTCGGTCATGCTGGGTCGCGATTTACCTCTCCTGACCTCCATGCTGACCGACAAAGCGTGGGATTACGTGGCGCTGGGCCACATCCACCGGCATCAGGTGCTCAACCCTGAGGGTTACCCGCCGGTCGTCTACAGCGGCTCTTTAGAGCGAATCGACTTCGGCGAAGAGAAGGAAACTAAGGGTTTCTGCTGGGTTGAACTCAGGCGGAATTCGACAAGCTGGGAATTCATTCCGGTGCATGCGCGCCCGTTCACAACGATCGATATCGATGTACGTGGCAACGACGACCCGACTTCAGCGGTGCTGGAAAGGATTTCGGAACGAGTTCTAGATGGGCAGGTTGTTCGGATCCGGGTCAAACTCTCGCCACCACAAAGTGCGTCGCTTAATGAGCGCGAGATAGAGGCAGCGCTGGGAACGACCGCCAGCTATGTTATCTCGCGCGAACTCGAGATCGAGGCGCGCTCCCGCTTGGGTGAGCTCTCCCCTGAGGAACTTACCCCGCTCGAACTTCTCAAGCGGTATTTCATCAGCCGGGATGTGGATCAGGAACGCCGTAAGGCGCTGCTCGAGAAAGCTGCTGGCCTATTGGATGGCTAGCCGTGTTGGAACGCGTTGGATGGTCCAAAAAACACCTTTGCCGGGTCAACGAATATGATCCCGCGTGAACTTGAACTCCTGAATTTTCTGGCCTACCAGGATCCGCCACCGCTTGTCTTCGAGGGTGTGCATGTCGCCTGCCTGGCGGGAGAAAACGGCGCCGGAAAGTCTTCGCTCCTGGATGCCATGACCTGGGCGTTGTGGGGCCGCGCCCGCAGCAACAGTCCCGATGACCTGATCCACCAGGGCAAGAAAGAAATGCGGGTCGCGCTGACCTTCGCCCAGGGAGAATCCATCTACCGCGTGATCCGCCAACGGAAATCGGGTAAGCGCGGGACATCCCTGCTGGAATTTCAGGTTTGGTCCCCGGAGAGCGAGTCCTGGCGCGGATTGTCCGATTCGGCGATGCGCGCTACCCAGGCTCAAATTGATCAACTGCTGCGGCTGGATTACGAGACCTTCACTAATTCCGCCTTCCTGGTCCAGGGTCAGGCAGACGCGTTCACGACAAAGACACCTACACAGCGAAAGCAGGTGCTGGCAAGCATTCTTGGTTTGGGTGTCTGGGATAAGTACGAGGAACGCGCTCGGGCCGGGGTTTCCGAGGCACAAGCCGACCTCCATCGTCTTGATGGCCGCTTGCAGGAGATCGAACGTGAACTCGCACGGCGGTCTGAGCACGAGCAGGAACTCTCCTCGGCAACGGAACAAGCAGAGGTGATCGGGCTGCAGTTGGCCAAGGCAGAGCGGCGCTGGGCTGACCTTGAAGGGGCTCGGATGGAAATGGTCTCGTTTCAGCGGCAGATCGATGATCTCACACGGCGGATAAGCGCCCGTGAACGTGAGATGGTGGAACTCGATGGTGAACGCGAGACGTTGAGCGTCCGCTCCGATCTGAGCGCAGTGCAGGCGGCAATTTCTGGAGCCCGTCAAACCCTCGAGGATCTCAACCCAGTCCAGGAACGCTTTGGGGCTGTCGAGGAGGACCTGGCCCAAGCGCTGGCGGAATCATCCAACTTGCAAGGCGTCAACCAGGCACTCGGGCCGGAGACAGAGCCCTTGAAGGTGCGCCTGGCCACCCTGCAAGATGCTGGTGAGCCGCTTTGCCCAACGTGTGGGCAGAGCCTGTCCGATGACCATCGTCATGATCTTGTCACCGCGCTTGAAGCGGAGATCGATCAGCGGCGAGAGCAGTACCGCCTGAACCGTGAGCAGATCAGCACGCTGGAGGCCAGGCTGGAGGAGCTGCGGCAGGAACGGAAGGACTTGCAGAACCAGTTGAATGCACGGGCTGGCCTGGAGAAAAGGTTGGGTGAGCTCAGGGCAGCTGAGACATATGCCGAACAGGCTGCGGAACAACTTAAAGCGCTCATCCAGCGCGAGCAACGCTGGAAGAAGGAATTGGCGGCCGATGAAGCGCAGCGCGGTTCATTGGAAGAACAGATTAAGGGGAGCGAGGCACGCATACGGGCAGCAGCTATTACCGAGGCCGATCTGGAACGGATGAGGCGTGAAAAACGGCTGGCGGATGAACGTGTGGGAGGGGCACGGCAAAAGCTGGGAGCATTGGAAGCCTTTGAGCAGCAACGTGCGGCGTGCCAGGTAGAGCGCGAGCGCCGGGCATACGACCAGGGGTTGTTCGAGGAGCTGCGGGAGGCGTTTTCTAAGCGCGGCGTCCCAGCCATGATCATCGAGACGGCCGTGCCGGAACTGGAACGCTCGGCGAACGAGCTGCTGGCGAGGATGACCGACGGCCGGTTTCATGTCCGGATTGAAACCCAACGTGAGATCAAAACCGGCGACCTGCGCGAGGCATTAGATATCATCATCTCGGATGAACTCGGAAGCCGGCCGTACGAACTCTATTCCGGCGGCGAGGCTTTCCGCATCGATTTCGCGATCCGCATCGCCCTCTCCCGTATGCTGGCTCGCCGGAGTGGGGCGCAGCTGCGAAGCCTGTTCATCGATGAGGGTTTCGGCACACAGGACGCACGCGGACGGGAGCATTTAATCTCCGCCATCAACAGCATCCAGGATGATTTTGACTTGATCCTCGTCATCACGCACATCGAAGAGCTAAAGGAAGCCTTTCCTGCTCGTATTGAAGTTACCAAGACGAGTTCGGGTTCAACCTTTCAGTTTACTTGAGCCCAGGCTGGAGTTTGTTCTTCCCGGCTTGATCCGGATCGGAAGTGAGGTGGAGCGATGCGCGCGTTGATCGCGGGTGGAACCGGTTTTATCGGGAAGCACTTGAGCGCAGATGCACTTGGCCGGGGATGGGATGTCTTCGTCCTGGTCCGCGATCCAGATTCGGGACCTGCCCGGTACTTGCGCTCGCAGGGCGTTGAACTTGTCGTGGGCGATCTGACTCAGATCGAAACCCTGCAGGCCGCCTTCGAATTCACTCGCCCTGACGTCTACCTGCATTGCGCCGGCTGGTATGAGCTCGGCCTCCCCCGCCGGGCACATGAACGCATGCGGCAGGTGAACGTCGGCGGGTTGGAGAACGCGCTTGCCGCAGCCCGGATCTACGGTGAAGCGCGCATCGTCATCACTTCGAGCACGACTGCGCTGGGGGACACTCGGGGAATATTGGCTGATGAATCCTTCACACGAATCTCGCCCCCAGGAAGCTGGTATGAGCAGACCTTGATTGAGGCTAACGGGGTCATTCAGCGTGCACGGGCGGGTGGGCAGGAGATCATCGTCGGCCGGCCGGCACAGGTCATCGGGCCAGGCGATCACTCCCCTTACGGCCACCTCTTCCGCATGTATCTGCGCCGGCTGCTCCCACCCCTTGTATGGGGGCCGGATGGCGCCTTTTCGTTTGTGCATGTCGAGGACACGGCGCAAGCACTGTTGAGCCTGGCGGAGCGCGGTCAGGCGGGTGAGGATTACTTCATCGCCGGTGGGGTCATGACCAACCGTGAGATGCTCGATACCTGGGTCACAACCCTTGGCCGGAAGGGGGCTTTCCTGTGGCTGCCCAAGCCCCTGGCGCTGATTACAGGCGGCTTGATGGCACCCATGCTGCGCATGATCGGGCAACCGGCTTTTATCTCCCCGGAGGTTGTGCGCTCCAGTTACGTCTCATTCCGTTACAGCTCGGAGAAGATACGGCGTGAAATCGGGGTTGAATTCCGGGGCGCTCGCCAGGCCTGGTTGGATACGATTCGGGTGGAACAGGTAAGATGGGGAAAGGCTTAAACTAAGCCTGGCTCGGGCGACGGGAGGGGTCCCTCAACCGGCAGCCATACCGCAAAGCAAGAACCATGCCCCGGGATGCCCTCGCTATAAAGGTGTATATGCCCACCATGGCGTTCGGCGATGTTGCTGCAGATTGCCAGGCCTAAACCCGTACCCGGAGCACCGGTTTCGCGGCTGGCCGAGCCGCGGAAGAAGCGTTTGAAGATCTCGGTTTGTTCTTCCTTAGGGATCCCGAGACCAGAATCCTCAACCTCGGCGATGACCCATCCCCGCTGACCTTCATGGTGCACGCGTGACCGTAAGAAAATATGACCCCCGGTGGGAGTGTAGTTCATGGCGTTCGTCAGCAGATTGGTGAAGACCTGCCCGAGCAGCCGCTCATCACCCGCGATCATCGGCAAGTCGGGATCAATTTCAAGTTCAAGCTTGAGCTGTCGTTCTGAAGCAAGTGACGCCCGGTCCTTGGCCAGTGAGTCCAACAAGTCGTTGATATCGACCGGACGTGCGGAAAGTGGTGCGGCATCTACGTCCAGCCGGGAGAGTGAGAGCAGATCCTCGATCAGGTTGGCCAGGCGATCGCTCTCCCGCGACAGGGTTGCTAGATAGCTGGCAACCTTTTGCTTATCCTGGACCCGCTTAAGTAGGTCAAGATAGAGGCGGATGTTGGTGAGCGGGGTGCGCAGCTCGTGGGATACATCCGATACGAACTGGGACTTTAATCGATCGAGTTCCTTAAGAGCGCTGATGTCGTGGTATACGGTTACAAAGCTAACGATTGATCCCTCCGAGCCGACAACGGGTGTAACCGTCATGGCTGCTTCGTAGGTTGTCCCATCCTTACGCAGATTAACCAGTTCGGATTTGAAGATGTCACCGGCCGAGATCGTAGTCATCATGTTTTCGTAGAATGTGTCATCCTGCTCGCCCGTGCGCAGAAAGCTCGGAGATTTACCCAAAACCTCACCTGCATGGTAGCCGTTCAAGTGCTCCCAGGCAGGGTTGACGAATTGGATCAACCCCTGATCATCGGTAACCATGACGGCATCACCGATGTGCGTGAGCATGGCGTCGAGCCGATCACGCTCAGCTTCAAGCTCTTCCTCGAGCGTAATCCGATCCGAGATATCAGTTATGACCCCAGTCACACCCTGCGGTTGGCCCTGTTCATCAACGATGAGGCTCACACCCACGAGCGCAGGAATTTCCCGGCCGGACGTTGAAATAAAGATTGTTTCGAAGACTTCACTCGGTGGAGCATCACCCTGGACACGCGCTTCGAAACGAGCCACAAGGTTGCGCATATTACTTGCGGACAGGAAAGGTGTGTCTTGAAAGTGGATACCAATCATCGCCTCGGGTTCAACCTCAGCCATGCGGGCAAGCGTGCCGTTGACGTACAAGAACCGGCCATCTGTGCCGATATGGAAGATGCCAGATTGGGCAGTCTCTAACAGAGAACGGTAACGGGCTTCGGAGAGAGCCAGCTCGGCCGTGCGCACCTCGACCTGACGCTCAAGACGTTGCGCTTGTGCTTCGATTTGACCGTAGAGATGGGCATTCTCGATCGAGACCGCTGCCTGCGCGGCGAAGGCGCGCAATAAGTCAAGCTCAGCGCTCGTGAATGGCTGATCGAGCCCGAGACGACGCACCGTCATGGCGCCCAGGGTACGCTGGCGGATGGAGAGCGGAACGATTGCCAGGCACTCTTCCTCATTCTGCGGAGTACCCGGGACTTGAACGCTGCGCTCATCCTGCACCGAGTCGTTGATAATTAGCGGCTCGCCGCTATCGACGACATGCCCCGTCAAACCTTGCCCAAGGGGCAGGTCAAAACTGAGGATTGCCTGGGCGTTCGGTTCTAAAGCGACGGCACAGCGCAGCACCCCGGCCTCGTTGTCAATCAGGTGTATCCGGCTGCCATCCCCGTTGAGTAGGTTGTTCGCTTGACGGGCGATCTCGTGCAGCACGGTGTCGGTGTCGAGCGAGGAGGAAATCGAGCGTGCGGTCTGGATCAGGGTATGAGCCTCTTCAGTCCGCTGCTGCGCTTCGTTGAACAGGCTGGCGTTGCGGACCGCGATCGCAGCCATGGAGGCGATCGCCTGTGCTTGCTCGATTTGTTCGGGTTGAAAGGAATTGTGCGACGAAAGGCGGAACAGCCCGAGGCCACCGATAACCTGTTCGCCGAATGTGAACGGGACAGCCAGGATTCCGTGCACTCCGGTGTCTATCCATGCCTGCTTTGCTCCGAGCAGTTCACTGTATTCCTTCCGCAAGATCGGTTTTGGGTCTCGCCTAAGCAACTGGATGAGATCATCTGATTCGGCGTCACTTGGCGAGGCCGGTTCTGGCAGACCGATAATGCATGGATAGGAAGAAGCACCGCCGGAGGCGTTAATCAGGCCGATCGCGGCCGCATCGGCAGCCAGAGTCTCCATTGCCACCTGCAACACCCGCATAAAAACATCGTCAATGGTCAGTTCGCTGGCAACCGCCTCAACGACAAGGTTGCGCAGCCGCTGCAGTTCGAGTGTGCGTTCGAGTTTAGTCCTGGCCCGGACCTGGCCGAGAGCGATGGCGATGTGGTCGGCTAGCGCTGTGACCATGGGGATATCGGCCGGGGTAAGCCAACCGGCCACGACGTTCAGGGTTCCGATCACTTCCTCCTCAAGCAGCAGTGGGGCAAGGATGACCGGTTGGTCCCCGAGGATCTTCATGATCTGGCCGAGAAGTGGACCCAGAACCCTGGGTACCATCTGCTGGACCACGCTGGAACGGTTCGCGGTGTGCAGGGTTTGCTTTCCTTGCATGACATCGCGGTAGAGATCGACCGAATTTGGATCGAAGCGGTAACCAGAAATCGATCTCCCGCTGATCTGTTCTAGGGTTTTGACGATCGAGGCTGAGAGCGCAGGGGAGTGGATGACGAGCTGCCCGTCGGTATCCAGGAGCGCAACCGTGCCGCGTAAGTCAATTCGATTGAATTCATCAGAAACCGCATGCAGGACATCTTCCTCGCCCGAGCTTGCCTTCTGCGCCACCCCAGCGGCAGCCCTCAGAGCTGAGACCCAGATCGTCTCATGTGCTTCAAGCTCGGTCATGCGATTATCCAGTGCACCATGTCCAGGTTCCCTGGCGTCACTATATCACGCGCTTGATCCGTAGACTTAAGTACTCCAGGCAGTTCAGGAACGATCGCCAACCCATTCGATGACCGTCGCCTCACCTTGGCCGACGCCAACGCACAGCGTTGCCAGTCCGTAGTAAGGATGCCTGGCATCGGGTGCACGCCGCCCCATCTCATGCAGCAGCGTGACCATGATGCGGGCACCCGAGGCTCCCAGAGGGTGGCCCAATGCGACGGCGCCGCCGTTGACATTCGTTAGCTCGTGCGGCAAACCCAGCTCGGCCATCACAGCCAAGGCCTGGACGGCGAAGGCTTCATTTAACTCGATCAATCCGAGGTCGGAGGCCGATAGGCCGGCACGCTTGAGCGCCTTCTGCGTTGCAGAAACCGGGCCCAGGCCCATCAGGCGTGGTTCAACCCCGGCGGCGGCGCTGCTTATGATCCGCGCCATCGGTTTTATACCGAGTTCGGCCGCGCGCAGGTCGGACATCAAAACCAGCGCCGCAGCCCCGTCGTTGATGCCAGAGGCGTTCCCGGCCGTCACGGTTCCTTCACCCCGGAAGGCGGGTCTTAGGCGAGCAAGCGCTTCCAGAGTTGTGTCGCTCCGTGGGCGCTCGTCCGTGTCGACTACGATCGGATCACCTTTACGCTGGGGGATGGTCACTGGCACGATCTCGTCCTTGAAAAGCCCGCTTTGGATCGCGGCCACGGCTCGCCGGTGGCTCTCGTACGCGAATGCATCCTGCTTTTCGCGTGTGATCCCCGGGTACAGGTCGTGAATGTTCTCGGCCGTTTCGCCCATCGCGTCGTTGCCGTAACTTTCCTTCAGGGCCGGATTGGGGAAACGCCAGCCGAGCGTGGTATCCCACATGGTTACGTTGCCCCAGGGGTAAGCCTGATCGGGTTTGGGGACTGCGAACGGTGCACGCGACATGCTCTCCACGCCGCCGGCGACGAAAACGTCTCCTTCGCCGACGCGGATGGCGCGTGCGGCCGCGTTGATCGCCTGCAGGCCAGAGGAGCACAGACGGTTGAAGGTCACGGCAGCAACCTCGACCGGCAGGCCCGCCAGGAGGGTTGCCATACGGGCGATGTTGCGGTTGTCCTCACCTGCCTGGTTGGCGCATCCCAGGTAGACCTCCTCGACCGCCTCCCCTGGCACAGAGGCTCGTTCGAGCGCCTCCCGGATCACCAGCGCCGCCAGGTCGTCTGGTCGCACAGCGGAAAGTACACCGCCGTGGGCTCCGATCGCGGTACGCACCGCAGAAACGATGACAGCTTCGGGCATCCTACCCTCCTTGAAGTCTGCGAGCATGGGCTGCTATGGGCGATTGTACTCCAGCTTCTGGCGAGGCTTGGTACGGGGGTTGACATATGATAATAACTGTTGTAGAGTACTCTAAAATACAGAGTACTCTGGAGAAGAGACCATGGAACCATCTGAAGCTTATGAGTCGCTCGAAATGATCAAGCAAACCCGGCAAGCCACACGCGTGGCGCTCGCACGCGGAGGAACCGGTTACTTATTTGTGATCTGGGGCATTGTCTGGCTCTTTGGTTTCCTGGGAAGCGCAGTGCTGGATACGGGTTCCGGTTATTTGTGGCTTGGGCTTGACGCTTTCGGTGTGCTGGGAAGCACCTTTGCCATCCTGCGCTACACTCGACACGTTCGATCGCCTTATGGTTGGCGTATGGGCGTTTTTTGGGTGCTCTTGATTGGATACGGCGCTCTACTGGCCTGGGTCGTGTGGCCCCTGCAGGGCATCCAATATCTGCTCTTTGTGACACTTATAATCTCGATGGGATACAGCATGCTGGGTTTGTGGACCAGTACACCGCTGGCGATTATGGGGGTGGCAATCAGCGTTCTGGCAGTGCTGGGTTGGCGGCTCCTTCCAGATTACCTGGGATACTGGCTGGCTTTCACCGGCGGCGGCGGCCTGATTGCCGCCGGTCTGTATGTGCTCCGAGCGTGGAAGTAACCCATGGCGGACTTTGACGCGGTCATCCACCAACCAGTCCGGCTGCGCATTATGGCCTCACTTGCCTCCCTGGGGGACAACGAGGCTATTGAATTCACCTATCTGCGCGACACGCTTGAGCTGACCGACGGGAACCTCGGTGCCCACCTGCGCAAACTGGAAGAGGCGGGCTACGTGACTGCGGAGAAAACTTTCATCGATCGGAAGCCAAAGACCTACCTGGGATTGACCGGTCGGGGGCGGCGAGCGTTTGGAGAGCATGTTCAGGCGTTGACCGATCTCCTGAATAGCGCAGGGTAGTGCTGGCGCGAGACGGAGTGTGTGGGAGTAATTCAATGGAAGCAATTGTGCAAGTGGAACAGATGAGCAAGCGCTACGGCGAAGTTCAGGCGGTGGTTGACCTGTCCTTCGATGTGTACGCGGGGGAGATTTTTGGCATGGTCGGGCCGAATGGGGCCGGCAAGACGACCAGCATTGAATGCCTGGAGGGACTGCGCCATGCGGATGGCGGTCGTCTCTCCGTGCTCGGGTTCGATCCCTGGCGCGAGCAACCCAAGATGGTGGAGAGGATCGGGGTCCAACTGCAGGAGTCGAATCTTCCACCGAGGTTGCGGGTGAGTGAAGCGCTGGCCCTGTTCGGAGCGCTCTACCCCGACCCCGTCCCGGGAGATGAACTGCTCGAGCGGATGGGATTGAGCGAGAAACGCAATTCTCCGATCGGTAAATTATCCGGCGGGCAGAAGCAGCGGCTATACATCGCGCTGGCCCTCATCAACCGGCCGCAGTTAGTTTTTCTCGATGAACTGACCACGGGGCTCGATCCCCAGGCCCGCCGGGCGATGTGGGACTTGGTACGCGAAGTGCGCCAGGGGGGTTGCACGGTTTTCCTGACGACGCATTTCATGGAAGAGGCGGAACGGCTATGTGACCGGGTGGCAATCCTCGATCATGGAACCTTGATCGCGCTCGATTCGCCCGAGGCTCTTATCCACTCCTTGGATGAAGAGAAGCGCATCATCTTCCACACCCGAGCGGATCCCTCCCATATTCAGTTGGACCAGCTTCCCGGGGTGACCCGCTTCGAGTTGAACGGCGAACGGGTCATGGTGCAGGGCAAAGGGGAGCGCTTCATTAGCAGCGTTGTTGCCGAGCTCGAAGATCAGCGTTTGGACTTTCGAGATCTACGAACAGAACAGCCTTCCCTTGAAGATGTCTTTCTCCATCTGACAGGGCGAAAGTTGAGGGAGTAAACATGCGAGGCCTGAGACAATTAACCTGGGTGACGTTTAAACTCTATATACGAGAACCGGTTGCGGCATTCTTCACGCTGGCGTTTCCAACGATGCTGGTGCTCTTGTTTGGAGCGATCTTTGGCAACGAACCGGCAGAGATGTTCGGCGGCCGGGGAAGCATGGATGTATCGCTGCCCGCCTACAGCGGCCTGATTGTCGGGACGATCGGACTGATGTCGGTCCCGATCACGATAGCCGGATATCGTGAGCAGGGCATCCTGCGGCGCTTCCGTGTAACGCCGTTAAAACCCTGGACATACATCCTGGCCGATCAATGCACCAACCTGTTGATGACAGTGATTGGCATGCTCCTTGTGAGCGGGGTGGCGTGGGTGCTTTTCCAGATTCAGTTCGCCGGCCAGATCTGGGCGGTGCTCCTGGCGATCGTTCTGAGTACCCTGGCGATGAGCGCACTCGGCTACATGATCGCCAGCGTAGCCAACGGTGCTCGGATGGCACAGGTAGTGAGCATGGTCATCTTCTACCCGATGATGTTCCTCTCGGGGGCTGGGATGCCGATCGAGATCCTCCCTGATTCAATCCGCCGCATCTCAAATTTCCTGCCGCTGACGTACGTCGTGCGCTTGATGCGCGGGTTGTGGTTCGGTGACCCGCTGAGTGAGCACTGGCTGGAAGTCGGTGTGCTGGCGGGGATTACGCTCGTGGGCGGAGTGTTGGCAGCGCGATTTTTCCGCTGGGAATAACCATTCGACATTCAAGATCGGTTCTAATGCTCTATGCGGCCTTCCATCGGCAGGGCTACCCCGTTCCTCGAACCAGGCTGAGAGCTGGCCATCCACTGCACGCTCCCTCAGAGACGACAGCCTCGTGGTTCCTGTACATCTTCTAAGCTTACGGGTAGACTTCCTCGCGACCATTGCCTTGGAGGAAATAGCATGTCATTGCTCTCAAATTGGAAAGAAGTGATCGATACCGCCAACCTATCTCCCGAGAAGGAGATGGACACCGTCAGCAAGTGGTTGATCATCACCCGGGCAGCGGTGTTCTCGATGACGGCCACCTCGGGTCTGATCGGCGCGTTGCTGGCCGCCGCTCTGGCTGCCAACCCCAACTACTTGCACGCCGTGCTGGCGGTGCTCGGGTTGGTCCTGGCGCACGCTGCCAACAACATGATCAATGATTACTTCGACTTGGAAGGCGGCGTGGATGATGACGAGTACACGCGGGCGCTGTATGCACCCCACCCCGTACTGTCAGGATTACTGACCCGGCGCCAGCTGCTATCTGCCATCTTGGTGGTGAACGTGGTTGACGCCCTGATCCTGGCCTACTTCATCGTGACGGTTGGCTGGCTGTCGCTCGCGTTCGCACTGGCGGGTCTCTTCATCAGCGTGTTCTATGTCGCCCCACCGATCAAGCTCAAGCATCACGGGCTCGGGGAACCGGCCGTCTTCATCGTTTGGGGGCCTTTGATGATCGGTGGAACGTACTTTGTGACAGCCGGCGAGCTGCCGCCAGTGGGTGTGTGGCTGGCCTGCATCCCATATGCCCTGGTCGTCACGACCGTCTTGATTGGCAAGCACATCGACAAGATCGAGGTCGACACGCAGAAGGGCATTCGAACCTTGCCGGTCATGTTCGGAGCGCGCGCTTCGCTTTGGCTCAACCAAGCCTTGATGGTCGGGTATTACCTGATCGTGTTGGCACTTGTGCTGACCGGAACGCTTGGTGTCTGGGTGCTGCTGGTGGTGCTCGCCCTGCCACGCTTACGCCAGGTGCTCAAGATCTACAACGAACCCCGCCCGGATACCCCACCCCCCGATTACCCGGTCTGGCCCTTATGGTTTGTCTCGGCTGCCTTCTACCACAACAAACTTGCCGGCGGGCTGTTTGTGCTGGGGTTGATCATGAACCTGATCTTCCCGATCGTGCTCTAGATCCCGGTCATTTATTTCGCAATGAGAATACGAAAGGGGTGGTTCATGTGAACCACCCCTTAATATTTCTGGCGAAGTTTCTCTCTTATTTCTGGCTCATGAGGAGCTTGACATATTGTGCCCGTTCGAAAGCGATCGGATCGGCGATCTTCTTCTGGCTCATCTTTCCTCGGAAATCCGAAACCGCCTCATAGCCGTGTTCATCCATCCAGCCCTCCAATTCACGCAGCATCGTGGAGAGGTAGGGAATTCCATTTTCGAGCAACGCCGACGCGACCTGGACGATCTGCGCCCCGGCCAGGAGCGCCTTGGCCGCATCTTTGCCAGAATGAACCCCGGTATTCAGCGCCAGATCCGCGCCATTCCGCCCGTATAGCAATGCCACCCAGCGCAGCGGGAGTTTGAGCTCTGCCGCCGAACTGTAGACCATCTCAAGCGACAGCTTCTCGCTCTGTGGATCAATATCGGGCTGCAGGAAACGGTTGAAGAGCACGAGTCCCTTGACGCCACGTTTGTCCAACTCGGCAGCTACATTTGCGACCGAGGTATAAAATGGGCTCAACTTCACCGAGACTGGGATCTCCACCTCGCCGACGACCGACTCGACGATCTCGTACAGGGTCGATTCGATCTGCGCACCTGCTACCTTGGGATCTGCGGCAACGGCGTAAACGTTCAGCTCGAGCCCGTCCACGCCGGTTGATTCGAGCTGTTTCGCGAAGCGGGTCCAGGAACCGGGCGACACGGCGTTCAAGCTGGCGATGAGCGGGAGCTTGGTATCGGCGCGTGTCTTTTCGATCCACATCAAATGCTCGTCGGCCCCGGCATGCTCGATCGATGGGAAATAGGACAAGGCTTCGGCAAAACTGTCGGCGCCCACCGAGAGCGCTTCTTCGAGCTTTAATGCGTCCAGTTGAATTTGCTCCTCAAAGAGCGAGCGGATGACGAGCAGGCCCGCGCCGGCTTGTTCGGCGAGCTTGATGCGGTCGAGGAAACTGGAAATCGAACTGGCGGCGACGACCAGCGGCGAGTTGATCTCGACCCCCATGTAGCTTGTTTTTAAAGTTGCCATGCTGCCTCCCGGAGCGAATTCATAGACCATTTAAGGATCATGGAAAAGGGGCCCTTGTAATAGTGACAGTTATCCTCCAGTTTAGGGTGTTCTCCTACACTATTGGCCCCAACCAAAGCTGTCTAGACTTGATGGGGATTGCCCAAAGGATTCCCCCGTTAACTTCACCGACAACAGAGATACGCCGGTTGAAAGGAGCTCTTCATGGCGAAGAAGAAAGCCAGCCGCGAGCTCGTTCCCTTTGATGGTAACAGCTCTGCGGCCTATGCAGCATATGCAACGAACGAAGTGATCGCGATTTACCCAATCACGCCCTCCTCCGGGATGGGTGAGATTGCTGATGAGCGTGCAGCAAATGGCGAGACCAATATCTGGGGGACCGTGCCGAACGTAACCGAAATGCAGGCCGAGGGTGGCGCCGCTGGCGCGGTACATGGTGCATTAACCTCGGGTGCGTTAACTACGACCTTCACCGCTTCCCAGGGATTGCTGCTCATGATCCCCAACATGTTCAAGATCGCCGGCGAACTCACCCCTACTGTATTTCACATCGCGGCGCGGTCCATTGCCGCACAGGCCCTCTCTATCTTCGGTGATCATTCGGACGTGATGGCGGCGCGCACCACCGGCTGGGGGATGCTCTCCTCCAATAACCCGCAGGAAGTCATGGACATGGCATTGATCGCCCAGGCCGCGAGCCTCGAAGCCCGCGTGCCCTTCCTGCACTTCTTTGACGGTTTCCGTACCTCGCATGAAATTCAGAAAATCGAAAAGTTGGCGGACGAGGATATGCGGGCCATGATCGACGATGAATGGATCATCGCCCACCGCATGCGCGGCCTCTCGCCGGATCGGCCCTCGATCCGGGGAACAGCCCAGAACCCGGATGTTTTCTTCGCAGCGCGCGAGACAGTAAATCCATACTACGAAAAAGCTGCGTCTATCGTGCAGGGTGCCATGGATCGCTTTGCCAAACTCGTCGGACGCGAATACCACCTCTTCGATTTTATCGGTGCGCAGGATGCCGAGCGGGTGATCGTCATCATGGGATCCGGCGCCGATACTGTACACGAGGTCGTAGAGCATCTCAATCGCCAGGGCGAAAAGGTTGGCGTGATCAAGGTCCGCCTCTACCGTCCATTTGATGGCGCTGCGCTCCTGGCGGCGCTGCCCAAGACCGCTCGCAGGATCGCCGTCCTTGACCGCACGAAGGAACCGGGCGCTTCGGGCGAACCCCTTTACCTGGATATTCAGAATGGGATTGCGGAGGCGGTGGCGGCAGGCCAGATCGCGCCGGCTGATATGCCGGTTGTTGTGGGGGGCCGCTATGGCTTGGGTTCGAGCGAATTCAACCCGGGCATGGTGAAATCTGTCTTCGACAACCTGACCGCAGCACAGCCGCGTAATCACTTCACCGTTGGGATCAACGATGATCTTTCCGGCAGCAGTTTGCCCTGGGATGATGACTACGAATCCCAACCGGAGGGTGTGCACAGGGCGATGTTCTTCGGCCTTGGCGGTGATGGTACCGTCGGGGCGAACAAGAACTCGATCAAGATCGTCGGTAAGGCGACCGACTATTTTGCACAGGGCTACTTCCAATACGACTCGAAGAAGTCCGGCCAGAGGACAATCTCTCACCTGCGCTTCAGCCCAAACCCGATCCGCTCGACCTATCTCATCAAACGGGCTGAATTCCTTGCCTGCCATGCGTTCCCCTTCCTCGAGCGCTACGAAATCCTCAGCCACCTTAAGCAGAATGGGACCTTCCTCCTCAACAGCCCTTATCCTCCAGAGGAGGTCTGGGACCAGCTGCCGTTTGAGGTTCAGCAGGCGCTGATCGACAAGAAGGCCAAGTTCTACGTTCTCGATGCGTACTCGCTGGCACGCTCGCTCGGACTGGGTGGGCGCATCAACATCATCATGCAGTCGGCGTTCTTCAGCATATCCGGCGTGCTGCCGGACGAAGAGGCGCTGAAGATGATGACCCTGGCTGTCGAAGATACGTACGGCGACAAGGGCCAGGCCATCGTCGACATGAACATCAAGGCTGCCAACCTGGCTTCGGAACGCATTCACCTGATTGAGCTGTCGGCCAAGGCTACATCCAAACATCATATCCGTCCCGCCGTCCCGGCAGATGCGCCAGAGTTTGTCCGCAACGTCACGGGCGAGATGATCGCCGGGCGGGGCAGTTCGATCCCCGTTTCGTTGCTGCCTAATGACGGCACGTATCCGGTCGGCACGACCCGCTACGAGAAGCGCAATATCGCCCTCGAGATCCCGGTCTGGGATCCGGAGGTCTGCATCCAGTGCAATCAATGCGCCCTGGTGTGCCCGCATGCCACCATCCGCCCCAAGCTCTACCCCATGGGATACGACAACGGGAAAGCACCGCAGGGCTGGCAGGCTGTTGCCGCCAAGGGGCGCGGGATGGAGGACCTGCTTTACACACTGCAGGTCGCGCCGGAGGACTGCACCGGCTGCGGAACCTGCGTTCATGTGTGCCCGGCCTACGCCAAGGACGAGCAGGGGAAGAAGACCGATCGAAAAGCGATCAACATGGAGCCCCAGACCCCGATCCGCGACCAGGAAGTGCTGAAGTGGGACTACTTCCTAGCCATCCCGGATCCCGATCCGGCGCTCTTTAATCGCTACACGACCAAGGGCTCCCAGTTCATGCGACCGCTCTTTGAATTCTCGGGAGCCTGCGCCGGATGTGGTGAGACGCCATATGTAAAGCTGCTGACCCAGCTTTACGGGGACCGGCTGCTGATCGCCAACGCTACCGGTTGTTCTTCCATCTACGGCGGCAACCTGCCGACGACGCCCTACGCAACCCGCGCTGACGGCCGCGGCCCGACCTGGTCCAACTCGCTGTTTGAAGACAACGCCGAGTTCGGCATGGGCATGCGCCTGACGATTGACAAGCTGACGATCAACGCCCGTGAGCGTCTGGCAGAGATGAAGCTGAACGGCGCCAAGAAACTGGCAGATGAAATACTGGCCGCTGACCTGAACAACCCGCAGGCGATTGAAGAGCAACGTGCCCGGGTTGAGGGGTTGAAAACCGAACTCGAGAAGAGTAAGGACCCAGCTGCCAAGCGGATGCTGAGCCTGGTTGACTTCCTGGTGCCGAAAACGGTTTGGATCGTGGGTGGCGACGGTTGGGCGTATGACATTGGCTTCGGCGGGCTTGACCACGTGCTCGCTTCCGGGCGGAACGTCAATGTGCTCGTGCTGGATACGGGCGTTTACTCGAACACCGGGGGGCAGGCTTCGAAAGCGACCCCGCGTGGTGCGGTGGCGAAATTTGCCGCGGCCGGGAAGAACATGCCTAAGAAAGATCTGGGCGCGATCGCCATGTCGTATGGGAATATCTACGTTGCCCAAATCGCCTACGGCGCGAACATGACCCAGATGGTGAAGGCCTTCCAGGAAGCGGAGGCATACGATGGACCGTCGCTGATCATCGCCTACGCTCATTGCATCGCCCATGGTATCGATATGACGACCGCAACCGATCTGCACAAGGATGCAGAACAAAGTGGTTTCTGGCCGCTTTTCCGCTTTGATCCACGCCTGACAGAAGAGGGCAGGAACCCGCTCCAGCTGGATTCGCGCCCCCCATCGGAGGACATCGAGGAGTTCGCCTACAAGCAAAACCGCTTCCGCTCACTGCGGGCAGCTGACCCGGCCCGGGCAGAGATGCTGCTCGAGTCGCTGCGCGGGGATGTGATCGCTCGCTGGAAATTCTACGAGCAGATGGCGAACCTGGACCTGTAAAACATACCACCTAGTCTTGCAACTCCGTAAGGGCGCACGGCCATGCGCCCTTGCATGCTTAATTATCAGTTATCTGTTCGCCTAGGTGCGCGGCACCGCCGTCCTGCTACAGCAAGTTAGAAGCCTATTTCACCATGGTTAATGTAGGGGCACATCGCGATATGCCCCTACAACGTTAATCCATACCCATCGGGCCATGTATTTGTACGGCAAGGATGAGCTGCCAAGGGGAATATCGAAAACCTTCGTTCCAGGGTGCAGTCGCGATCGGCAGGTTATAAGCCCGCCTGACCTGTTCTGCGATCCCTCCCTCCAGCCGGTGAACGCGCGCATTCCTGCAGGGGATGTCACCCAGGCACATGCGCTCGACAGCTTCGTCCGGGAACATCTGCTGGATATCTTCAGCGAAGAGTGCTCCGTCGCGGGATTCGGCAAAGCCTGACGCCAGGGTGCTGTCCTCATGCTCGATCATGTAGACCACCAGGGGTTCGCTGACGGCAGTTCCCATCTGCATGGTTTGGCCTTCCTTGTAATATTCGATGCATAGGGCCCACACGTAGGCCTTGATCGCCGATCCTTGCCGCTCTAAGTGCAGAATCTCGGTTTCGCAGAAAACGTGCCCACCGAAGGTGGGAGCGAAGATATGGTCGTCCAGATAGCGCGCCGCAACCGTGGCAAGATCCACGTTGCTCGGATGATTGACAACCGTCGATGATGGCCAACAACCCCCCATGCAAACTGATAACCCCAATGCAAGCGCAATCAGGGGTAGAAAGTGAATTATCGGTACGTTTCGCATAGGGACACGGCGCCGCCTCCCTACAGGCATTATTCCGCGATGTTCGGGCCGATAACCTCATGGAAGGAGGCCGGGAAGCGAGTTGGCCGGCCACTCTCCAGATCGATCAGAGCCCAGAGTGTTACCACCTGGGCCATCAATTCGCCATCGGCAGCCCGGCGCAGCGCGTAGTAGCGGGTGGCAGAGGTGCGCCGTACGTTGAAGAGCCAGGTGCTGATCTCGAGCTCGTCTTCGAGTAGCACAGGCTGCAGGTATTGGATGCGGTGCTGGCGGGCGACGAAAGCCAGGCCGTGCTTTCCCCACTGTTCAAAGGACCAGCCGAAATGGTTTGCCAACTGCACTGCGCAGTCTTCCACGTACGAGAGGTAGGCGGCGTTGTTGAGATGCTGCATGGGGTCGATATCGCGCCATTCTACACGCCGCTCCAGCCGGAATATGCCCGGCGGCGCCGGTGGAACCTGCGGGAAAGGTGTGCGCGTGAAGCCAGGCGCGCGGCCGGTTTCGGGAAAGAATGCGTCATGAATCTCGGGAGGGATCCTGGCCGGCTGCCCTGTTTCGCGTTTGAGGTAGACCCAATCAGTCCAGGCGCTCGCCGCGGGTTCATCATGGTTTGGCCGGCTGAAAACGTAGCGGCGGCGGGCGGTTGTGCGCCGCATGCCCTCATTCCAGGTCTTGACGGTGATCGTCTCCTCGGCCGGCAGCACCTGCAGGTACTCGATCTCGGTCTCCCGGATCAGCCAGTAACGGCCCATGGCCGCATATTGGTCGCGTCCCAGCCCGGCATCGCTCGAAGCGCGAAAAGCGGCCTCCTGCATGTAGCGCAGGTAGACGGCGTTGTTCAGGTGACCGTAGGCGTCACACTCGTCATTGCGAATGGTGAAGGGAACCTGGAGGGTGTGCGGCATGCTATCAGCTGCCTGTATGTTTTGCATGTGGGAATGTGCCATACCTGGACCCTGTCACAGGATCCCCTGCTGGCGGTACCAATCGTATGCCTGGCGGGCGGCGGTTTCATAACCAATCCTGGCGGAAAAACCCAGTTCGTCCGTTGCCTTGCCCGTGTCGTACCACAGGTAGTTGGCGCTCATGCGGAGTTGGTTTCCGTCCAGTGGCAGCGGGAGCACCTTCCGCACCAGGTCCACGCCAATTGCGGCCGGGTTGATGAGGGCTCCGGGTAGGTGAAACCAGGGTTTCCGCTGGCCGGTGATCTCAGCCAGCCTTTTAAAAACCTGCCGGTGGGTGAGGTTTTCGTGGCCAAGGATGTAGCGCTCGCCGCTCCGGCCCCGCCGCAGTGCGGCAAGATGGCCGCAGGCGACGTCATCGACATGGATCAGATTTGTGCCACCGTCAACCCACAGGAACGCATGCCCACGCGCCGACTGTACTACCAGCGAGCCGCTGATCTGGTTGATGTCCCCTGCGCCAAGCACGATGCTCGGGTTGACGATGACTACAGCTAAACCCTGCTCGGTGAGCTCGAGAGCGACCAGCTCCGATTGGCGTTTGGCATAACCGTAAGGAAACCGTTCCGGCGGCAGGTTGAAAGTGCTGGTTTCGTCGAGCAGCTCATCGCCCTGTGGGATGCCCATGGCGGAAGATGAACTTGTCAGGACCACGCGCTCCACGCCGGCATGCAGCGCCGCGAGCAGGACATTGCGTGTGCCCTCGACCGCAGATTGCAGAACCCCGGAAGCGTCGCGCCAGTAATCCGATCGGGCGGCGGCGTGGAAAAGCCAGCGCACGCCTTGCAGCGCCGGCACGAGTGTGTCCGGCTGCAGGATGTCACCTTCGAAGCGTTCGACCTTGAGACCGTCTAAAGCTTGTAGAGCGGAACGGCTGCGGTGCAGGGCGCGCACCTTGTAGCCTTCAGCCAGCAGCTTGCGGCACAGTGCAGAGCCGACGAAACCGGTCGCGCCCGTAACCAGGGCGAGGTCAGTCAATCAGACCCAGCTCCCGTCCTACCTCGCCGAAGATATTCAGGGCGCGGTCGATCTGGTCATCGGTATGGGTCGCCATGTAGCTCGTGCGCAGCAGGCAGCGGCCTTCCGGGACGCCCGGTGGTACGAAGGCGTTGGTGTAAACACCAGCATCGAAGAGCTTTTTCCAGGCATTCAAGGCAGGTTCCATCTCGCCGATGATGACCGGGATGATGGGTGAAACGCTGCTGCCAGTGTTGAAACCCATCTCTTTCAGACCGCTGCGCATGCGTTCGGTAATCTGCCACAAGCGATCGACGCGCTCGGGTTCGTTCTCAATGATTTCGAGCGAGGCCAGCGCCGCCGCCACGTTCGAGGCCGGCATGGCCGCGCTGAAAATGAACGAGCGGGCGTTGTGCTGGATGTAGTGCACAATATTCTCGTCGCCGGCGATGAACCCGCCCAGCGAGGCGAAGGACTTGCTGAAGGTGCCCATGATCAGATCAACGTCTTTTGTTACGCCGAAGTGCTCGGCGGTGCCGCGCCCGTGCGCCATCACGCCCAGGCCGTGCGCGTCATCGACCATCAGACGCGCCTGGTGCCGGCGGCAGACCTCGATCATTTCCGGTAGCGGCGCCAGATCACCGCCAGTGCTGTACAGTCCGTCGACGACGACCAATGCACCGCTGTCGGCGTCCAGTCCTTCCAACACCCGGTCGAGGTGCTTCATGTCGTTGTGGCCAAAGCGGCGCAGGTCGCCCATAGCAAGCATGGCGCCGTCAATGATACTGGCATGGTCTTCTTTATCGGTAACGACGACGTCGTTACGCGTGATCAAGCAGGAAATCACGCCCAGGTTGACCTGGAAGCCGGTGCTGAAGACCAGTGCGGCTTCCTTGCCGACGAATTTTGCTAGCCGTTCTTCCAGCTCCAGGTGCAGGGCCAGTGTCCCGTTCTGAAGGCGCGAGCCCGTACAGCTCGTGCCGTAGGTTTCGGTTGCTTTGATCGCCGCCGCCCGCACGCGCGGGTCGGTCGTCAGGCCAAGGTAGTTGTTGGACCCGAGCATGAGGACCCGGTGCCCATCGATCACGGCCTCGGTGCCCTCGCTGTCTTCGATCGTTAAAAAGTAGGGATAAAGACCAGATGCTTTCGCGATACGGGCGATGACGAAAGAATCGCACTTCTCGAAGATGTCCATCCACATACTCCCTTTCGTTTCGGTCTTCTGCCTGCAGCCTGGTCCACACCGGCCGTGAACATGGGTCGGTGTGTGCTAAAGCAGCGATGGGCATCCGGGCAACTTCTGCCCCCCACCCATAAGCCAATGGAGGATAAGCGCAGCCTCACCGATTGTCAAACCCTGGTTGGTATTTCTGCTTGCGATCCTTATCGACTACAACAGCTTGACTCACCCCACCTGAAAGCTATAATGCGCAGCAAGCATCAGGTTAGTGATCAAGATTAAACGACTCGCGCGAAGACCAGTATCCCTGGCTGAGCATCCAGAGAGCCGCCGCAGGCTGTGAAGGCGGCATGCGAACCGGGGTGAATCCACTTCGCCGGCTGAGCTCAGCCAGTCGCTCCCGAAGGGGTAGAAACCTACCGTAAGGGGTTGCCGGGTAAGCCCGTTATAGCTCCAGAGGCCGTTTTGACGGCAAATGCAGGTGGCACCACGAGTATGCCTCCTCGTCCTGCGGATGGGGAGGCTTTGTTGATCCTACGCAGGGTGCCAGGAGGAGAAGCATGTTAGATATTAAGACCATTCGTGAAAACCCGGAGCAGGTGAAGGCCGCCATCGCCACGCTCCAGGCCGAAGCCCCGATCGATGAGATCCTGCAGCTGGATGAACGCCGGCGCCAGATCCTGCAGGAGCTGGAGGATCTGCGCCATGAGCGCAACGTGACCTCGAAGAAGATCGGTTCCATCAAAGAGCAGGCCGAGCGTGCGCCACTGATCGAGGAAATGGGTGGGGTCAACCAGCGCATCAAGGATTTCGAGCAGGATCTGCGCCAGGTAGACCATGATCTCGAGCAGGCGATGTATCTGGTTCCGAACCTGCCTCATGCGAGCGTCCCGGTCGGAGCCGATGAAAGCGAGAACCGGATCCTGCGCCAGGAAGGCGAGCCGAAGACGGCGGCCGAATTCGGATTTGCCCCGGTTCCTCACTGGGAGCTTGGTTCTCAATTAGGACTGATTGACTTTGAGCGGGGCGTGAAGCTCTCCGGCAGCCGCTTCTACGTCATGTTCGGCCTCGGCGCGCATCTTCAGAGGGCACTGATCCAATGGATGCTGGATCTGCACACTTCACGTGGCTACACGGAGGTCTACCCACCAGCGGTGGTACGGGAGGAATGCATGTGGGGGGCTGGGCAGCTGCCGAAATTCCGCGACAACATTTACCACGATGCGGAAGAGGATCTGTGGCTGATCGGCACAGCCGAGATCCCGCTCACCAACCTGCACCGGGATGAGATCCTGGAGGAGGAGGATCTTCCCCGCAAGTATGTAGCGTATTCACCCTGCTTCCGGCGCGAGAAATTTTCCGCCGGACGCGATGTGCGCGGGATCAAGCGCGGCCATCAATTCGACAAGGTCGAGATGTACCACTTCACCACGCCCGAGCGTTCCTACGATGAGCTTCAAGACCTGGTGACGAACGCCGAGGAGGTCTGCCGCGGGCTCGGCATTCCACACCGCGTGATCGAGATGGTCACCGGTGACCTTGGCTTCACGGCCTCCAAGAAGTTTGATATCGAGCTCTGGGCGCCGGGGAGCGGCGAGTGGCTCGAAGTGAGCTCGTGCAGCAACTGTGAGACTTTCCAGGCCCGCCGGGCCAATATCCGCTACCGGTCGGAGGCTGATGCCCGCCCGCAGTTTGTCCATACGCTGAACGGATCTGGCCTGGCGCTTCCGCGCACCGTGATCGGGGTGATGGAAAACTACCAGCAGGCCGACGGGAGCATCATCATCCCAGAGGTACTGCGGCCCTACATGGGCAGGGTGGAGCGGATCGAAGCCCGGGAAACAGCGTGATGGAAGTGCTCTACTCGATCCTGACTGGCTTGCTGATGTTGGTCGGCCTGCTGGGTACGATACTTCCAGTCTTGCCCGACCTGCCCCTGATTTGGATCGCGGCCCTGGGTTATGCGCTGCTGGTGGGCTGGGGAGCGAGCGGGGGCTGGCTCTTCGGGATTATCTCGGTGTTGGGTGTGATCGGGATCTTCTCGGAGGTCTGGATGAGCGGAGCTGGTGCACGTAAAGGGGGGGCCTCGCTGCTCAGCATCTTTGCTGGGCTCGTTCTGGGCCTGGCCGGGCTTCTGGTGGGCGGCCCGCTGGGCCTGGTCGTTGGGATGCTGGCCGGGACGTTCATTATGGAGTATGTGCGCCAGCAGGATGTCGAGGCCGCTCTGCGGGCTACGTTTGGCATGGGGCTTGGCTACGGGGCTTCGGTCCTGGTGAAATTCGCGCTTGGCGTGGCAATGATCGCAACTTGGGTCGTCTGGCTGTTTCTAAGCTAAGCTGGCCCCGGGTTGTAGTAAACCATCCCCACACCCATCCGCTGCAATCCGAGTTCCGCCCAATAGATGACTAACGCTGAACGGTCTTCTAGCGCTGCGAAGAGCGGAGCGATGACGGCCGAATCGTTGATATGAGCCAGCGCCCGGGCAGCTTCAATTCGCACGGATGGATTGATATCACGCAGCACTTCTGTCAGAGGGGAGACGGCCAACGCTCCCAGAGCAATGAGTGCATCACCGGCGAGCCGGGCGAGCAGTTGGTCCGGGTCATGCATGGCTTCGAGTAGAGCGGGAATAGCGTCTTGAGTCGGTTGCTGGCGCAGGCCAAGCGCGGCGCATTGGCGCACGCTTACATCGGGGTCTCGCAGCGATTGGGCGATTGAGATGCGGGCATCGGTATGGTCGATCAGCGCTAGGGCGGCCATAGCCCACCAGCGTCGATCGGGATTCGGTGATGAGAGTTGTTGGACGAGGTGCGGGATGACGCTCGGGCCGCGGCCAGCGATATGGTGAACGGCTTGCTCGGCACGGACATCGTCACCGGAGTTTAGATCTCCGAGGAGCGCCTCTACCGGTAGACTGGCTTCATCCATCCACGGGAGGCGGCACGGGCAGGTCTTCGACCGCAGTGTCCACCCAGCGATCACCCTCCTCGATCAGCATCACCGGGATGTCGTCCTTGATCGGATACTTGCGCCCGCAATCAGGCTCCTGGCAGATCAGCCAGGTGTCGCGGTGGAGCTTCAGGGCTCCCTCTCTTTCGCGGACACAATTCGGACAGCGCAAGATTTCGAGCAGATCTTCACTAATCATGACCATCTCCTCGTTGAGAACAAGAATGCACGAGACGGTAGAACATAAACGCGAGCCGCTGGATTGTCAAATTAATGGCTGGAAGGGGCGGGTTTAATTATCTTCAACCTCTACCCCGCTAGGAAGATCGGTTCCAGGCCCGAATTCGTAGATCGCCCGCCAGGGCAGGTAGTGGGTTTTAATCACATCCTCGTGGAGTATGTCACCGCCCACCTTTACAGTACGGTACACAACGACATCCATGCCATCTGCCTGGTAGTCGATCTGGTTGATCTTCCCCTCGGGTAGGTCGCTGTTTTCCTTGTAAAGTGGTTTGGGGGCATCGATCTCGTTCGAAACCTGGCTGCTCCTGGTTACAGAACGGCCGTCCGAGGTTGAGTAAAACTTCCACAGCAGCTGGTTGCCGTAGATGTAGGTTTCCATGAGCAGCCAGTACGGCGTATCGTTGCGGAATCTAAAATCGACGAGTGGAACAAAAACGGTAGCATCCAGCCCCGGTCCAGGTGAGCCAGGTCCCTGCTCGTAGTAGCCCACGCGGTAAGCGTGCGGGTGGCGCTCAACGATCTCGTACCCACCGAAGAAGACGGCCCGGAAGAGGGTCGTGCTCACCTGGCATACGCCACCCCCGACTCCCTTGATCGTTTTATCGCCATAGATAATCAACGCCTCGGCGTAGCCGCTGTCGAGGCTGATATCCCCGAGGATGTCCGCCATAGAAAGCGTCCCGCCGGGTGGGATCAGCAAGCCATGGAAAGCGGAGGAAGCGGTGCTGATGTTCTGGATGCGTTCGCGGCTGGATCCGGAGAAATAGGTCGACACGACACTGACCGCTTCAGAGATGCCGAGTTCTTCCGCAGTAGCCTGATCGGCGACTGGTGGGGTTTCAAACGAAAACGCAAGCCCGATGCTGTGCTGTCCGGCATTCAAGCCTTCGTTGATGGTAGTGATGGAGGCGTCGATATCCAGTGTCCGACCAATCATGGCAGGTGTGAGCAGATCCAGCTGCCGGGTGTCGTCGTTGAAGATAAAACGGGCGTTTTCAGGCCTACGCTCCAATTCGGGCGTGCGGGGCTCAAGTAAGGCCCGTGTTTGAGCGGGGTCGATCTGCATCGTATACGCTGCGGCCGCGCCCTCGCCGCTCACCGCAAAATCGAGCATGCTGGCCAGGGTTCCTGGCTGGAGGACGATGTCCTCAGCGCCGTCAGCGGTGATATGCAGCGGCTGGCGCAGCAGCTCCTGGGCTACGGCTGCGAGCGGAGTGGCGTCGAGTATGACGGGTGGGGCATCGACGATGGCGAGTGGGATCAGAGCGTCGTTCATTGCGTGAACGGGCTCTTCCAGTGCAAGCAGTGTGGCTGCCATGTCAAGTTCTCGACCGACCTGGCCAGGTGTGCTGATCACCTGTGTCCCCTCGATGTAGATGCTGGCTTCGATCATCGCCCGGTCAACCTGGGCCGCGATCCCACCCAGCGTGTGTCCTCCCACGATCTTATCGAGGCGGACAATCGGGGCAACCGAGAGGCCGCGGTACCAGGCATTGATTTGGTCTTCGATTCGTTGCGTGAATGTGCCCTGTCGTCCTACGCCCAGCGCTTGCTGGGCCATGGCTTCTATATCGATGGCTACCCCGAGGTCAGCCGGGGTCAGCATCCAGTTGGCCTCGTCATCAGTCAGGATGATCGTGCCCTGCTCGGCGTAGGGATAGACGGGCGCCAGCAATTCAACGATCTCGGCCTGGGTTTTCCCGCCCAGCGGAAGACCGGATAGAAATACACCCGGGAGCGCACGCCCCGAATACGCGAGCCGGATGCCGAGGATGAGAATCACAGCTCCCAGGATCAGAATGCTTACCGTGCTGATGACCAGCGCCAGGGCGCGCAGAATCAACGTGCTTGGATCTCGGCGTTGGAGTGCTTGAGGATTCTGCATTTTGGTCTCGAAGGAGGCGGATTATATCACCCGGCATTTCCCGGCTATGTCATCCTGGTTACAGGATCGGTGCCAAAATCAGGGTAAGCACTCAACGCCAAAGCCAGATCTGAACACTGCTGTAATGGGTTACACCGGGGATCTCACCACCATGTTCAAAGACAGCGATGCGGACCCACTGAGAAATGTCAAGCGGAAGTTCGAGATCAAGCTGAAACGTGCCCAGTGCACCTGCTTTGGGGGCATCGATCTCCACTTCGGCTGTAGCAATGACCGTACCGCGCAAATCGAGAATCTCGACCGAGAGCGTGCCACCGCCATCGGTCCAGGCCGCTCCCTGGATGAATATTCTCGGACCCTGAACAGCCGAACCTTCAGGAGGCGTAAAAATCGTGATCTTCTCGGGTCCGTGCAAGCTGGTCGTGATGCGGGCTTCTCCGCTTGTGAGGAGTGTGATCGGTACGGTTGTCAGGTGTTTGAGCAGGCCATAACGATCGCCGAAGGACCGGACCTGCAGCCAGGCTTCTTCAGCCAGCGCCGGCGAAGTAAAGGGAATTTGGCCGTAGAACAGACCCGGACGTCCAGGGTAGGAGTAAAGAACCGTTTTACCGCGCGAGATGATCCGTCCATCTTCGCCGATCAAGCGCAGCTCGACCATGTTGTTTAGACTGGGGCCTCCGTAGCCATGCAAGCTGATCGGGGACAGCACCATTGAACCCGGTCCAGGGGAGAAAATGGCCAGTTCCTCTTGGGAGACACCAACCGAGGCCGGCGGGTATGTCGGGGTCGGGATGACGGCCGGAGGTTCGATCACGATCGCTGGCGTGGACGCGCTGAGCGGGGGTGGAGTGAACGCAGTCGGTGTTTCTAGTTGTGAGGCTGCGGGGGGCGAGATTTCAGCGCTCGAAACAACCGGAACATCGATGGGCCCTTGGGAAAGAGCAGAGTTGCATGCGCCCAATGACAGCGCCAGGGAGAGTGCACTTATCTTGAAGAAGGACCACTTCGCGGGCATCATAAGCTCTCAAACTAGCTTCTGGTCATGTACGTTGCTCAGGACCGCCGATCAAGCCAGGCTGGACCAAACCTCAAGCTTGGCGGTCACGCGGCGGATCACTTCGTCGGTGAACTCCTGCGTATTTGCCTGGCCGCGCATGTCTGGTGTAGCTGTGCCCTGGTACACGGCTTCGAAGGTCGCTTCGTAAATCGCTCGCGAGGCATGCTCAGCGGCTAGACTGCCCACATAATTCAAAAGCGCTGCCCCAGCCAGGATCATGGCCATCGGGTTGGCGATATTTTTGCCTTCGAGCGCTGGCGCAGTCCCATGCGGGGCTTCCGCCATCACGGCGCAGACCTTTGTGCCCGATTCGTCGAAAGCGAGTACGAGCGATTCAGATCCAGCAATTGAACCATACATCTGCAGGACCAGGTCCGAGAGGCAATCGCCATCGCGGTTGAGGGCCGGGATCACAAGCGCCTCCCCAGCATTCTGAAGCAGCAGGGCGTAGGTGGCATCGATCAACTGTGGCTGGTAGCGGACGTTGGGATGACGTGCGGCCGCCTGATCTAGCTCTTCCTTAAACATCCCCTCATAAAGTGGACTGACCGTGAACTTGGGCCCGCCGAAAACTTTTGCCCCAGTTCGCTCAGCATGCTGGAAGGCGAACTCGGCCACCGAACGGCAGGTGCGGCGCGAGATGCGTTCGGTGCGGAAGGCGACCTCCTGACCGTTCTCCTCAACCTCGCGCCACTCCTGCGCGCCGTAGGCCCCGCCGACGGCCATGCGTACGACCGAGATCGGAGCATGCACACCCCCTACCGGGCGGATGTTGGGGATGCGCCGGCCTGTGCGCAGGATCACCCGGCCATCGATCGCTTCGCGCAGGATCGCGTTCGGGCTGCCAACGTCATCGGGATCGGTGGGCGTGATGGTCGCGGCCTTCAAGCCCAACCCGCAGCCCTTCATCGACTCGGCCGCATCGAGAATAACTTGATTGCTCGTGGCTCTGCGGTTGGACAGGCTCAGGTCGAAGCGTTCAAATGTCAAAGGCACCCTGCTCACGTCAGGGTCGAGGACGCGCAGCGCTTCCTCAAGTAACTCCTGTCCGGTTTGATCCCCCTCAAGGATGGTGATCGAGGAACGCACCGCTTTCTCATTCATCATGCAGGACGCTCTGGATCATGGTTGCCAGTTGTTCGACATGGATCGGTTTCTGCAGGCATGCGGTCCCTCCCGCCTCCAGGACTCGATCCTTGATATCGTATTCGCCACCGGCGGTGATCACAACCACGGGCAAGGTTCCGCCGGTAGGCATCGAGCGCAGTTGGGTGAGCATTTCGAGACCGTTCATTCCAGGCATCATTAAATCCAACAGCACCAGATCAGGCGGCGACTCGGCGATGAGATCCAATGCGCGCTGTGCAGATTGCGCTAGGAGCGGATCATGCCCAAGCATGCGGATCGTTGCCGCCATCAGGTCAAGCGTCGGTGTCTGGTCGTCCACGACGAGGATTATTGCCATAGTTTCGGTCTATACCCCGGTTGCGGCTGAGCGCAGGCTGATCGCTGCCAGGAAGAGGTTCAACAGTCCGTAGACCAGCACGATGTCCTTATCATCCCGCCTCTTGGTGATGGCGTAGTAGGCTGGAAGCGAGATGACGGCCACTACCCCGTATAGAATGTGAATCCCCATCCGTCCCGGACGGGCACCCGAGATCCACAGGATCGCACCAAGCACACCCTGGCCGATGATCAGGAGTTCGCCTACAGCCAGGATGCCCCAGTAGTTTCCGGTCATGGCCTTGCCCCGCACCCGGCTGACAAGGCCCCAGATCCCGGCGATCAAGGTAAACATCAGGACGGAGTTGGCCAACGCGTCATGAAATGTGGTGAGTGTCAATCCGGCCTCCATCAACTTCCTCAGGAGTTTAGAGCTCGTAGATCTCCGAGTACTTGCCCGTCAGATAGCGCATATAGGGATCTGCATCCAGGCCTTTACCGGTTACGCGCGTGAGAAGTTCGATCGGCTCAAATTTCGCGCCATGTTGGTGGATATTCTCGCGCAGCCATCCCAGAAGTGCGCCGAACTGCCCGCGTTCGATCTGCTCTTCCAGGTTGGGTATGTCCTGGCCGATCTTCTCCCACAGTTGAGCGGCCATCAAGTTCCCGAGAGAGTAGGTGGGGAAATAGCCGATCATGCCACCCGACCAGTGCACATCCTGAAGCACACCCTTTGCATCATCGGGCGGGATGATGCCCAGAAAATCTTCGAACTTGGTATTCCACGCTTCGGGAAGATCCTTTACTGCCAGGGATCCGTCCATCAGTGCTATCTCCAATTCAAAGCGCAGCATGATGTGCAGGTTATAGGTCGCTTCATCAGCGTCGACACGGATATATGTCCGTTCGACTTTATTCATCGCCCGGTAGAAATCTTCCATTGCGACGTTGCCAAGCTGTTGCGGGAAGACACCCTGCAGTTTGGGGAAGTAGGCCTTCCAGAACGGCTTGCTGCGTCCGATCAGGTTCTCCCACATCCGGGATTGCGATTCGTGCATCCCCAGTGAAGCCCCGGCCTCCAACGGCGTGCGTCCGAGGGTCGATTTTATTCCCTGCTCGTACAGGGCATGACCGGCCTCGTGCATGGTCCCCGTCAGCGCGGTGCTGAAGTAGTCTTCATACAGCCGGGTGGTGATGCGGACATCGTCGAGCCCGAAAGAGGTCGTGAAGGGGTGGACGGCCTTATCCTGCCGGCCACGTTTAAAATCGTAGCCGAACGCTGTGATGACCTCAACCCCGAAATTCCACTGCTTGTCGAGATCGTAGTTCAGGTGCAGGAAGGAATCGTCCACCGGCCGGCCTTGTTCGAAGATCGCCTGGACCAGTTCGACCTGACGCGGCCGGAGGGCGTCGAAGACGGCTTTCACCTCGGCGGTCTTCATCCCGGGTTCAAAATCATCAAGCAGTGGATCGTAGAGATGGTCATAGGGTGCGAAGAAATCCGCATAATGGCGCCGGAGTTCGACGATCTTTTCTAAGTGAGGCTGGAAGCGTTTGAAGTCCGCCTCGGCTCTTGCTTGCTCCCAGTCCTGGTGGGCCATGGCGGTCGCACGTGAGTATTCACTCACCCAGGATGAAGGGACCTTGATCTCTTTCAAGTAATCGTGCTCGGTCTTTCGCACCAGGCGCGCCTCGTCCGAATCGGGTGCAAGGTCCTTGGCTTCAGCCTTGGCTGCTTCTATCGCGGCCCCCATCTCGTCGGATACGAAATGCTCATGCGCCAACGTGCTCAGGGTGGCTAACTGCATTGCGCGCCCGCCGGCTGCGCCGGACGGCATGTATGTCTGCTGATCCCAACCAAGCAAGGCTGCCGCCGCGGTTAGGTCCGCGACAACACCCAGTAATTCACGCAGAGCCTCGATTTTTTTGCCCATCGTATCTCCTATCTGAGTAGCTCTAAATAACGCGCCAGCGCAGGTTGTCACCACGCAGCGCTGCCAGCACCTCGTTCGCAATCTCCTCCGCCACGCGAGATTGCGCCCCGTGGGTCTGGCCACCGATATGGGGTGTGAGTATCATGTTTGCCTGCTTGAGCAGGGCTGAGCCGAGCGGTGGCTCCTGGGCGAAGACATCAAGTGCGGCCCTGCCCACCTGCCCTGTCTCGAGCGTTTCGAGTAAAGCCTGTTCATCGATGACCCCGCCGCGCGAGGTCGAGATCAACCAGGCGCCGTGTTTCATCAGCGGCAATCGCTGCGGGCCAAGCAAATGGTGTGTAGTCTCCATGTGCGGAACGTGGACACTGACGATATCGGCCGTTTGCAACAGTTCTGCCAATTCAACCGGCTCAGCGCCCCTGGACCGGACATCATCCGCATCGAGGAAGGGATCATAAGCCAGGATTTGCATCCCGAAGACCCGGGCCAGATCGGCTACCGCTGAACCTATCCGGCCGAGGCCGATCAAGCCCAAAGTCTTCCCGTGTAATTCGTCCCCGGTATATGCGGACTTCTCCCAGGCACCGGCGTGCATACTCGCATCGGCAGCCGGGAGATGTCGGGCAAGGGCAAGCATCAGCGCGAGAGTGTGCTCGGCAACGGCGATGGTCGTGGCTTCTGGCGCGTTGACCACCACTACCCGGTTGTCCTTTGCGGCCTCGAGGTCGATGTTGTCAACGCCTACGCCAGCCCGGCCAATCACCTTCAGGCGCGGAATCCCCAGCGCGATATCGCTGCGGTTAAGACGAGTCCGGCTGCGGATGATGACGGCATCGACTGCGCCGAGTTCATCAGCCAGGTTGGATTCGATCACTTCAGCCTCAGCTTGAAGAATGTCCCGGCCTTCTTGAGCGAGGCCGTCAGTCAGCAGAATGCGCCACGCCATACGGCCTCCACTTTCTTGACCGGCCTATTGTACACGTTGCAGAGCCTCTCAGGGGTGAAGGCTGCAGGAATCGCTGCCTGGCATACAAGCTTCGCCCGATGACCGCGGGATCCGATCCAACTAGGGATCAGGCGAGGGCAGCCTCCTGGTTTCCGGGTTGAAACGTGCCTTCAATCTAGCAGATCCCCAACCACCCAGAAGCCAAACCCCGAGCCAATCGGCGGAAAGGTCGAAAAGAGAAAAACCGCGCGTACGGATCCACATCTGGCTGAATTCCTCCAGCGTGACCAACAGAAGTATGACCACGCTACCCAGTTGAATCGATCTTCCGGAGAGGGTCAAAGCCCGGCGGTCCAAGGCCAGGTTAACCAATATCGCCAGCCCACCGATCAAGATGAAATGAGCGGTGACGTCCTGCCCGGGCACATACACGATCCAGGCGAAGATCCTTCCAGCCAATCCAAGGTCAGCGGCGAGGATGATCATGCTGATAAAGAGGAGGAACAAGCCGGCAAGCCAGACCCAAAGCTTGTGCGCTGCTGTGGGACGCATGAACACGATTGTAACGCAGGAAACCAGGCACATGTCTGAGCCAGACCAGGTCTCTTGCCCTGATTTCCGGGCATTTGAGGGATATGGGATAATAAGCTCGTCAATTTTTGGAGGCAGATGTGCCGTTCAATACTCTTTGTATCCTCGGCCTGGGATACATCGGCCTGCCAACCGCAAGCACTTTTGCGACGCATGGCATGCGGGTACTCGGGGTCGATGTCAACAGCCAGGTTGTGGATGTCCTGCGAAATGGTGAGATCCACATCCAGGAGCCGGGTTTACGGGCCCTGGTGCAGGCCGCCTTTCGATCAGGCAACCTAACGGTCAGCGAAGCGCCCGGACCGGCCGATGCGTTCATCATTGCTGTTCCTACCCCGATCACGGATGACAAACGAGCCGATATGCAATACGTGCGCTCCGCCACCGAGTCGATCGTTCCGCACTTGCAGCGCGGCAATCTGGTGGTGCTTGAGTCAACTTCGCCACCGCGCACAACCCTCGATCTGCTTGCGCCGATACTCGAGCAAAGCGGGCTATCGGCCGGGGAGGATTTCTTCCTGGCGTATTCACCGGAGCGAGTGCTGCCAGGCAAGATCCTGCACGAGTTGATCGAGAACGCCCGCGTCATCGGTGGTGTAAACCAGGCCTCCTCCGAGGCTGGCCGTGATCTTTACGCCAGCTTTGTGCGGGGCGAAATCCTGCTCACCGACTCGACTACCGCCGAGATGGTGAAGCTCATGGAGAATACCTACCGCGATGTGAACATTGCCATCGCCAACGAGTTTTCGCGGCTCGGTGATACTTTCGGTATCGATATATGGCGGGCGATTGAATTGGCCAACCTGCATCCACGAGTCGAGATTTTGAACCCGGGACCGGGCGTTGGCGGGCACTGCATCAGCGTCGATCCGTGGTTCCTGGTCGAGGCCGCACCTGAAGTCAGTGGTTTGATTCGTCAGGCGCGTGTCGTCAACGATGGTCAACCGGCTGTGGTGCTCGAGCTCATCCGGCGCGCGTTGGGCAAACTGGACGGCAAGCGCATCGCGGCACTGGGTTTGAGCTACAAAGCCAATGTGGATGACCTGCGTGAAAGTCCGGCGTTGGAAGTCGTCCGCTTGCTGGTCCAGGCAGGCGCGCGGGTGGCGACGTTTGAACCCTTCGCACTTCAAGCCACAGCCGAAGGTGCACAAGCCGCCGGGACACTCCAGTCTGCGCTCGTTGAGGCTGAGGCGATCCTGCTCCTGGTGGATCATGAACAATTTCGGGCGCTGGAACCGGTCGCAGTTGCGAGCATGACCCAGGCCCGCACCATTGTCGATACCCGCCGCATCTTCGAGAAAGCAGCCTGGGAACGAGCGGGTTTCCGTCTTTTCACGATCGGTGTGAGGCAGGCGGATGGTTGAGACACCGATGCGTGTCCTGAGCATCTTCGGCACGCGGCCGGAAGCGGTCAAGATGGCCCCGGTGGTACGACGCCTGGCCGAGACACCCGGGGTCAAGGCATTTGTCTGTGTGACTGCCCAGCACCGCCAGATGCTTGACCAGATCCTTTCATTGTTTGAGATCGTGCCCGATGTTGATCTCAACCTGATGACACCCGATCAGGACTTGGCCGGGTTGACAGCAGGCATCCTGCAAGCCTTGGACCCTGTGCTGGATGACCTGAGGCCGGATTGGGTACTGGTGCAGGGGGATACGACAACCGTCATGGCGGCCAGCTTGCTCGCCTACTACCACCGGGTAAAACTGGGACACGTCGAGGCGGGGCTCAGGACGGGCGATAAATGGCAGCCCTTCCCGGAGGAGATTAACCGGCGAGTTGCCAGCGTGATCGCAGACCTGCATTTCGCACCCACGGCAGAAGCTCGAGATCGTTTGCTGTCGGAGGGGGTACTGGCGAAGGATATCGTAATCACGGGCAACCCGGTCATCGATGCCTTGCTTGAAGTGGCCGGCCAGCCCTATACGGATGGCCAGGGGCCGCTCAGTGAGCTTCCCGTGGATAAAACGCTGATCCTGGTAACGGCTCACCGCCGGGAGAATTTCGGATCTCCGCTCAAGGAGATCCTGGAGGCCATCCGGGACCTTGCCTCCCGCTATGAGGACCAGGTGCATATTCTTTATCCGGTCCATCTCAATCCGAACGTCCACGGACCTGCCCACGAGATTCTGGGTGATCTTCCGAATATCACACTGACCGAACCGCTCGATTATCGCGACATGGTGCAGGCCATCAAACGGGCTTCCTTCGTGCTGACCGATTCGGGAGGTCTGCAGGAGGAAGCGCCGGCGTTGGGGAAGCCGGTTCTTGTCATGCGCGAAGTCACCGAACGACCGGAGGCGATCAAAGCCGGAACGGCGCGGTTGGTGGGGAGCGATCGGAAGAAGATCCTCGCCGAAGCGTCCGCTCTGCTGGAAGACCCACTTGCCTATCAGGCGATGGCGCAGGCCGTGAATCCCTATGGGGATGGGCAGGCCGCCCGTAAGATCGTGGACGCGCTGCTCGCCGCCGGGAAAGTCTAATGGCAGGTGCTGTGAAGCGCGACGTGTACAGCCGCCTGGTTTACGCCAGGAACACCCCACTCCTGGGGCGTCTGGCGTACTTGGTGCTGAAAATGCTCGGAGCTGAGATCCCGCCTTCGGTCCAAATCGGCGAGGATTTCAGCCTTGTGCACGGCGGTTTTGGCGTCGTGGTCCACCCGGAAACACGCATCGGCGCGCGGGTGAAGATCTACCCCGGCGTGACCATCGGCCGGGGGGACATCTATCGGGTGAGCACAGAATCAAGCTTCGAGGGCGTCGTGATCGAGGATGACGTAATCCTCTCCCCTGGCTCGAAAGTGTTGTGTGATGAGGGGGTCCTGACTGTGGCAGCAGGCACAGTGCTGGGCGCGAATGCTGTCTTGCTCCAATCGACGGGTGAGAGCGAGATCTGGGCCGGGGTTCCTGCCCGGCGGATCGGCCAGCGATCATGAAAACATCTCGAATTTGTCTACCCGGATCTCCGGGCTCCTATCACGTGTGAACGTGGTGTTCCTATGAGTTCCTCCTCCACAACAAACAAGCGACGTCTGTGCCTGCTGCCGATAATGACCGGGGTCGGCGGCATGGTTTCCTTTCGGGCGAAGATGCAGGCCGGACTGGCTGCACGCGGGCATCAGGTGAGCAACAGTCTTGATGACGAACCCTACGATGCGATCCTGGTCATTGGTGGGACGCGCCAGCTGGCCGGGTTGAACCGCGCACGCAGGCGGGGCATCCCGATCATCCAGCGCTTGAACGGGATGAACTGGATCCAGCGCAAACGGAACACGGGTGTGCGGCACTACCTGCGGGCGGAACTGGCGAATTTGCTGCTAGTTTCGATCCGGAACCGGTTGGCGAGCCATATTGTGTATCAGAGCGAGTTCGCCCGGGAATGGTGGGAGCGTGTCCATGGCATAGCACCGGTTCCGAATTCGGTTGTGCTGAACGGGGTGGATCTCGATCGGTATACACCAACGGGTGAAGGAACGCCTCCCGAGCGCATGCGGCTGCTGGTTGTCGAAGGGCATCTGGGTGGAGGCTACGAGATCGGCCTTAAGCATGCGCTTGACCTTGCGGGCAGGGTACAGGTGCGTATCGGGGAGCCGGTCGAATTAACGATCGCCGGCAAGGCTGCGTCCGGCCTGCAGGCGTCGCTTGAGGCGCAAGCTGCTGTCCCGATCGATTGGCGGGGCTGGGTGCCGGCTGAGCACGTGCCGGAGCTCGATCGTTCTGCACACATGTTGTTCGCTTCCGATCTGCACCCGGCCTGCCCGAACGCCGTGATCGAGGCGCTCGCATGCGGGCTGCCCGTCCTGGGTTACGACACGGGTGCGCTTAGGGAGCTCGTGACAGAGGGCGCCGGCGAAGTCGTCCCTTATGGAGGGGACTCCTGGAACCTGGATTCCCCTGACACCGAGAACCTGGCAGATGCGGCAATCCGGATTTTCCGTGAACAGCCTGCCTATAGGCGGGCAGCGCGCCGCCGGGCAGAAAACGGTTTAGGGTTGGATACGATGGTCACGGGATATCTGGGCGCACTGGGGTGGAGCTGAGGCATGCCGAACGAGCAGTTCACGGGGCGAGCGGGACTGCAGCAGCGCGTCATTCCGACATACCGCGCGCCCTTCTTTAAAATGCTGGGTCACGCCTGCTCAGGGGGATTGAGCGTCTTTGCTGGCGAGGCACGCCCTCGCGAGTCGATCCCCTCCACGCCGGATCTTGACGGGGTTGACCTGGTGCGGGCTCGCAATCTGCATCTCTTCTCCGGGCCCGCGTACTTGTGCTACCAAACCGGGCTGCTGCGCTGGTTGGAGCGCTGGTCACCGGAAGTGCTCATCATGGAAGCGAACCCGCGCTACCTTTCAAGCCGGGCGGGGATCACCTGGATGCGCCAAAAAGGGAGAGCGGTGATCGGATGGGGCCTCGGTGCGGCCGGACAGCAGGGCCCAACGCCCGGGCTGCGGCGGATCGTCCGCCGCAGGTTCCTCGCACGTTTCGATGCCTTGATCGCCTACAGCGAACAGGGCGCCGAGGAATTCCGTATCCTGGGTGTCAATCCGGAGCTTATTTTCGTGGCTGGAAACGCCGTGTCGGGGCCACCCACAGCTCTGCCCGACCGGGAACCCCTCGTCGAGCGGCCAGCCAGGATTCTGTTTGTCGGTCGTCTTCAGGCGCGCAAACGCGTCGATGTGCTGCTTGAAGCATGTGCGCAGCTCACCCAACCCGTGGCGGTGAGGGTCGTCGGGGACGGATTGGACCGAGCAAAGCTCGAGCAACTGGCCGGGGATATTTGCCCCACGTCTGAGTTTACCGGCTCCTTGTATGACCAGGCGCTGCAGGACAGTTTTGCCTGGGCTGACTTATTCGTCCTCCCGGGCACAGGTGGGCTTGCAGTGCAGGAGGCCATGGCTGCCGGGTTGCCCGTCATTGTTGCGGAAGGGGACGGCACCGAACGTGATCTGATCTCCGCCGACAACGGCTGGCTTATACCGGTCGATGATCCGGTTGCCTTACGCATGGCAATCGAGTCGGCCCTGAGCGACCCGGCCCGACTCAAGCAAATGGGCAAACGTTCGCATGCCCTCGTCCTAGATCGATTCAATATCGAACGGATGACGGAGGTCTTTGTCCAGGCGATGAACCGGGTGCGGGAACGTTGAGTATGAAATTAGCCTTTGTCGCGGATGGTCGCAGCCCGACTGCACGCAGCTGGATGGCGTTGTTCATCGATCGTGGGCATGAGGTCCACTTGATCTCGACCTTCAGTTGTGACCCTCCAGAAGGGCTGACTTCGTACGCCCATATCCCGGTGGCGTTGAGCCAGTTCACACGTGACCCACGCGGCGGAAGCGCACCCGGTGGGGCTTCCGGCATCCCGCTGCGCGCGACGCTGCGCCATTGGGTAGGTCCACTGACCATCCAGCCTGCTGCCCGTCGTCTGCGGGCGTACCTAAAATCGATTGAGCCTGAGATCGTGCATGCGCTGCGTATCCCATTCGAGGGCATGCTCGCAGCAGCTGCCAGGCCAACCCAACCACTGGTGGTGTCGGTGTGGGGGAATGATTTTACACTTCACGCGAATTCGTCTCCACTCATGGCCTCAAGTACGCGCCATGCTCTCCATCAGGCAGATGGTTTGCACACTGATTGCGCCCGGGATGCGCACCTGGCTCGTGAATGGGGTTATCCACCAGCGCGCCCGGTGATGATCCTGCCCGGGAGTGGTGGGATCGATGGGAGCATCTTCTACCCAGGCAAGCCCGAGTTGAGGCTGCTGGGGGATGGTTTGCGCTCGATCCTGCGCTCTATCCACCCCGATGCTCCTGTACTGGTCAACCCGCGCGGTTTCCGTGCCTACGTGCGCAACGACACATTCTTCCAGGCGATCCCGCTGATATTACGTGAAGAACCAGCCACAGTCGTACTCTGTCCCGCCATGGCGGGTGTCAGCGAGGCTGAGGCCTGGGTCAGCGAACTCGGGCTGCAGCCATCGGTGTACCTGCTCCCGCGGCTTGAACCCAAGGAGCTGGCTGCGATCTATCAGCGTTCCTGGGTCATGATCTCTCCCAGCGAGCATGATGGCACGCCGAACACCTTCCTGGAATCGATCGCATGTGGTTGCTACCCAGTTGTCAGCGATCTCGAATCGCTGCGGGAATGGATCACCGATGGTGAGAATGGCACGCTGACCTCGGCCAGCGAACCGCGTCTGCTGGCGAGTGCTGTCGTGCAGGCTATACGCGATCCTGCCCTCCGCGAGCGCGCCATGCTGATCAACCTTGAGTTGATCGAGACTAGGGCCGCGCGCGCCAGCAGCGCGACCCGGGCGGATACGTTTTACCGGGCGCTGCTGGCGGATGGAGGGGGAGATTCGCATGGTTTGGACCTGCGATCATGATGAGGGGTAGCTCCGGGATGGATAACGGGCCGGCCCACTTCCGACTTGCATGCCTCATACCTGACGAAGGGGTGGCGATTTTGCATCAGCGCCAGGCCGATGGCACGCTCTGGGGCACCAACGGCCGCAGGATCCTGCGGAAGGGTTCTTCTGGCGAGTGGCATGAAATCGGGCGGTTGCCTTTTGTATGGCGGCGGGACGGGCTGGCTTTCAGTCGACCCGCCGCCCGCGCTCTGCGCGCTGATAAGGCGAATGTGTACGTCAATGCCCGGTCAAAGGTGCTCGCCATCCGTAGTTCTACGGTCTACCGCGTCCAGGCCCGAGAGGCTCCGATCCCACTCTTTCGCATCCAGGGAGACAGCGTGCTGCATGGCGGGATATGTGAAGACGCTGAAGGATGGATGTATATTGGGGAATACTTCATGAACCCCACGCGCGCTCCTGTCAGGATCTGGCGCCTAGACCCCGAGTTAGAGGATTGGCAGATCGCACACACTTTTCCGGCTGGCGCCATTCGCCATGTACACGGCGTTTATCGTGACCCGTTCGACGAGCAGGCGCTCTGGGTCACGACGGGAGACAAGGAGGGCGAGTGCTTTTTCTTCCGTACACGCGATCGCTTTCAATCGTTGGAACAGATTGGCGCTGGCGGGCAATCATGGCGGGCAGTCCGCTTGTTCTTCACACCCGACCACGTTTGCTGGCTGACCGATAGCCAGCTTGAACCCAACCACGCATTTCGCATGGAGCGTGCCACCGGTAAGGTAGAACAAGGAGCTACCCTTGGGGCTCCGGCATGGTATGGCACGAGCACGAGCGAAGGCACCCACATCGCTTTCACGACCGTTGAGCCCGGCCCGGCAGTGCTTCGGACGAGTGCAGCCGTGCTGGTTAGCGAGGATGCTTTTCATTGGCAGGAAATCCATCAGTTTGAGAAGGACTTCTGGCGCCCGATGAAAGTCTTCAAATATGGCGTCATTAGCTGCCCAGCTGGACCGATGGAGATTAGCGAACTTCATATCAGCGGTGAGGGGCTGCGAGGTCTGGACGGTAGCAGCGCCCGGCTTGAAATCGAGAGGGTACGGGGTTGATACGCAGCTTGGTCAGCCCGCTCCTGCACTTAGGCGAGTCCGTGCTCGATCCGACTCGAAGCACGGCTGAGGTGGTTGAGTGCCTTGCGCGTGGCAGCCGGGGATTGAGAGTAAGCCTTGGGATCATCGAGGCACGCTCGCCTGACTGGGCAGCGCATGCCCGCCTTACGCTCAACCTGCTCGCAGAATTGGGTTACCTCGACCCGATGCAGCCACCCGAATCGCTTGATCGCGACACTGTGCTTCCAACGCACGGCGCGGCGGAGGCTTGGAGGGAGGGGTTGGCGGGCCGCATACCTGTATCCCGGGCCGGCATTCCAATGGGAACATCCGCTATGCTTGCCTCCCTGCTGGAATTGGAGGGGTTGTCCGCAGGTGATTTTGTTCTCGAGTGTATTGAGCGCATGATGCGCCATGTTGAGCTCCGACGGACTCAGGCCTTCCCCCCCATAGCGGGGACCAGTGGGGATGATCTGTGGTTGGAGAAACACCAGGCGGCAATCCTATTGGCTAGAGCATCGGATATTCTGGGCGATCTGCGCTACCTGAACGCTGCACTTAAATTAAATGATTTTGCTTATCGCGCACATCGCCGGTTCCAGCCTGATCTGCCTCATATCCTTTACTTACGCGCCCTGGCAGAGCAGGATCTGGCGCTGAGTAAGGTCAGGGCCTGATGCGGGTCGCATTACTCTCACCCACGCCATCCAGTTATTACGCGAGAGCAACGGCATCTCTCTTGAGAGAGATAGAGGGGATCGAATTGGTCGGAGTCGTGATCCGAAGCATGTTCTCCTGGTCACGTTTCCGTTCCGAACTCCGGCGTGATGGGCCGCGCTTACTGTGGAAGATCCACCAGAAGTTGATCCTGGGCGAAGCAGTCTACTCCGAGGATGACCCGGCTACAATGCGCACGCTTGTGCGTGACCTCGGACTTCAGAGCGGCTCATTAAAGAGTGATGCCCGCCGCTGGGGGATTCCTTGCGCCACGACGCTTGAGCACAACCATCCACATACGGAACGCTTTCTACGCAGGCTTCTCCCGGATCTGATTGTGTTCACTGGCGGCGGGCTGGTGCGCCGCAACATCCTCGAGTTGGCACCCCTGGGTGTGCTCAACTGTCATTCGGGGATCCTGCCCCGCTATCGCGGCATGGATGTTGTCGAGTGGGCTCTTCTCGAGGGAGCAGGGTCAGGGAGCGTGGGGTTGACAACGCACATCATGGATCCCGGGGTCGACACTGGACCGATCCTGATGAAACATATAGAGCAGATCCAACCGGGAGACAGTATTGACGGAATCCGGAAGCGATTGGAGCCCCGCATGGTTTCGCTCATGGTAGAGAGTGTGCACGGGCTGCAGCAGGGCACGCTTAAACCCCGACCGCAGCGGCCTGGAGATGGACGGCAATACTTCGTGATGCATCCAAGGCTACTGACGTTGGCAGAGAAGGCAGTCAAAGGTTCGTCCGCTCCCATCAAGTGATGGATGCCTGGCGAGAGCATGTGGCGCTTAGGCTCTGGATGCTATAATCCGCCTGATCCCATGTCAATAAGCGCAGGCAAAAGCTGATGCAGGTAGGACCATGAAGCAAGTTGTGCAAGATATCCGCAGTGGATCCACAACGGTACAGGATGTGCCAGTCCCCCGCGTATTGCCTGGGACGGCCCTGGTTCGGAATGCGGCTTCGCTTGTCTCGGCCGGAACGGAGCGCTCGCTGGTCGAGTTTGCCGGGAGGAGCCTGCTTGGGAAAGCGCGCTCCCGGCCTGATCTCGTCCGGCAAGTGATTGATAAGTCGCTGCGTGAAGGCATGCTCACGACGCTGGAAGCGGTCCAAAACCGGCTCGACCAACCCATGCCGCTTGGTTATGCAAGTGCCGGTACCATCATTGCACTTGGTGGCGGGATGCAGGGGTTCAAGGTAGGCCAGCGCGTGGCCTGTGCGGGTGGCGGTTTTGCTGTCCATGCTGAATTCGTCGTCATACCAAGAAACCTGATGGTGCCCATTCCGGACGAGGTGGACTTTGAGAGCGGTGCCTTTGCCACCCTGGGAGCGATCGCAATGCATGGCTTCCGGTTGGGGCAGACGAGTGTCGGTGAACGGGTTGCGATAATAGGTTTGGGGCTGCTCGGCTTGCTGGCAGCGCTCATCGCCCGCGCGGCTGGCTGCCGGGTATTTGGGATTGATCTTGATCCGCAACGCGTCAAGCGTGCTCAAGAGCTTGGCTTCGAAGCAGCGGAGCGGCCAGGTGCGATCGAGGCTGCCCATGCGTTTTCTTCAGGGCTGGGGTTTGACTTGGTCCAGATCTGCGCTGATACCCCCTCGAATGATACAGTCGAACTGGCAGGAGCCATCGCCCGTGACCGGGGCACAGTCGTCGCCACCGGCGTTGTTGGAACCGAGCTGCCGCGCAAGATCTACTACGAGAAGGAAATCACGTTTCTAATCTCGCGCTCCTATGGGCCAGGCAGGTACGATCCATCCTATGAGGAGGCTGGGCTGGACTACCCACCCGCATATGTACGCTGGAGCGAAGGGCGCAACCTGGCCGGGTTCCTGGATTTGCAGGCGCGCGGGTTGCTCGATGTCCACCCCCTCATTACACACCGCTTCCCGATTGAGCAGGCTGAGAAAGCTTACCAGTTGATCCAGGACGAGCATGCAGATCCATTCCTTGCGGTCTTGCTGCACTACCCCGATCAGGGGCAGGTACCGGCTTCGGCAGGCACGGTCGTGCTTAGGACTGGCGGCCATCGCGATGGTGTCGTCCGGGTGGGCGTTATCGGTGCGGGCAATTTCGCCAGCGGTGTACTGCTGCCAGCACTGCGACGTACGCCGGGGGTGGAGCTGGTCTCGCTGGCAAGCGCACGCGGGATGAACGCAACTAGCGTAGGGCGGAAGTTTGGTTTTGATCGGGCGACCACGGATCTGGAAGCGCTGCTTGCGGCCGAGGACATCAACACGCTGGCCATCCTCACGCGCCATAACCTGCATGCTGAGCAAGTCATCGCCGGGCTAGCCGCAGGCAAACATGTCTTCTGTGAAAAACCGCTCGCGTTGGATCAAGAACAACTGGCCGGCATCGTAGAGGCTCTGCGGTTGAGCGATCGATTGCTAACAGTGGGTTTTAATCGCCGTTTCGCCCCACTCGTCGTCAGCCTCAAACGCTTTTTCGAGAAGAGCAGCGAACCGCTGGCGATGACCTATCGGGTCAATGCCGGCCCGTTGCCCCCCACGCACTGGCTGCATGACCCGCAGATCGGAGGGGGACGCCTGATCGGGGAAGCCTGCCACTTCATTGATCTGCTCACGCATATCGCTAATCAGCTTCCACAACGTGTGACGGTGAGCGCTCTGCCCGATCAAGGGAGTTACAAAGAGGATAACTTCAGCCTCACCATCGAGTTCGCCAACGGCTCGGTGGGTCAGGTGCTATATGTCGCCAACGGCGACCGTGCGCTACCGAAGGAGAGGCTGGAGGTTTTTGGAGGAGGGCGGGCAGCGATCCTGGACGACTTCCGGCGGCTCGAACTCGTCGCCGGTGGCCGACGCAGGGTTGAACGTGCCTGGCTTCGTCAGGATAAGGGTCATCGAGCCCAGTGGCTCGCCTTTTCCCAAGCCATCGAGGCCGGAGGCCCGCCCACCATCCCTTATGATCAACTCTTTGCAGTCACCCAGGCCTCATTTGCCGGACTCGAATCACTCCGATCCCATCAGCCAGTGGATATTGAACCTCCGCCGCTTGCATAAACCTGATGATAAAGCTTTTCCTGCTAGCCCTGGGTGAACTTGGACCCGGGCCATTGCTGCGCTTGGCGATCTACCGTATCGCCCTCCGCAGCGGTTGGTACCGGTGGAGGACGCCGATCCGGCACGCCCAGGATCCTCGGCGCTCTTCAGGTTTCAAGCGCGGTGTTCCTACCGACCCCCAGGATTACATGCGCTGGCGCTCGAAGCATGCTCCGCCCGCCCCATTTCAAGTCGATCAAGTTAAGGAAGTGCTATCGCAGAAAAGCACGCAGAGCAAGCAGGATCTGCTCGAGCGAGTGCAGCAGATTGGCAGGGGCGAGTTCACCATCTTCGGGGGGAGGACCATCCAGTTGGGGAATCCTCCTGCCTGGAACCTGCTCCCAGGGCTTGAGAGTGGATATAGCGAGAACCTGTTGGCGATGGACCAGCATTGGAGCATCTATCACCTGGATGATCTTCCGGGGGATGTTAAATTGCTCTGGGAGCCGGCACGCTTCGCCTGGGTTTTCGATCTGGTCAGGGGCTACCACCTGGGGCTCAGTTCGGATGCGGCGGACGAATTCTGGCGTATATTCGACTCGTGGCGCAAGGCCAATCCCCCCAACCAGGGTCTGCACTGGTATTCCGCCCAGGAGGTTGCGATCCGGGCGCTGGCATTGGTTTTCGCGCTGCATGGTTTTGAGCAGTATTGGAAGAACTACCCCGCGCGAATGCAGTTGCTGGTTCATGTGATCGGCGCCCATGCTGTCCGTATCCCGCCAACCATGATCTACGCCCGTGCCCAGGATAACAACCATCTGTTACTTGAATCGGTCGCGCTGCTCGTGATCGGGCTGAGCTGTCCTGAACTTCAGCAAGCGCAGCATTGGGTGCGTCACGGCCGGCGGACGCTGCTCGCCGCGTTAGATCGGCAGGTTTTCAGGGACGGGGGCTACATACAGCATTCCGCGAACTACCATCGCCTTGCGCTCCAGGCCGGGTTGTGGGCAGCGCAGGTCTCCAAGCAATGCGGGCAGCCCTTGCCTGATGCGGCGCTTGAGGCGCTGCGTTCGATGGTGGTCTGGCTCGCTTCCCAAATGCATCTTGATAGTGGCCATTTACCTAATTTTGGTCCCAATGACGGAGCCACTCTCCTCCCCCTCAGCGATCAACCGCTCCAGGACTATCGTCCGACGCTGCAGGCAGCGGGGTGCTTCTTGTACGGGAAGCGTGTGTTGGAACCAGGGCCATGGGATGAATTGGCGCTGTGGATGGGTGTGCTTCCCGGCGAGGACGGCGCCCAGGTGGCCGGGATCCCTCTGAAACAAGAGAGCTTCAAGCAAAGCGGGTTGTTCACACTGGAGCAGGGTGAGGCACGGGCGATCCTGCGTGCCGCAACATTCAAGACGCGACCGGGCCACAGCGATCAGATGCACGTCGATCTCTGGTGGCAGGGCAGCAACATTGCATTGGATGCCGGAACATACCTGTATAACGCGCCACAACCCTGGCAAAATCCGTTCAGCGGTGCATGGTGCCATAATACGCTGCGTGTGGATGGAGTCGAGCCTATGCTGCACGCAGGCCGGTTCCTTTGGCTGGGCTGGAGCCGGGCGCAGGTTATCTGTCGCTGGCAATCATCTGACGGCGAAGTATCATTCATGCAAGCGGTGCATACAGGTTTCCGCCCGAAAGGGATCCGCCACCAGCGCGGAGTGCTTGCGTGTGGAAATGACACCTGGTTGATTGCAGACCAGCTTTGGGGAACTGGCGAACATCTCATCCAGGTTAACTGGCTGCTGCCTGATGGGGTCTGGGCGCTTGCAGGGAATGCGCTCGAGCTTCAAACCCTCCCTGGCCCGATTATCATCTCCACCGATGGGCCTCTGGCTGAGCCGAAGATCTACCGTAATGGCGAGCAATTGGCCGGTGAGGCAGGGGGCGCGGACACGGCGCTCAGGGGATGGTGGTCAGCGACGTATGCTCTGCGCGAACCGGCGTTGCAGGTCCAGTATGAGACCAGGATAGCGCTCCCGGCCCGAATGAGCACGGTCTGGAGGCTGGGTCATGTTAAGACGTTGCCTCCCCGTCTGGGATGGGCGGATGACCCCGGCAGTGGGGCTATGCTGGCATGGGTTGAGTGGCAAGCTAAGCGGTATGAGGTGAGATGCACATCCTCCTGATCCACCAGGCATTTGCTGCACTGGATGAACCCGGTGGTACTCGCCACCATGAATTCGCCCGTACCTTTGTTCAACAGGGCCACGCCGTGACCGTCATCACGGGCCAGGTGAGCTATCTTACCGGCGAGAAACGCGAAAGCAGGCGCTGGATTGAGCGTGAGCTTGATGCATACGGCGTGGAAATAATTCGCTGCCGCAGTCTCGCCTCCTGGCACGATTCGTTCCCGGCGCGCATGGTCAACTTTATCAGCTTCATGATCCTGGCCTTCTTTGCCGGCTTGCGTGTGCGGCAGGTTGATCTCGTATGGGCGACGACCCCACCCATGTTCCAGTCCCTATCCAGCCTGTGGATTGCCGGATTGAGACGTAAACCGCTGCTGCTTGAGGTGCGGGATTTGTGGCCGTACTTTGCGATCGAGGTTGGTGTGCTCAAGAATCCGGTCTTGATCCGTCTCTCACGTTGGTTGGAGCGAAAGTTGTACCGCCGCTCTGATCTGGTGGTCATAAACTCCCCCGGTTATCTTGAGCACGTCAAGCAGCGTGGAGCACGGTGGGTTGAGTTGGTTCCCAACGGGGTGGACACGGCGATGTTTGCTGCCGAATCCTCTGAACATCCACTGCGAACTGCTTTGGGCTTGGAGAAGGCCTTCATCCTGCTCTACGCCGGTGCGCACGGGATGTCGAATGACCTTGAGACCGTTCTAAGTGCAGCGCAGATTCTGCTTGATCAAGCACAGATCCACATTGTCTTGCTTGGAGGTGGCAAGGAGAAGCCAAACTTAAGGCGGCAGGCCAATGAATTGGGGCTGACGAATGTGCATTTCGTCCCGCCAGTCGGCAAACAGTCGGTTGCAGCGTGGATGGTTGATGCTGATGCCTGCCTTGGGATCCTGCGGGCTGTCCCTGCGTATAAAACGACCTACCCGAATAAAGTCTTCGACTATATGGCGGCAGGCAAACCTGTCATCCTGGCGATCGATGGAGTCATCCGGGAGGTGATCGAATCTTCCGGTGGAGGTATCTACGTTAAGCCCGGGGATGCGCAGGCAATCGCCCAGGCCGTGCTGACGCTTGCCCACGACCCAGACACAACAGCTAGCATGGGGCGTGCGGGGAGGGCGTATGTACGGGATCATTTTGAACGAAAGCAGCAGGCAAGCACGATGCTTGCGCTGATGCTTGATCTGCAGGCACGGGCTGAGCACGGAAAGACTGGTTCGCGTGGCTAAACGAACGGCCGTCCCCACTCAGAAGCGCGCTCTCGACCTGCTTATCACGATCCCGGCGTTGCTCGTGCTCTCTCCCCTATTCCTGCTGCTTGGCCTGCTGGTGCGCTGGAGGCTTGGCTCTCCTGTGCTATTCAAACCGCAGCGGCCTGGATTGAACGGGCAGCCGTTCAGCCTGTATAAGTTCCGAACCATGCGCACGCTCTACGGACCCAAGGGAGAACTGCTCCCAGACGACCAGCGGTTAACTCCATTCGGCCATTTCTTGCGCTCGTTCAGCCTGGATGAGCTGCCGGAGCTATGGAATGTCTTGCGAGGTGATATGAGCCTGGTAGGGCCGAGACCCTTGCTCATGCAGTACCTCGCCCGCTATACGCCCTTCCAGGCGCGGCGGCACGAGGTGCTGCCGGGCATAACGGGCTGGGCACAGGTTCACGGTCGCAACGTGCTCGATTGGGACGAAAAATTTGAACTCGACGTGTGGTATGTGGAAAACTGGTCTATCTGGCTTGACCTACGGATCATGGCTCGTACGCTGTGGAAAGTCCTGCGGAGAGAGGGGATCAGTCAACCAGGGCATTCGACAGCTCCGGAGTTTATGGGCCCGGCTGACAGCGAAGGAGGGCCATAGCCCTGTCCATATATTGTACAGGTAGGACTTCTTGCATTCCTTGCGTAAACTGAGAAAGACAGGTAGGATGAAGCACGAAGTTGAAGCATCCATCACCCATAAAGGCGCTTGCCGAGGAGGAAAACGATGAAGGAAACACTTGAATTCTATGATGTGAAGTCCAAGACCAAATTTAAGAGTGCGGATTGGCGGATCGAGACCAGGTTCGCCAAGGGTCGAGCACGTTATTTCGCAGTCACCAAGGCTCCAGCTGGAACCCACGAAGCATGGCGCATTGTCGCTGAGGCTTTTGCCAAGGCGAACATGTAAGCTGCCCGACAAGCGTTAGGCATAAAGACGAGCCGCCCAAACCGGGCGGCTCGTATCATCTTGCCCGAGAGTGGTATGATTGCCAGCGCTGGTTTCTCCCTCCCAACCCCTCCTGGAGACGCATTGATGGGGCCTCCTACAAACGGGGAACTCTACCGCCAGATGCAACGCATACGCCGTTTCGAAGAAACGGTCCTCGATCGCTTCCCGCTGGGCGAATTCTATGGAACCACACATACCTATATCGGTCAGGAAGCCGATGCAGTCGGCGTGCTATCGTGGCTTGAAGTGGGCGATATCGTCGTAAGCAATCACCGCTGCCATGGCCATTTCCTGGCTTACGGTGGCTCGATGCACGCCCTGGCAGCCGAATTGATGGGCCGCAGCACAGGCGTCAGCGGGGGGCGTGGTGGGAGCCAGCATATCCAGTGGCGGGATTTCTATGCCAATGGGATCCTGGGAGGTACGATCCCCCTTGCAGTAGGGATGGCTTTCGCCGAAAAGCAGGCAGGATCCGGGCGGGTTGTAATCGCGTTTATGGGAGACGGCACGCTTGGCGAGGGCGTGGTCTACGAAAGCCTCAATCTGGCTGCCTTGTGGGAAGTGCCGGTGCTCTTTGTGCTTGAGAACAACCTGTATGCCCAGAGCACATCCATCCAGCACAACCTGGCCGGATCGATCGAAGGCCGCTTCGCCGCATTTGGGATACAGGTCAGGGCTGCACAGACGACGGATGTCCTCCAGATCCTGGATCTTGGCCAGGAGTCGATCGCTGCAGTTCGCATGTCGGCCAAACCAGCAGCCTTGATCCTTGAGACCTACCGGTTTTCACCCCATTCAAAGGGGGATGACGTGCGCGATCCGCACGAAATTGCCCGCTATCGTGAACAGGATCCGCTTGATATCCATGCTGCCCGCCTTAAAGCGGGTGAACGGGCGCAGATCGAGACTGAGGTCGAGCGAGAAATTCAGGCGGCGTTCGAGCAAGCCGGACAAGACCCACCGGCTCAACCCGCTTCGCTGGGTACACCTATGGATATCGAGTCATGAACACGGTGCTGGAAGGGCTCAACGAGGGCCTTCGAGCGTGTTTGCGATCATCCGAGCAAGTTTACCTGCTCGGTGAAGATCTGCTTGATCCCTACGGCGGGGCATTCAAAGTCACACG